>CAYWNK010000239.1:0-7153 GCA_964459495.1 uncultured Planctomycetaceae bacterium
ACCCGGTCCTCTCCGCGGATCGCACGGTCGCGTGCGCGAGCTGCCACCAGCCTGATCATGGTTTCGCCGACCCCAGGCCCTTGTCCCTCGGCATCCAGGGCCAGGAGAGCGCCCGCCACGCACCGACCCTCCTCAACCGGGGCCAGGGCACGAGCTTCATGTGGGACGGCAGGGCGGACACCCTGGAGGCCCAAGTCGTGATGCCCATCGCCAACCCCGTCGAGATGGGCCTGGGGATCGACCGCGCCGTCGCACGCCTCGCAGACGATACCGACTGGACCAAGGCCTTCGAGGCCGCCACCGGCGCAGGCCCGACCACCCAGTCCGTTCCGGCCGCCCTCGCCAGCTTCGTCCGGGTGCTCCACTCCGGCGACTCGCCGGTGGACCGCTTCCGCGGCGGCCAGGTCGAGCACCTCGACAACGCCGAGCGGGCCGGTCTGTGGATCTACGAAAGTCGCGGGCAGTGCTGGCGCTGCCATTCGGGCCCCAACTTTACCGACGAAGCGTTCCACAACACGGGCATCGGCAGCATCGACGGGGTCCCGGAGGAGGGACGCTTCGGCGTGACCGGCCAGGACGGCGACCGAGGAGCTTTCAAGACCCCGACCCTGCGCGGCTTGGCCTTCACCGCCCCATACATGCACGACGGCAGCCAGGCGACCCTGGAGGAGGTCGTGCAGTTCTACGCGGATGGCGGCAGGGCCAACTCCCACCTCAGTCCGCACATGCCGAGCATTCGGCTCGACGAACGGGACGTGACCCACCTGGTTGCGTTCCTCCGCGCGCTGTCCCGCCAGGCACCGGGCTCGCCCCCGATCGACTAGCCCCGCTCAACCGGGTTGAGGGAGACCCGCGCCCTCTAACACGACCGTCATGAGGATTTAGTCCAGACTCGGGATACATAGGGCTTGCCCTTGGGATGCAGGGCAGGCGCCGGGGAACACTCTTCTGCGGAGCCGATTGGGGAGCTCCTGGCGGAGGCTCTCTTCTGGACCCATCTCTCGCTTCCAACCCGAAGCCAGCGGCTTGCCGCTGAGCGCCGAGGTGGATGGATCCAACAGGACGCTGTTTGCTGTTGCGAACAGCGTCCTGTCTTTTCCCTAGCGGACTTGGATCTACGCCCCGTCCAGCTGAATGCGGAAGGTCGAGCCGCCCCCCGGGCGGTCGAGGTACTGGATCGCCCCGCCCCAGGCCTGCAGCGAAATGTGACAGAAGTACAGCCCCAGCCCCGCGGCCCCCCGGCGCTGCTCGCCGCCCTGGGAGAAGCGCTGGAATAGCTTTCCCTGGAGTTCCGGCTCCACGCCAGGTCCCCGGTCATTCACGTCCAGCTGCATCCCTTCCGCGCTCTTGCGCAGAACCAGCTCGACGGCGCTGCCCTCGGGCGCATAGCGCAATGCGTTGTCGAGCAGGTTGGCGAGAATGCGCTCGAGCCGATCCGTACGGCCCACCACAGGGGCGGTCTCCTGCGTGTGCTCGAAACGCAGCTGAACGCCCGCCGCATCGAAGGCGGGCAGCATGCGACGCACCGCGTCCATGGTGATCGTCACCAGGTCAGGGGCCAGGGCCGGATCTCGCTCGAACGACTCCAGCTCCTCGAGCTCCGCCGAGAAGACATCGAGCACCAAGCGAATCATCTCGTCCTGACGCCGCGCCTGACCCAGGCTCACGTCCAACAGGGCCTCGACCTTCTCCGGCGGCAAGGGTCCACGCTTCAGCAGGGAGAGCGCGCCCACCAGGCTCGAAAGCGGTCCGCGCAGGTCGTGAACAATGCAATGCAGCAGCACGTCCTTCTTCTGAACCTCGTAGCGCAATGCTTCGAGGTCGAGGCGTGCCTCCCGAGCGCCCTGGAGAATGCGCTGACGCTCCACATAGCGGGAACCGAGCTGCTGGAGAACAAGCCCGGTGCGACCGCGCTCATCACTCACAGCGATGGCTTCCAGGTACCGTTCCTCCCCCGCTGGACCGGGTTCAGACCACATCCCAGACGAGAGATAGCCGCTCCCGCTGCTGCCCCAGTGCCGTTGAGCGTCGACCAGAAAGTTGTCGAGAAAGGTCAGTCCATCGCCCTGCAAGAGCTCCAGCCCGTCCTCCCCTTCTTGGGTGAAGGGCCGCGCCCATCCGGGCAATGGCCCCAGCGGGCGCATTCGAGAGTCGGCACAGTGTTCGAAAACCACGAGGTCCAGTGCCCCCAAAACCGTGGCGACTTCGGTATCCCCATCGGGCACCGCGGCCCCGGCCCAGCGCGCCCGGAGAAGGTCGAGCTCGTTGCCCTTTTGGAAGAGTGCACGCTCGCGCTCCGCCACCTTGCGCGAATCCAGGACCAGCAACCAAACCCGCTCCCCGTCGTCGGGGAGCAGCTCCAGATCGCCCGGCCCTCCAGGGAATTGGACGCGCGGCAGGTGCAGGGCTCCGGCCTCCAGCGGCAGCAAGCCGTGCAGCAGGGGCTCGGTGCTGACGGCATCCGCCCCCTCCACCAGGCCTTCGAGCCCATAGCGCTGGAGCGCGCCGCCCGACCCCAAGACCCGGTTGTCCGCGTCAAGGTGTGCCCAGGCTGCTTCTCGTCCGCGCAGCAGCAAAGTGAGGGCCCGCGGGGCGAGCCCCACGGGAAGTGCGTCGGTCAAGCTCACGCGGTTCCGCTCCCCAGCATCTGTTCGGCCAGCTCAAGAAACGCGAGTTCGACGTTGTCCCCGGTCTTCGCGCTCGTGAACAGAGGGTTTCGTTCCACCGGCAGGGGCAGCTCCGCCTTGGGTACCGGCCATTCGGTGGCCAGATCAGCCTTGTTGATGAGCAGCCGCGTCGGCACCTCACCACAGACCCGGTGAAGTCGCGCTTCCAGGTCGAGAGCGACCTGAACCGTCTCCGGCCTGGTGCCATCTGCGACCAAAAGTGCACCCGACGAGCCTCGCAGGTAGGTCTCTCGCACGGCCTGCAGCCGATCTTCCCCATGCAGGTCCCACAGAATCATGGTGATGTTCTGCTCCCCGATGGCGATGGACTTCTTGTCGATCTTGACCCCCACCGTGGTGAGGTAGCGGTCGGAGAACGACGAGTGAACGAACTGGCGCACCAGCGAGGTCTTGCCCACCGAGAAGGCACCCAACAGGCAGATTTTCTTGGCGATCATCGCGGGCCCTCTGGCACCGGAAGGAGTCGAACATGGAGACGGACACCGGGTTCCGGCGAGCGCCTTGCACCCGCTGGATTGGGGGGTGCGGCTATCGGGACCAGCGCCTTCGGCTGGAGGCGCCCCAGCGCCTCCCATGCGGCCCCCGCGCGCCGAGTATCGAGCCCAGCCGAGCTGGACTCCTCCTCAGCGATCACGCCGGCGAGCTCGACCCGGACCGTGCGCCCAGCCGCGGCCGCCGACTCGTCCAGCTCGGAAAGCGCGGAGAGCCGGCCAGCCACCACCGGGTCCGAGCGGTCGAGTTCGGTGGAGCGAAGTCCAAAGGGCAGCAGCTGACCGTCAAGCGCCTCGATCAGCCGATCCATGCCTGCCGCGTCCCGATTGGTCAGCCCGTCCTCAACCAGGGGCCGGCCGGTCAGACTCTGTGCCACTGAGCGCGCGCTCGCAATCCAGCCGCCGCTGGCCTCCCCGACCGCGCTGATCGAACCTTTGTTCCATCGGAGCTCGATTCCCTGGGGTGGCTGAAGTTGTTCTATCGCTCGCGCCATGACCACAGGCTCTTCGGAGGATAGATAGGATCGCCATTGGCCCTCCACCTGCAGCCGGTCTTCGATCCCCAGGCTCGCCAAGAGGTCGCTCGGTCGGCGCGCGGAAGGGTCGGCGAGGCCGGTGAGGTGTAGCGTGTCACCGTCGCGTTCCCAGTCCACGAGAAGCAGTCCCGGCTCCCCTTCCACAGCTTCCAACATGGCCCTGGCCGCGCGATCCCGACGGCCTTCCAGCCACCACCAGCGGCCCACGAACACCAGCAACCCCAGCATGGCCAGCCCAAGGATGAGGGGCCCAATGCTGCTCTTTTTCCGCTCCTTCGACTGGCTTCGCAGGCACTCCTCTAGCTGGGGGCCCACCGCGGCGAAGGCCATCGAGTCCCCGTCAAACTCCTCGATCGCGCGCGCATGCTCCACGTGCAGGGAGAGCACGAGTTCCTCCAGCTCAACGTGCAGCTCCGCGGGCGGCGCGCCGCTCACGACCGCGGCGAGGACCGCGCTAGGCCCTTGGGCGATCAGGATCCGGTAGCCCGAGAGCTCCACCTGCTCAAGGTCCCCCTCTTCCCCTTCAGCGAAGGAGTCACGCACGAAGTCCTGAATGGCGGTGAGCATGCTCGACACCAGGTCGGGGTCGGGCCCGCCCGCACGGTCGACGCGCGAAGCCTCCTGCAGCAGCAGGCCCGTCTCCTTGTGAATGAGGAACACCTGCTCGACGCGCCACTCCAGACTATGGAGCATCACCACCTCGCTGAAGGGTCGGCCCGTGCGAATCGACTCGATGCGCCAGCGCAGACCCGACGGAGAAATCGAGTGCTCCATCGCGGTGTTGAAACCCTCGAGCGAGTCCTTGAGCAGACTCTGGATCATGCGCCGAATGGCGGGCCCTAGAGCTGGGTAGATCGCTTCCGCAAGGGCCTCGGGGTTCTTGCGCGCGCTGCGCTGGAGACCCTCTTCGATGGTGGTTTCCAACGCTCCCGCCAGCCCCGGTCCCCCGGAGACCGCGCGGGCAACGGCCTCAGGTAGCACCTTGGCGACCTGCTCTCCGCGCGGAGGAGGGCTCGTCTTCTCAAGCTGATCGAGGCGCACGGCCTCCTCACCGACGATCAGCTCGCGCAGCCGCTGCCAGTCATTGCTACCAATTTCAGACCTCCCCTCGCCGGGGTGACGGTCTGTTGAACCTAGGCTGGATTCGTCTGCGGTCATTGTTTCTTGGGCGGCGCGGAGACGTTTGCACCGCGTTCGACCGCGTCCGCCAGCTGGCGTAGGGCGCAGGCCAGCTCGGCCCGGTCCATGCTGCTTGCTCGCAGATCGTCGAGCTCCTGGCGCATCGCATTTGTGCGCTTGGTCAACGCTGTTTGCGCGTCGGCCAGGGCAGAACTCAGCTCGACAACCCGGCTTTCGAGATCGCGAGCTGCTTCTCCAAAGAGAAGGTCCCGCACCTGATCCAGACGTTGCTGGGATTCGTGCAAATCTGGCTGGTTGGCGTCGTGGGAGGTAGGAACCAATTTGGGTACTCGGAGAGAATGGCAGATACGGCGGAGAGTGCTCGGCAAAGTCCGGCACACAATCATGTTAGGCGAGGACCCTTCCTGCCACCCAGGTCTGTCTTCCATGCTCAGAATGGGTTCTCATGAAGTCTCAAACCGCCCCTCCCCCCCCCAATGAAGCCATGAAAGTCCTGCTGGTCGACGACGATTCCGACTTCCGCACCGTGGTCCAGCTCGCACTGGAGTCGGAAAACATCCAAACCTCCGCGGCCGCGGACGGCACGACGGCTCTGGCCACCCTCGAGTCTTCGTCCCAGGGAGACTTTGACTGCATCCTCTTGGATATCGACATGCCGGGACCCAGCGGCTGGGACCTCCTGCTGTCGATCCGCGAGGCAGGTGACGAGGTCCCTGTGATCTTCATCTCGGGTAGGGGCAGGCCCGAGGAACGCGTGAAGGGCCTACGGATGGGCGCGGACGACTACATGGTCAAGCCGATCGAGGTCGACGAGCTCCTGGCGCGGCTCGAGGCGGTCCAGCGCCGTAGACGCACGCTCCCCGCCCTGAATTTCGGGGATCTCAAGCTCGACCTGGCCCTACGCCGGGCCTATCGGCAGGAACAGCCCGTGCACCTGTCACCCAAGGAATTCGACCTCCTGCTCGTCCTCGCCCAGGCCAAGGGAGAGGTCGTCAGCCGCGAGACCCTCCTGCTCGAAGTCTGGGACCTCGGCTTCGATCCGGGCACCAACCTGCTCGACGTCCACGTCGGTCGCCTGCGCAAGAAGGTCGACCGCGTGGGCCGGCCGTTGATTCGCACCGAGCGCGGCAAGGGCTACCGGCTCGTCGATCACTCAGCGGAGCCGGAGAGCCAAGCCTAGCCAGGGCGAGCCGCCCGCCCCTCTGGGGGCGAGTCGCTTCGGGCCCAGGCCCCTAGGAGGCCAGGAAGGCATCACCTTCCTTGTTCCACCATTCGCGCCAGGCCTTGACCCGGGTAGCCCGCTGGGACACCGAGGCCTGGGGCTCGAAGCCGAACTCCCGGCCGGTGATCCGGCGCAGGGCAACCATCGCCGCCTCGCGCACGGGGCTTGAGGCATCCTCGAGGGTGTCGATGAGACCGGGCACCCCGGCCTTCGCGCTCAGGTCCATCAGGGCGCGTGTCGTGGCCATGCGGACGAACAGGTCCTCATCGCGCAGCATCGGGATCAGGTGGGGCACCACGCGCCTATCCCCGGTCTCCGACAGCTCGTAGACGGCTTCCATGCGAATGCCCGCATGCTGGTGGCCCAGGTCGGGCAGCAGCCCCTCCCAGGGGGCGGGACCGGCTGCAGCTCCGTCTCCGCCGGCCACATCGGCCAAATTTGGACCGGCAGCGAAGGCTCCAGGCCGCATCGTCTCGATGGCCCGCAGCTGCTCATCTAGCTGGGCGAGGCGTTCGCCATAAAAGGCCTGATCGGTCTCCATCGCGCTTAGCTTCTCTTCGAGCTTGGCAATGGTGGCCATCCGCCCCGCGGCAGCGCCCGAAGCTTCGCCCACCAGCTTGGCGATCTCTTCGCGAAGCTGCGCCAGGGAGGCTTGATGTTCTTCGTCCCGCGCACCAAGGGCAGTCAGGCGGGCCTCCATTCCAGCGCCGAGTTCGACCCCGCGCTGCTCCATCCCGGCGGCGAGCTCGGCGAGCCGCGCCTCCATGAGGGTGGCCTGGGCACGCACACCGGCTTCGCTTTGCCGCTGCTGCGAAGTCAGCTCCTGGGCCAAGGTTTCCATCTGGTCCTCGGTCTGCTCCAGACGCTCCATCAGCAGGCCGAGGCCAAGACCAGCCACCAGCAGGGAAAGCAGCCCAACCCCGATGCCGGCGGCGCTGCGGCCTCCGTCCGCCGAAGCGGCAGCCTGCTGGGCTGCGCCACCGGTCCCAGCGCCACGCTGGGTCTCGGAGGGCCCGGATGAGCCGGATGAGCCGGATGAGCCGGATGAGCCGGATGAGCCGGATGAGCCGGATGAGC
>CAYWNK010000239.1:7253-9842 GCA_964459495.1 uncultured Planctomycetaceae bacterium
CGGGGCCCAGCGCCCTGGGGCCTGGCCCAGTCCTGGCACCCGTGGCACGCCGTCGGTCGGCTTCGTGCTCGGGAGCGCCGCCCCCCCCCATGGCCAGATCGCAGGCCGCGCAGGTCAGTCGACCACCGCGGCGAAAGGCCTTTCCAGCCTGCAGGTGGGTGGCCGGAATCGATTCGTTACACAGGTCGCAGAACAGGATTTCCATCCGCGGGGCCCTGCCGGGTGTGGGGGAAGTGGGGGACACGCGACTCAGAGCCGAAAGCAGGCCCCGATCGAACGCAAGGACAGTGTACGTTCCCGCATTGGATCTGCTGCCCTTCGGCCCCCATCCCGCGCTGATCAGCCCCTTGCGGGCGCCCAGGCGGGTGATTTCCGCTTTCGATCAGCCCTCGGAGACTTCCCTGGCGCTCAGCAGAGGGTCGCCTGCCCGGTCCTGCGCCCATTCGCGCCAGCGCTCGACTGCGGCGGCCCGCTCCTCTTCCGGCCCGGAAGCCCGGTAGCCCAGATCCTGACGGCTGGCCGTCCGGAGGGTCTTCAAGCACAGCGAGCGCGCGAACAGCCGGTCGTCCTCAAGGCCGTCGATCAGCACATCCACGTGGCTCCAGTCTCCCAGCACCAGGTGGGTTCGGGCCCGGCTGTAGCGGCTATCGAGTTCCCCCTCGGCAGGCCACGGAACAGTCCGCAGGGGCTCCACCAAGCGACTGTCTCGACTGGCCGCGAGCGCAGCAAAGGCCATGTCGGCCACGCCGGGGCGGGGATCGGCGGCCATGTCCAGCAGGCGTGAATACGCGGGCTCCCCGCGCTCGGCCCACCACTGGATCATCTCCACGCGCTCATCCATGCCCTGGGTCCAGGGCATCTGCTCCATCCGGCGATCCATGCGGTTGGCCAGATCGGGAGCTGCCTCCAGCCACTCCAAGCTGTCCTCCGCGGGGGCGGGCTCAGCGGGGGCCGACGAATCGGTGGTCGAGGAGCAGCCTGCGCCCACCGAAGCAGCGATCGAGGCGAGGAGGAGCAACCGGGCAAAGGAACTGCGCATGGGAAAATCGGGGGTCAGGGTTCGGGGCGCCCAAGCTGGCGCCCCTGGTCCCATCGGCCGCCCTACGCCAAGCCTTGACCACCGAAACCCTTGGGCTGGGCGGACCCGCGAGCCCCGAGTCGAATCCAAGCGGCAAGCGCCATGCACAGCAGACCCGCCCCCAGCAGCCAGGATGCGAGTGGATGCTCCCTGCGCGCGCTGGTGGCCCCTTTTTCAGTTGGTTCGGGCCATTCGCTCGGCAGGGAGTCCCCCTGCAGCGTCCATTCGGGGCCGAGCGAGACCGCCATCGGCAGCTGCAGGTATTCCCGCTCCTGGGTCTGCAGGGACACACGGCCCTGGTCTCCGGCCGCTGGCAGGGCCCAGGGCCAGGCAGCGCGCCGCGCGGTGCGGGGATCCGCAGCGCCTGGGTCCGGAGCCAGGGGCAGGACGGCGGAGCTCAGAACCTCGCCGTCACGCAGGGACCGCGGGGCCGGAAGGACCCGGGCGAACAGCTCGGCGGGGGCAGCCGGATCGAGGCCGGAAATGCGCAGCTCACCGGCCTCCAACACAGCACTGGGTCCGCTGCTGTGCCGCGCGCCCGCGCCCGGCCGGGCGAGCAGCTGCAGCAAGGGTCCGAGCACACGCGGGTTCGCCGCCAGGCCGCCGCACCAGTCTGCCGAGGGCAGCGTGGCTAGGCATGCGACGTGGCCGAGCCCCTCCCTGCGAACGGCCAGCAAGGGATCGCCGCCCCCAGCTGCGAGCAGCACCTCGGAAGACGCGCGGTCCTCGCCCGCCTGGCCCCCACCCCATCCAGCGCCCGCTCGCTGGGTCCGCAGATACGCATCGAGCGGCGTGATCACCGGCCCGAAGAATGCGGCCATCGCATCGACGACAGCAGCACCCGCGCCTTCGGGACGCAGCCCCCCCACGTCCGCGAGGTGGAGCGCCATCCCCGCCTCCCGTCGAATGCCATCGCCGAAGACCTCATCCACGAGAACGCTCTCCAGGTCGGCAAGATCCCCCGCAGGGACGACCGCCTCGCCGCTGCGCAAAAAGGAGTCCAGCACCCCCAGCCGCGGACGCACACCGATCGAAAGCACCCGAAGATCGACTCCGATCGCGTCGAGCCGCGCCCGCATCTCCGATGGGGAGCGTGAGCTCGAGCTGTTTTGGTACCCGTCGCTGAGCAGGAGCACCAGGGCCTGCCGGGCATCCCCCGCCGCCCGGGCCTCCTCCCGAATCCCGACGAAACGGTGCAGGGAATCGTAGATGTTCGTCACTCCCCCCGGCGCCTGCGCCGACATGAGCCGCTTGAGGTCTGCAGCGTTGCCCTGCCCTCTGCTGCCTTCAAAAACCGGGGGCTGCACCAGATCGTGGGTGAAGAACCACACCTGCACGCGGTCCTGCTCGGGCACGAGCTCGTACAGGCCCTGCACCGCCGAGCGCACACGATCCCAGCGACTGACCCTGCCGGGCTCACTCTCGTTCATGCTGCCCGAACCATCGACCAGCAGAACGACGTCGCGGGCATCGCGATCCGCATCCTTGGGCTCCAGCGGCAGGAGCGCCCC
>CAYWNK010000240.1:0-9782 GCA_964459495.1 uncultured Planctomycetaceae bacterium
GTCCCGCCCTGGGACGGCCCTTGAGTGTGCAGGCCCAGAAACCCGCAGCGACCAGGTCTCGGTACGCGGCAGCACGTTTGGGCGTTTCAGCCGGGCCCGCAGCCGATCCCCTCGAAATCCCTGTCACGGACCGTGAGTTCCGCGATTCGGGCCCGCTGGCCCCACTGCGGGAGCCCAGCGTCCCACGCTGCCTGAGGTCAGAGGGAATGAACCGATCGACCTGCTAGGCTGCGCAGATGGCCTCGTCGTTCGATCCCCCCCAGGAAACCGCATCCAGGCAGCGCGATCGGGTGGCCGCTGCGCTGCTGGGGGTGGCCTGTCTGTTGGCCCTCCTGCGACTGCTCCGCTTGGGAGACTGGAGCCTTTGGTACGACGAGGCTTTGACGCTGGGCGATGCTTGGCACGGTTCCGGCTGGATGCCGGGGGGTGGGCCGGTGCACGCCCTGGGCTACGGACTGATCCGGGCGGTGGCGAGCTGTTTCGGGGGGCGCCCGGACGAGTTCGCGCTGCGCATCGGCCCTGCGGTCGCCGGAATGCTCTGCGTGCCCCTGACGGCTTGGGCCTTCCGGCCCCTGGCGGGCCGACGCGCGGCTTCCTTCGCAGCTCTGCTGGTCGCCGTCAGTTCCTGGCACCTGTACTGGTCCCAGAACGCGCGCGCCTACACCTTCGCCCAGGCCCAGACCTTGCTGGCCACGGGCGTTTGGGCCCGGGGCTGGGTGCGGAGCGATCGCTGGCGCTGTGCGCTCGGGGTTGGGCTGGCCCTGGCAGCGAGTGCCTTCCATCCCCACGCCGCAGGGATCGCGGCGGGTCTCGGTCTCGCGCCGTTCTTCGGTGGCCGGGGCGAGGTTCCCCAGGGGGGCGCAGGGGCTTGCGCTGCGGAGCGGCGGCGGGCCGAACGGGCTGGTTTCCTCGTCTTGCTGCTGGGGGGCTTGCTCAGTCTGCCGGTGCTGGCTCCGGCGCTGCTGGACTACGTTGGCAAGAAGGACACCGAAGTGGGCTTCGTCGCGGAAGCGATCAGCGGTTTTGTGCACCTGGTGACGAGCACAGGTTTCCAGCTCACCCCCGTACTCGGTGTGGCTGCTCTTGCGGGCGCATGGCTCGGCTGGCGTTCCCGACCTGGGCGGGTCGTTGTCATGGGAACACTGCTGCCTGTGCTGGGCATGCTGGCGGTGTCCCTTTGGACGAAAGTCAGTGCGCAATACCTCTTTTGTTCCCTTCCCTGGGCCGCGGCCCTGGCGGCCTGGCCGCTTGGTACGGCCTTCCTGCGGCGCGGTCGATCCGCCTGGGTGTACGGCGGGCTCTTGGTGCTTCCAGCTCTGGCCTCCTGCGCCCTCTACTTCGGCTGGCGCCACGGGGAGCGGCCGCGCTGGCGTGAGGCGTACTCCTACGTCTGGTCAGCACGGGGTGAGCACGATTTGGTGCTCGGAATGCAGGCGGGACTCGGGGAGTACTACGTGGATCCGACCTTCACGGACGTGCGGCATCCGCGTCTTGTCGGCTGGTGTGATTACAAGCAGCCCCACAACGTCCTGGCAGCTGCACAGACCGATCGTCCCCTGTGGATCGTCGTGCGGCCGGAGTTCTTGGAACTCTGGGACCCGAAACAGCGTGCGACACTCGAAGCCTTGCTACAGGATCAGTGCCACCTCAAGCGACGTTTCCCGGTCCCGATGGAGGGCCGCGACCTCACGGTGTTGGTCTATCACCGGCCCGGCCGTCCAGTGCCCGGCTCCTAGCCCCGCGACTCTCGCGGCATCGCGTGCAGTTGGCCGTGCTGGAAGCGTTCGACCAGCGCGAAAAGCGCGTTGCGTTGGGGGCCGGAAAGCTCGTCGATCGAGTGGGGAAGGGGGGCGTCCTCTGTCGCTGAGAGGACCTGCGGAGGCCCAGCTGGGAGCTCCCGGAAGTCGATACGCCCCCAGATCATGCCGAGGCATTCAGTCAGCGATCCAACCTGGGGAAGCCAGGGGCGGAGGGCCTCGGATGTGCCATGGAACTCGGTATGGCCGCACCAAATCGACGCGGTTCTTCGCGCCGGCGCCTTGGCATGGGTTGCAGCGTTCTTAGCTCCAAGCCCAGCCGCCCGTGCGCACTCATCCAGCCGCCTGGATGACTGCAGGTTTTCCACGACACTCGGTCGCCCGACGACGGGGATCGGAGTCAGGTCGAGGCCCTGGATGAGGAGCTCGCAGGGGGAGCCAGGCGCTGGGGCTGAGTCGAGTGCAGACCACGCGCCGCGCAGTTCGTGCCAGTGGCAGATGCGACCGTTGGTTTCGAGCTGTCCCTGAATCTCGCCCCCCTCGCTGCGCAGCACGACCTCCAGGTCATCGGCGGCTGCAGGGTCGATGCTGAGCAGCTCGGAGCCAAAGGAGCCCGCATCCAGGGCTTGCGGGAGCAGGTCCCGCAGCGGATGGCCACTGGGCGCCAGCAGCAGGATCATCCCGTACCTTCGAGGGACCCCAGTTGGATCGACGCTTTGCTGGGGGTCGAGAGTTGGCCGGAAACCGAACCGGAGAGGAGGGAGGCGAGGTTGGCGATCCCCACCCTGCCATGGGGGAAGGGGTCTGGGTTTGGATTCGCCTCGGCGAAGCGCCATCCGGATTGCCCCTGGGGAACGAGACGAACCTCGAGCAGCGGGTTCACCGAATGGGCCAGGCGCACGCAGGCATCTAGGGTCGCCGGATCCAACTCTTCGGCGAGGGGCCCGATCGAGCTGGTCTGCTCTCCTGTGACCAGGACTGATACGCGTTCTCCGAGTGGTGCAGCGGAGCTGCGTGTGTGCGTGCCGGCGCGTTGGTCCACGGCGGGCACGCAAAGGCCAGCCTTGGAGGCAGCGCTCGCCCAGTGCAGCCGGGTCCAGCGAATGCTCTGCTGCGGGGCTAGGACCCCAGGCTCGCCGAGGAGCGGACAAGGGGCGCCGACGATCCAGCTGGCGAGCACTTCGCCTGCGCCCTCGCCCTGTCCGGCCAGGGCTGCCGGCCATTGCTCAAGGCGATTCCAGACGCCAGCCAGCCGGTCTTGGAAGAGCAGGCGGCCGTCGCGAAGCACGATCTCGCCGGGGAGATCGCGGGCTGCGGGGGTCGCCACAGGCTGTCCTGCGGGCCGCGGCAACGTTCCTGAGCCTTCCTCAGGCGCGGGCTGGGCAACACCGGGCCGGGCGGAACGGAAGTAGGATGCATGGACCAGGTCGCTGGCCGTGCAAACCTCCACATGGGTCCGGCAGAGCGCGGATAACTCGCCCGAGGCGCGACGCGCGACGGCATCGCGGTCTTCGCACAGGATCAGGATGGGCGGGGGGCTCGACACGGTTGGTGGGGGGACGGTTGCAATCGTCCTTACCTACTAACACGGATTTCAGAGCCAAACCCGCCGCTCGTTCCCCTGTTTTCTTTTTTCGCAACGCACAGGATTGGCCCTAGGGGAGCTGAGGGGCTTTGTGTTCGCGCGGAATCGAAAAAGAAGCGAGCTGCAGGAATGAAGCACGGGGCAGGCGCTGTGGGAAGACAGCTCCTGCCCCATAGTGGGGCCCGGGGGGGGCCCGGACTGGAAGATCGATGGTCGATCCGGTTCGGCTACGCCAGGTCGTAGATCAGGGTGGCGTGATAGGTGCTGGGCGGGCGGTTGCTGCCGGTCATGCCGCCGATGCTAGCCAGCGAGTAGTTGTAGATCGTGCGCCGCTGACCATCGATCCACTCGTAGCGGACGCAGGTGGGCACGTCCCCGTCCAGGGAGAACTGAATCCCGGTTTGCAGGACGTTGTAGGCCGTCACCAGGTCGTTCAAGGCCGTTTCGATCGTCTTGGTCGAAAGGTTGCCGTACACCGGATCCGCGTCCAGCGTCGGTTGGCCGATGGCTCCGGTGAACAGCCGCTGGACGGCTTCCTCGTGGTCGCCGTAGAGAATCTCGTCCAGCTCCTTGCGCCAAGCAGAGCGCTCTTCCGGCGAGGCGGTGTTGAACACTGCCAGGGCGGCGTGATCAAAGTGCACGTCGAATGCAAGGCTGGCGGTGACGGTGGTTTGGGTGGAGCTGCTTTGGGGAGCGGTCATCGGGATATTTGGGGCAGAGAGAAACGATCCGTAGTTCTCCAGTCCTTCGGCTTCTGCCACTAGCTGCTTGAGCAAGGAACACTCCGGGCCCGCATCAAGATCCTCCCCATTCCGACCGCATGGGGCAGAAACGACCGTTCACCTAAGATTCCTCAGGAATCGCGCGCCATAGGAGCCTGGTATTGCCGGCTAGCGGGGCGCTGCCGCGGACTTGGCACAGCGGAAGCCAATGTCGTCGGAGCGCTCGATGGCTCGTATTCCGAGGTAGGTCCAACGCAGATGGCTGGCCTTGGTGGGCTGGGGGCTGTGCCAGGCGGAGGTCCACAGGGTGCTGAGACCGGCCTGCCACGACCACTGGCCGCCATGGGGCTCGAACCAGGGTGTGTCCAGGCGTTCAGCAACACCGCCCACGAGTTGCTCGAGGCCATGGGGGCCCTGGCCTGGCCCTGCACCCTGGGTGAAGCGGCGCCTGGCCGCCTCGGTGCTGCGCCCTTGAAGCGCCGTGGTTAGGTCGGTCGGATGGCCCGCGACCACAGCGGAAGAAAGCCCTTCGGCCCAATCAAAATTGCCTGCGCCAAGGGCCGCATACCACTCCACCAGGCTGGGTAGGCGCTTGCCTGCCCACTCCGCGTAGGCCCGGGCTTCGCCGAGCACAATCCCACAAACCGGCTGATCCTCGCGCAGGGGATCCCCGGTGTCCTGCGACCAAGCAAGCGGGAGTTCGCGGCCTGTGGCGCTGCAGAAGACACGCCACTGCCCGACGCTCACGGGGGCGCGATCCAGCCAAAACGGCTGCACCTCCATCGATCGCTCGGCGGTGGACTCCTTGCTGACCTCCAAATCCATGCGCAGGATCTCGAAGGGCATCTCGCCGCCGAGGATCAGCACCATGTCCGCATTGACCTCGGCGGGGCTGGCCAGGCGCGGCGCGGCAAGCCACTCCGCAGGACTGTTGGAGTCGGGTTCGCGCAGCAGCTCGGCGAAGCGGCCCTCTCCGTCCGTCAGCACGATCCGGACGGGTTCTGCAGGCAGTTCCAATCGCCCTTCCGACAGGGGCTGGCTCTGGCCGATCGACTCCCAGACCCCGGGAAAGTCGCCGCGCACCCAGCTTTGTGCCTCGATGGGGTCGCCTAGGCTCGGGGCGTTATCGACCACAAGCTGGTAGGTCGATGGGGCTGGGGCCGCGGGGGCGGAGCGGATCGACGAGGCGCCGAGGGCTCCGATCGCCAGGGCGCCCAGCAGACCGCCGGGCACAAGCCGGCGAACCATGCGCGGATCATCGAAGGACTCGCGCAGTCGGGCGAGGCGCGGGGTCGGGCGAGCTTCGATGGGCCGGCCGTCGAGGAATGCGTCTAGGTCTCCGATCAAGCCGCTTGCGTCCCGGTATCGATCCCTGCGCCTGCGCCGCAGGAGGCGCTCGGTCATCGCGATCAGCGGGCGGGGTGCACTCGGTGCCGCCTTGGACAGGGGACGAACCTGACGGTGGGCGATCGAATAGAGGATCTCGTGACTCGAGCTGCCGCGGTGGGGCGGATGCTTGGCGAGCAGCTCGTAGAGCACGGCTCCCAGGGAGTACAGATCGGAGCGATGGTCGATGCCGTCCCGACGCGCCCGAGCTTGCTCCGGGCTCATGTAGTGGGGCGTTCCAAGGGGGCTGCCGCTGCGTGTGAGCCGGTCGAGGTCGGAGGAACGGGCGAGACCGAAATCGCTGAGACGGGGCTTGCCTAGTTCATCCAGAAGGATGTTGCCGGGCTTGATGTCCCGGTGGATCAGGCCAGCTTGGTGGATCGCCTCCAGGGCCAGCGCGATGCCGCGCGCGAGGGCCGCGGCCTGCTGGGGGTCATCCAGGTTGGGGAGCGACGAACTTGGGTTCCGATAGAGCTCGGGTTCGTCTAGGAGCTCGCGCAGGCTCGGGCCTACGACGCGCTCCATGACCAGGAAGTAGGTGCCCTCTTCCTCTCCGAAGCCCAGCACCCGCACCAGCCCCGGGTGGCGCACCGCCGAGGCCAGGAGAGCCTCGCGCCGGAAGCGTTCGACCATTTCCCCGGTTCGTAGCAGGTGCGGCGGCAGGAGCTTGATGGCGGCTTCCTTGCCGTGGCGGTCTCGCCCAAGCCAAACGACGCCCATGCCTCCGCGGCCAAGTTCGCGCTGCAGAGTCCACTGGGCCAGCTGCGTGCCCGCAAGGTCGCCGCGCGCCTCCCGGACGGTTCGAGGCAGATCGGCGATGTCGGGGGGGAGCAGGAAATCGGCGGCGCCGATTTCAGCGTTCAACAAGCGCTGAACCTGCACATACAGGTCCGCGTCTTGCCCGCAGGCTTCCTTGAGCTCCACCAGACGACGACCTTCAGGAACCTGCGAGATGCGCTCGAATAGTTCCCTGACCTCTGCCCAGCGCTCAGTGTTCATCCGAGCTCCGCGTACAGCCAGTTGCGCGCAGCATGCCAATGGCGCTCAAAGGTGCGCTTGGGCATGTTCAGGGCCCTGGCGGTCTCGTCGATGCCAAGGGCCCCAAAGAAGCGGAGTTCGACGGCTTTGGCCATCTGGGGATCGAAGCCGGCCATGCGCTCGATGGCCATGTCCAGTTCTACAAGGTCGATGGCTCGGTCCTCGTATTCCAGGATGAGGTCGTCCAGGGGCAGGCGCTCCCAGTTGCCGCCGCGCTTGGCCGAGTTCTTGGCTCGGGTGTGGTCCACCAGGACCGAGCGCATCGCGCGCGCGGCAGCGGCCAAAAAGTGGGCCGGCTCCGTCCATTCGCCCTGCTTGCGCAAACGCAGCCAGGCCTCATGGACCAATGCGGTCGCTTGCAGCGTATGGCTGTCTCCGTGGGAGGCCATCATGCGGACCGCCGCGGCGTGCAACTCACCGTATAGGGCTTCCGCGAGCTTGGGGGAGACCGTGCCGTCTCCCTCGGCGGACTCCTGCACAAGCCGGTGCAGGGCGGATACCGGCTCGACGGTCGGGCGCATCGGCAAGGGGCTACTCCTTTGCGCGTCCGACGAATTCCCCATTGTCGGTGTTGATGGTGATCTTCTCACCCACATCGATGTGCATCGGGACCTTGAGCTTGTGGCCGGTCTCGACCATCGCTTCCTTCTTGACGCCGGTGGCCGAGTTGCCCTTGATCGCGATCTCGGCTTCGGTCACCTCGAGCACGACGTTGGGGGGCAGCTCGATCCCCAGTGCGGTCGTCTCGTGGAAGGTGATCTCGACTTCGTCGCTTTCCTTGACGAAGGCCATCTTGTCTTCGCCGAGCTCCTTGGTGATGTTGAACTGCTCGAAGGTCTCGGAGTCCATGAAGCAGTAGTCCCCATTGGCCTCTTGGTAGAGGTACTGGGACTTCTTGCGATCGAGGAACGCGGTCTCGAACTGATCGCCTGCGGCGGGTCGGAATTGATTGCTGCCACCGGTCGTGAGACTCTTCGTCTTGACCTGGATGATCGCTCGCCAGTTGCCTGGTGTGGCGTGGCTGTAGTCGGTGATCAGGAGCAGGTCTCCATCCTTTTGGAGGACCATGCCCTTACGCAGTTCGGTGGCCTTGACGTTCATCGAGAGTCGCTGGTGGATTCGGGCCTGGGGCCGGGTTCCAGCGGAGAGTAGCGGCTGCTGGGGGCCCCTGCCAGCTTTGGAGGGGCGACCTCACCCCTGGGGGCCGGATCTGCCTCTGGCCAAGCGCAGGATGGCGGTCCCAGCGCTCCCTGGCGAGGCTAGTAGGCCCGGCGCTGGGTGGAAGAGGGCAAATCCAGGGCCTTGCGGTACTTGGTCACCGTTCGGCGCGCGATTTTGATGCCGTCTTGCTCAGCCAGGAGAGCCGCTAGCTGGTCGTCGGAAAGCGGCTTGGCCTTGTCCTCGGCCTCGATGAGCTGGCGCACACGGTCCTTGATGCTGGCCTGACTCGTGGCTTCGCCGGTGTCGTTGGTGGTACCGCCGGTGAAGAAGTACTTCAGCGGGAAGATGCCCCTCGGGGTCTGGGCGTACTTCCCGGAGACGCCGCGGGAGATGGTGGAGATGTGCAGCTCCAGCTCGTCGGCGACCTCCTGCATGCGCAGGGGGTGGAGCCCGCTGACGCCCTTGTCGAGAAAGTCGGACTGGCGCGCAAAGACCGACTTGGCGATGCGCAGGAGGGTGTTCTCACGCTGCTCCACTGCGTCCACGAACCAGGAGGCCGACTCCACGCGCTTCTTGATCCATGCGCGGGCTTCGGGGTCGCCGTCCGCCTGCTCGAGGAGCTTGCGGAAGTTCGGAGTCAGGCGCAGGGAGGAGCCACGTTCCCGGTCGAGTCGAACCACCCGCTTGCCATCGATCTCCTCGACGATGACCTCGGGGTGAATCGTCTCCGCGGGGGCATCGGAGTAATCCCGGGCGGGGCTCGGATCGAGGAGGCGGATCTCCTCGAGGGCGAACTTGATCGCCTCCATGCTGCGGCCGGTCGCCTTCGCGATCCGGGGCAATCGATTGTGTTCGAGGTCCTCCAGGTGGTTTTGCACCAAGACCAGCGCGAGATCGTCGGGCGCGAAGCCGCGCGCTAGGAGTTGAAGCTGGAGGCAGTCTTCCAGGGAGCCCGCACCCATCGCGGGGTGGGAGGCGGAGCGCAGGATCTCGAGGGCAAGCTCGATTTCGTCGGGTTCCACCGGATCGCCTAGCTCGGCGCCCATCTCGGCTGCGATTTCGGCGTGGGGGGCGCGCAGGTAGCCGCGCTCGTCGAGGCTCCAGACAAGGTACTCCACCAAGTCCCGGTCACGCGGATGCAGATCCATCAGTGCGATGGACTCCATCAGTGTCTCGGACAGGCTCTGGGGGTCTGCTGCGGTGTTCTGGAGGGCCTCGTACTTGCGGTCCCCGTCTTCGCCGCTCACCCGGCTCACCCGGCCGTCGCCGTAGTCCCGATCGAGCCGCTCCAGGTCGTCGAGCATCGATTCGAGGCTCTCGCTGCCCTCGGCACCGTCGGCGCGCTCCTGTTCCGGCTCCGAGGTGGATCCCTCGGCCTCCCCCTCGGGTCGCTCCAGGAAAGGGTTCTCCACCAGCTCCACCTCGATGCGTTCCTGCAGCTCCAGCGCGCCAAGCTGCAGGATCTGCATGGCTTGGATCATCTGGGGCGACTGGATCAGTCGCTGCTCGAGCCGCGCGCTCTGGTGGAGTCCGAGTTTCAAGGTGGGTGATCTGGGGCTATGGAAGACCATGATAGGTCGCCCCGGGCCCAGGACCCTAGTCCTAGCCGCCGCGATCCCGGATCCGAACGGAAGTGGGGTGGGTGTCCGGCGCCCTCCCCAGCCCTCGGAAACGCCCAAGCCCATACCCTTCGTAGGACTGGGGGCCCCTCCCGGTGTAGATTCCCTTTCTATGACCCAGCCCTGGATCGACCTGACGATCGGAACCGAGACCGCCTCCCATCTATGGAACGGTCCGCGCCTCACCCTGGGAGGCCCTTCGAGCGATGTTTCCGTGCCCGAGCCTGCGGGAGGGGAGCTCCACCTGTGGAGTTCCCCGCCCAAGGTGGTGCGGGTTGGCAAGGGGCCAGCTCCGCTCCTCAACGGCAAAGCCGTCGACGATGCTCCGCTCAGCGATGGGGATACCCTGCAGTGGGGGGGGGGGATCATGGTTTCCCCCAGCCCGGCCCCCGTCCTCGAGGACCCCCCTGGCCCTGGAAATTCCGGGCCCAGTAGGTCCGGGGCCCGCCCTCCCGGGCCCAAGGCCCCCGCGGGGGCTCCGCGGCCAACCCCGGGGGGGGCCGGGGCGGGGGCC
>CAYWNK010000241.1:0-9684 GCA_964459495.1 uncultured Planctomycetaceae bacterium
CCCCCGGCTCAAGCGGCATTCGCGCCTGCAGCAGTCCCCGAAGCGCGATCCACTCCGGATCCAACTCGAGCTCCAGACCGTCCCGCTGAATCGTGAGTCCGTCCTGCGCCACAAACCGCCCGAGCTCGCCGGCTTCGAAGGCCGCGACCACCTCGGCCGCCAGGCGCTGCCGCTCGGATCCATCAAGCCCAGGCGCGCCGGCCAATACCCCGCGCAGGCGCTGGGACCCGAGGGCGTCTCCGCCCCAGGGCATCTCTTCCAAATCCCCCAAAGCCTGGCGCAGCGCCGTCGCGTCGCCCGACGCTCGTGCCAAGCGCACCGCCTGCACCCGCCCCTCCCATCCAAGCCGACCAGCGGGCGCGCGCTCCCAGAGCTGCTCCAAGGCGTCTTGCGCGTCGTCGTAGCGTCCCGCTACCTGGTGTTCCCTCGCGAGCTGAAGGAAGGCGCTTCCTACCTCATCTAGCTCAGCGCCCGGGGTCTTTGCCTCCCGAGCCACCGCTCCTTCCGGCACCTCCCCCAGCCGCCACGCCAGCATCCTCCCGCGCCCGGCCGCGGGAGGTTCCGGTGCACGGAGCGCCTGCTCCCAGGCGCTTTCGAGCAGCCGCACCTCCGCCGCCGCCTCGCGCACGAGCCGTCCGCGGGTGGCCTCCCTGGGATCGCCAAGGTCCGCCAGGCTGAGCAGCACCAACGCGACCACCGCCGCTCCGCCCAACACCCCGACGGCGATTTGGGTCCAGGGCCAGGCCCCGCTCTGCGCAGTGGATCGATCCATAGGGTGCCCTGATGCTAGCACCTCGGCACCCGACCGCTCCTAGCGTCTACGCCAGCGCGTCGCTTGCCACGTGGTACTGAGGATCTTCGATCACGTTGACCTCGACCATGCTGCCGGCCTTGCGCATCAGCTTGCGACACTCGGGGCTCAGGTGCCGCAGGTGCAGGGTCTTGCCCAGGTTGAGGTAGCGCTCGGCCAGCGTGTCGATCGCCTCGATCGCCGAATGATCGGACACGCGGGCGTGCCGGAACTCGACGATCACGTCCTCCGGATCTCCCTTGGGATCGAAGAGCTCGAGGAAGCCGGTGCTCGAGCCAAAGAAGAGCGGCCCGCGCAGGGAATACACCTTGGCCCCTTCGAGATCGGTGTGCGTGACGGCGTGGATCACCTTGGCGTGCTTCCAGGCAAACACGAGGGCGGACACGATGACGCCGACGAAGACGGCCAGGGCAAGATCCGTTTTCACGGTCACCGCCGAAACCAGGATGATCACGAAGGCGTCGGTCGCCGGCACCTTGTTCATGATCCGGAGGCTGGACCACTCGAAGGTGCCGAGCACCACCATGAACATGACGCCCACGAGCGCGGCTACGGGGATCATCTCGATCAGCGGCGAGGCGTACAGCACCACCGCCAGCAGCGCCAGCGCCGCGGTGATCCCCGAGGCCCGGCCGCGTCCGCCCGAGTTGATGTTGATCATGCTCTGGCCGATCATCGCGCAGCCGCCCATGCCGCCGAAGAAGCCGCAGGTCACGTTGGCGAGCCCCTGGGCCACGCACTCCTTGTTGCCGCGCCCGCGGGTCTCGGTCAGCTCATCGACCAGGGTCAGCGTCAGCAGCGACTCGATCAGGCCCACCGAGGCCAGAATCACCGCGTAGGGCAGCAGGATCTTCAGCGTGGCCCACTCCATCGGTACGACCGGCAGCGAAAAGCTCGGCAGCCCGCCCGCCAGGGACGCCTCTGGGTCCTCCGACATCATGCGCAGGTAGTCGACGATCGTCGGGGCCTCGAGCCCGAAGAGAATCGTCGCGCCGGTCACCGCCCCGATCGCCACCAGCGAGGCCGGCACGGCACGCGTCAGCTTGGGCAGGAAGTGGATGATCGCCATGGTGGCCGCGACCAGCCCGACCATCGTCCACATCGCATTCCCGGTCAGCCACTGCAGATCCCCGTTTGCGTCCTTGGCTTTGAACTGATCCAGCTGCGCCAACAGGATCACAATCGCCAGTCCGTTCACAAAGCCCAGCATCACGGGGTGCGGAACCATGCGAATGAACTTGCCGAGCCGCAGCACGCCGGCCAAGACCTGGATCACGCCCATCAACGCGACGGCGGCGAACAGGAAGGAGACCCCGTGGTCGGTCACGAGGTCGGTCAGGACCACCGCAATCGCCCCGGTCGCCCCCGAGATCATCCCCGGACGCCCCCCGAAGATGGCGGTGATCAACCCGACCATGAACGCGGCGTGGAGCCCGACGATCGGATCCACCCCCGCCACAAACGCAAAAGCCACCGCCTCTGGCACGAGCGCCAAAGCCACGGTGAGCCCTGAGAGAAGATCGGATCGGAGACTGAGAGGAGACGGACGAGTGAGATCGAACAAGCGGATCAACCGGGCCAGACGCGGAAAAACGAGCCGAGCACGGTATCCGCGCCCCAGCCCCAGTCCACGCCTATCCGCGACTTCTCAATCGACTTCGCCATGGATCACTCCGATCCAATCCCCCCCCTCCCCAATTCGGGCCGGTGATCGCGAGCGCTGGCCGAGAACGGCTGAAGGCCGCATGCGCGGGCAAGTGGGGTGCCGTGATTCTTCGCCTGTGCGGCGTTCCCCCGTTGCTGGCTAGCAGCAGCGGAAGAGACACTAGATCGCCCACCCAAGGGATGATTCCAACATGGCGCAACACCCCACGGCCGCCCCAGCTGCCGCTCGCACTTCTCGCGCTCGCCCCTCTGGCACCCGCCCAGGCGAACGATCTGGAGATCTGGTCTCCGCAGGTCGGTACCACGGCAAACGACTTCGCCCAGAGGATCGCCGCGGGTCCGGGGGGGCTCGTACCTGGGGGGATACACACCGGGTGACCTCTTCGAGCCGAAGCTCGGCGCGCCCGATGGCTTCGTCGCCCGCTTGGACGACAATGGCAACGAGCTGTGGGGCAAGTGTCTCGTGTCTCCCAACCTTCACGGCGTGTCCTCACTGATCCCCGCACCTTCTGACGGGGTGCTGGCGCTGGGTACGGAGACGGTGAACCTAGGGGGGACGACCTTTGCACCCGCCGACTTCTTCCTCACGGGCTTTGCCCCCCAGGGTCTGCGGGGCCGCGTCCAGTACTTCGGCACCGCGGAAGACGACCCCCTCACCGAAGTTGCCTTGGGCGCCGGTGGCCAGCTTCTTCATGGCAGGCAGGACCGAGAGAGACCTGGCCGGACCCAATGCTGGAGGAGAAGACATCTTCTTGGTGCAGCTCGAGGCGCGGGTTGGCGCCGCGTACTGCGCCCCGACCGTTCCAAATCCCTCCGGGCTCCCGGCGCGCATTCGACACGTCGAACCTAAGCGACGGCGTCACGGTGAGCTTCTAAGGGTTACTGGACCAGGTCCTTGAAGCGCGGGTCCTCGCGTAGGCTCGCGAGGTCGGGATCGTCCCGCGCCCACTCGCGCTGACGGGCGAGGGAGGCGGGACTGGGGTGGTTGAGCTCGAGCTCCGTCTCGAGCCAGCGCAGGGCCTCTTCGGTCTCGCCGAGCAGCGCGTGGGTGCAGGCGAGGTTGTACCAGGTCGCCGGACCCGGACGCACTTCGCGCAGCAGCGCGCGGGCCTCGACCGCGCGGCCCGAGCGCGCGCGGTAGCAGGCCAGCAGCACGCGCATGAAATCGTCCTGCCGCAGCGAGTAAGCCTCCTCGTAGTAGGCCAGCGCGGCGTCCGGATCGGAGAGCTTCACGTTGGCGTTCACCGCCAGAGACACGAGCGCCGTCGAACGCAACAGACGATAGGGGCGCAAAGCCCCCGAGCCCGCGCCGTTCTCCTTCAGCTGATCTTCGATGCTGCGCAGGCGCTCGACCGCCTTCTCCAAGGATTCCTTGGCCTGCAGGGGCTCGTCCTCGTCGGTCCATGCCGCGCCCGCTGCAATGTCCGCGCGGGCCAGACGCTCCTGGCCAAGGTAGTACCACCAATTCGAGATGCCGCCCCTCTGCAGGTCGCGCTGGAAGCGCGCCGCCACCTCGCGGGAAGCCGGCCCGTCTCCCTCTCCCAGCAGGTCCCGCGCCAGCCACAGGGCCATCGCCCCGGGCACGCGCAGCTCGAGCAGCGTTTGATCCGTCTGTTCCTCCTGGCCGCGCTGCCACAGCATCATCTGCCGCCGCCGGTCGAGTCGCGACAGGTCCACAAGTGCGTCCTCGGGCACCTCCCACAGCGGACTCGACTGCAGCCGCCGCACCCACGTCCGCTGGCGATCGATCTCATCGGTCACGCCCTCGAGCTGGCGACCCTGGACGCTGGTCAGCAGGGCCAAGCGCTCGGGGTCAGCCAAGGGATTGACCACGACCTCAGGCAGATCCGGGTAGGGCACGAAGCCCGGCATCTCACGCGGCGAGACCGACGCGAGCACCCGGCCGAGAGCCTCCTGCAGCTCGAGGATGCGCGCACCATCGAGCTGGTCCTGGGGCCGGCCCGTGAACAACAGTCGGTAGGGCGAGATCTCCGCGTCGAGCAGCGAATCCCAGCCCGACAGGGCTTCCCCGGTCAGCGACGCAAACAGCGCCTGGGCTTCGAGGCTGGCGCGATGTGCATCGCGGGCGAGACCCAGACATACGCCGTCCACGGCGCCGCCGTCCTCGCCGTCGGCCAGCGCGGCCAGGATTGCAGAGACCTGGACCAGCGCGAGCTCTTGCAGCGCATCGACGTGTTCGAAGCGGCCGCGGCCGCGGCCCAGGTCCGCGCGCACAGCCAGGCGTGAGCGCACCCCCGCCACCGCGAGCGCCAACACCGGACGGGCCTCCGCCGCCCGATCCAAGGCGATCAACGCCAGGCCCTCGAGCAGCTGAGCCCGCGTCAACCAGCGGTCCCCCGGCAGCGCGCTGCCGGGGGACCGCTGGTTGACGCGGGCTCAGCTGCTCGAGGGCCTGGCGTTGATCGCCTTGGATCGGGCGGCGGAGGCCCGTCCGGTGTTGGCGCTCGCGGTGGCGGGGGTGCGCTCACGCCTGGCTGTGCGCGCGGACCTGGGCCGCGGCCGCGGCCGCTTCGAACACGTCGATGCGCTGCAAGAGCTCGCGCTGGTCCAGGTCTCTGCAATCCTGGCCGCGCTGGCCGACGGCGAGGACGGCGGCGCCGTGGACGGCGTATGTCTGGGTCTCGCCCGCGATGCACATCGCGCCAGCCTCGAAGCCCAGGCGCTGTTTGCGTCGCTGACCGGGGAAGCCCTGTCGGGCTGGGATTCGCTGCTCGACGCGGAGATCTCGCCCTACCGACTGTTGTTCACGGGCCGGCCCCAGGACCAGCTCGATGGTGCGCGCATCCTCGAGCTGCAGGAGGCTCTCGGCCGGGTGCTCGCGTCGGTCTCGCCGCGTGAGATGCCGGGCTTCGTGCCCTACCCGGATCTGCCTGAGGTCGTGGTCAATCCCTTGGCTGACCCCGAGCGCTTGGCCCTGCTGACCAGCGTCCAGGGTCGCCAGCTCGAGGGCGTGACCGATGAGATCGATCGCCAGCGGACGTGGGTGCGGCGGCTGCAGTCGAGTCCGCTGTGGGAGGTGCCCGAGGACGCACTTGTGGACCTGTCGCGACTCGACCGGCGGCGGCAGATGATGCTGTGGCAGCGCGGCCAGGAGGAACAGACGGATCAAACGCTGCTCGAGCTGCGCGTGCCCGGGGCGATGGCCCTGTGGCTGGCGCGGGACCTGCTGGGAGAGGGAGACGGGCCGGCTTCCCGCGAGGTGGCGGCGCGCTTCCAGCGCGACCTGCAGAGGGGCGGCATCTCGAATTGGTGGTACTACCTTGGCCAGGAGCGTCTGGCCCGCGCGGACATTGCAGCGGGCGCGGCATGGACCGACGAGGACGAGCCCCTGCAGGCCAAGGAATCCTTGGAGAAGGCGGTCGAGCGCCTGCGCAGCATCGAAGATCAGCTGAAGGAGAACGGCGCGGGCTCGGGGGCTTTGCGCCCCTATCGTCTGTTGCGTTCGACGGCGCTCGTGTCTCTGGCGGTGAACGCCAACGTGAAGCTCTCCGATCCGGACGCCGCGCTGGCCTACTACGAGGAGGCTTACTCGCTGCGGCAGGACGATTTCATGCGCGTGCTGCTGGCCTGCTACCGCGCGCGCTCGGGCCGCGCGGTCGAGGCCCGCGCGCTGCTGCGCGAAGTGCGTCCGGGTCCGGCGACCTGGTACAACCTCGCCTGCACCCACGCGCTGCTCGGCGAGACCGAAGAGGCCCTGCGCTGGCTCGAGACGGAGCTCGAGCTCAACCACCCCAGTCCCGCCTCCCTCGCCCGTCAGCGCGAGTGGGCGCGGGACGATCCCGACCTCGCGAGCCTACGCGAGGACCCGCGCTTCAAGGACCTGGTCCAGTAACCCTTAGAAGCTCACCGTGACGCCGTCGCTTAGGTTCGACGTGTCGAATGCGCGCCGGGAGCCCGGAGGGATTTGGAACGGTCGGGGCGCAGTACGCGGCGCCAACCCGCGCCTCGAGCTGCACCAAGAAGATGTCTTCTCCTCCAGCATTGGGTCCGGCCAGGTCTCTCTCGGTCCTGCCTGCCATGAAGAAGCTGGCCACCGGCGCCCAAGGCAACTTCGGTGAGGGGGTCGTCTTCCGCGGTGCCGAAGTACTGGACGCGGCCCCGCAGACCCTGGGGGGCAAAGCCCGTGAGGAAGAAGTCGGCGGGTGCAAAGGTCGTCCCCCCTAGGTTCACCGTCTCCGTACCCAGCGCCAGCACCCCGTCAGAAGGTGCGGGGATCAGTGAGGACACGCCGTGAAGGTTGGGAGACACGAGACACTTGCCCCACAGCTCGTTGCCATTGTCGTCCAAGCGGGCGACGAAGCCATCGGGCGCGCCGAGCTTCGGCTCGAAGAGGTCACCCGGTGTGTATCCCCCCAGGTACGAGCCCCCCCGGACCCGCGGCGATCCTCTGGGCGAAGTCGTTTGCCGTGGTACCGACCTGCGGAGACCAGATCTCCAGATCGTTCGCCTGGGCGGGTGCCAGAGGGGCGAGCGCGAGAAGTGCGAGCGGCAGCTGGGGCGGCCGTGGGGTGTTGCGCCATGTTGGAATCATCCCTTGGGTGGGCGATCTAGTGTCTCTTCCGCTGCTGCTAGCCAGCAACGGGGGAACGCCGCACAGGCGAAGAATCACGGCACCCCACTTGCCCGCGCATGCGGCCTTCAGCCGTTCTCGGCCAGCGCTCGCGATCACCGGCCCGAATTGGGGAGGGGGGGGATTGGATCGGAGTGATCCATGGCGAAGTCGATTGAGAAGTCGCGGATAGGCGTGGACTGGGGCTGGGGCGCGGATACCGTGCTCGGCTCGTTTTTCCGCGTCTGGCCCGGTTGATCCGCTTGTTCGATCTCACTCGTCCGTCTCCTCTCAGTCTCCGATCCGATCTTCTCTCAGGGCTCACCGTGGCTTTGGCGCTCGTGCCAGAGGCGGTGGCTTTTGCGTTTGTGGCGGGGGTGGATCCGATCGTCGGGCTCCACGCCGCGTTCATGGTCGGGTTGATCACCGCCATCTTCGGGGGGCGTCCGGGGATGATCTCGGGGGCGACCGGGGCGATTGCGGTGGTCCTGACCGACCTCGTGACCGACCACGGGGTCTCCTTCCTGTTCGCCGCCGTCGCGTTGATGGGCGTGATCCAGGTCTTGGCCGGCGTGCTGCGGCTCGGCAAGTTCATTCGCATGGTTCCGCACCCCGTGATGCTGGGCTTTGTGAACGGACTGGCGATTGTGATCCTGTTGGCGCAGCTGGATCAGTTCAAAGCCAAGGACGCAAACGGGGATCTGCAGTGGCTGACCGGGAATGCGATGTGGACGATGGTCGGGCTGGTCGCGGCCACCATGGCGATCATCCACTTCCTGCCCAAGCTGACGCGTGCCGTGCCGGCCTCGCTGGTGGCGATCGGGGCGGTGACCGGCGCGACGATTCTCTTCGGGCTCGAGGCCCCGACGATCGTCGACTACCTGCGCATGATGTCGGAGGACCCAGAGGCGTCCCTGGCGGGCGGGCTGCCGAGCTTTTCGCTGCCGGTCGTACCGATGGAGTGGGCCACGCTGAAGATCCTGCTGCCCTACGCGGTGATTCTGGCCTCGGTGGGCCTGATCGAGTCGCTGCTGACGCTGACCCTGGTCGATGAGCTGACCGAGACCCGCGGGCGCGGCAACAAGGAGTGCGTGGCCCAGGGGCTCGCCAACGTGACCTGCGGCTTCTTCGGCGGCATGGGCGGCTGCGCGATGATCGGCCAGAGCATGATCAACATCAACTCGGGCGGACGCGGCCGGGCCTCGGGGATCACCGCGGCGCTGGCGCTGCTGGCGGTGGTGCTGTACGCCTCGCCGCTGATCGAGATGATCCCCGTAGCCGCGCTCGTGGGCGTCATGTTCATGGTGGTGCTCGGCACCTTCGAGTGGTCCAGCCTCCGGATCATGAACAAGGTGCCGGCGACCGACGCCTTCGTGATCATCCTGGTTTCGGCGGTGACCGTGAAAACGGATCTTGCCCTGGCCGTCTTCGTCGGCGTCATCGTGTCCGCCCTCGTGTTTGCCTGGAAGCACGCCAAGGTGATCCACGCCGTCACGCACACCGATCTCGAAGGGGCCAAGGTGTATTCCCTGCGCGGGCCGCTCTTCTTTGGCTCGAGCACCGGCTTCCTCGAGCTCTTCGATCCCAAGGGAGATCCGGAGGACGTGATCGTCGAGTTCCGGCACGCCCGCGTGTCCGATCATTCGGCGATCGAGGCGATCGACACGCTGGCCGAGCGCTACCTCAACCTGGGCAAGACCCTGCACCTGCGGCACCTGAGCCCCGAGTGTCGCAAGCTGATGCGCAAGGCCGGCAGCATGGTCGAGGTCAACGTGATCGAAGATCCTCAGTACCACGTGGCAAGCGACGCGCTGGCGTAGACGCTAGGAGCGGTCGGGTGCCGAGGTGCTAGCATCAGGGCACCCTATGGATCGATCCACTGCGCAGAGCGGGGCCTGGCCCTGGACCCAAATCGCCGTCGGGGTGTTGGGCGGAGCGGCGGTGGTCGCGTTGGTGCTGCTCAGCCTGGCGGACCTTGGCGATCCCAGGGAGGCCACCCGCGGACGGCTCGTGCGCGAGGCGGCGGCGGAGGTGCGGCTGCTCGAAAGCGCCTGGGAGCAGGCGCTCCGTGCACCGGAACCTCCCGCGGCCGGGCGCGGGAGGATGCTGGCGTGGCGGCTGGGGGAGGTGCCGGAAGGAGCGGTGGCTCGGGAGGCAAAGACCCCGGGCGCTGAGCTAGATGAGGTAGGAAGCGCCTTCCTTCAGCTCGCGAGGGAACACCAGGTAGCGGGACGCTACGACGACGCGCAAGACGCCTTGGAGCAGCTCTGGGAGCGCGCGCCCGCTGGTCGGCTTGGATGGGAGGGGCGGGTGCAGGCGGTGCGCTTGGCACGAGCGTCGGGCGACGCGACGGCGCTGCGCCAGGCTTTGGGGGATTTGGAAGAGATGCCCTGGGGCGGAGACGCCCTCGGGTCCCAGCGCCTGCGCGGGGTATTGGCCGGCGCGCCTGGGCTTGATGGATCCGAGCGGCAGCGCCTGGCGGCCGAGGTGGTCGCGGCCTTCGAAGCCGGCGAGCTCGGGCGGTTTGTGGCGCAGGACGGACTCACGATTCAGCGGGACGGTCTGGAGCTCGAGTTGGATCCGGAGTGGATCGCGCTTCGGGGACTGCTGCAGGCGCGAATGCCGCTTGAGCCGGGGG
>CAYWNK010000242.1:0-9675 GCA_964459495.1 uncultured Planctomycetaceae bacterium
CCCCGATCCCGCGCAGCCAGAGCCCCCACGTGAGTCAGCAACCGATCACCTACCGTGACGCAGGCGTCAATATCGACGCCCAGGAAGAGGCCCTCGCCCGTTCCAAGGAGGCGATTCGCAGCACTTTTACACCCGGGGTCATCAGCGACGTGGGCCTCTTCGGGGGGCTCTTCGACCCGGCGCGCATGGGCTGCGACGGCCAAATCCTCGTAGCCAGCGCGGACGGCGTCGGCACGAAGCTCGACGTGGCCAAGCGGGCTGGGGTGTTCGACACCGTGGGGGCGGACCTGGTGAACCACTGCATCAACGACATTCTGGTGCAGGGTGCGAAGCCCCTGTTCTTCATGGATTACGTGGGCACCGGCAAGCTGGAGCCCGAAGTCGTCGCCGGTCTGATCACGGGCTGCGCGAACGCATGCCGCAACGCCGGGGTGGCGCTCCTCGGCGGCGAGACCGCCGAGATGCCGGGGCTCTACGCGGCCGGGGACTTTGACCTCGTCGGGTTCATCGTCGGCTCCGTCGCGTCGGACAAGGTGCTCGACGGCACGAAGGTAAAATCCGGCCAGAAGCTGATCGGCATCGGCTCCTCGGGCCTTCACACCAACGGCTACTCCCTGGCGCGCAAAGTCCTGTTCGAGCGCCTGGGGCTCGGGCTCGACGACAAGCCGACAGAGCTCGCTGGCCAGACGGTTGCCGAGGCCTTGCTCGCGCCCCACCGCTCGTACCTGAATTTGCTGTGGCCACTGCTGGAACAGAATCAGATTGCCGCGATGGCGCACATCACCGGGGGTGGGCTGTTGGACAACCTGCCCCGTGTTCTGGGGACCCACGACGCACTCATCGATCCCACTTCTTGGGAGCGCCCCGGCCTGTTCCACATGCTGGTAGAAGGCGCCGGAATCGATCGCGATGAGGCCCACAGGGCCTTCAATATGGGCATCGGCATGGTCCTCATCGTCAACGAAGAGGACGTGCCCGCGGTGCGCAAGCACCTGCTGGGAGCGAATGAAATGGTCGCCGACCTGGGCGAACTCGTGGCTGGGGAGGGCCGGGTGCGTTGGTCCGACTAAACGGCATTCGGTGGAGCGCGTTCTTCCTCGCGCCCCTTTGGATCGGACTGGTTTGGCAGGTGACGGCCGGCCGGGCCGGGGCACAGGAGCCTTCCGTCGCCGCCGCTGCGGAGGATCCGTGGCCTGCCCGCTGGGCACGTCTGCAGTCCTTGCTGGCGCGCGAGGATTCGATCCTGCGCTACGAGCTCTGTGAGGATCAGCGCAGCCTGAGCCGCAGACTCGATGGGCAGAGCCCGAAGCTCGAGGTCTTCCGCGTCGGGCTGCTCGGCGCAGCCCTCGACCAGCCGCCCGCCGATTGGGAAAACGTCACCCTGCCCCGTGGCCTTTCCGAACCCGAGCGCCAGTTTGCGCTGCCCTTCCTGCCCCCTGGGGAGGCCCGGGCGAGCGTCCTGATCGGGGATCTGTTGGAGCCGGACGGAGTCACCCCCAAGCGCCTCGAACCCGCCGAAGCCGTGCGCATCCAGCAGCTGGGCTTCCAAGCCTTCGTGGAAGAGCATGACGCGTTCCGAGTCGGACCCGCCCGCAGGCTCGCTGAGGCCCTGCACGCCTCCGCAGGACAGACCTGGAGCGCCTTTTGCCTCGAGGGCATCGCGCGGCGCTCCGGCGATCTGCAGGCGGCCCAAAGGGTCATCCAAAGCCAGCTGGAGTCTTCCGACGCCGCGCCGCTTACCGAGCGCATCGAGCTGCTCCAGCGCCTCGCGATCGTGGCGGCTGGTGCCGGGGACAGGGATCTCGAGCTCGCTAGCCTCGGTCACGCCCTCCGCCTGGGTGGGGACGACGCCCTGCAAATCCTCGGCAAGACCGCCCTTTTTGGAGGCGAACGGCTCCGGGCCCGCCGGCTCTTTGGTGCCGTGCTCCAACGGGCCGCCGTCCGGGACACCGAGACGCCCCCTTGGGCCCTGCGGGGCTGGGGGCTATCCCTATTGCCCAGGGCGAGCCCCAGCGGGGATTCTTCGGCCAGCCAATCGGCGCGGTGAGCATCACGGGGCGCTTATGCTCCATACCGAGCCAATCTGGTCCTATGTTGTGTGACGCCCCTGACCGGGCGTACTAGTCCTTCGTCCCCCCTTTGGATTCGCTCCTGCAATGTCCCTGAAACCCCTCGCCTCGCTTTCCGTCCTGGCCGTCATCGGCCTAGCGCCCCTGGCCAGCGCCCAGCCCGTCCCCCAGGAGACCTACCTCAAGGAGTCCGACCTCGCCAAGGTTGGCAAGGCCATCGCGGAGTACTTCGAGGCCCTCGACTCCAAGGACAAGATCTTGGAAGCGGAGGGGGACTTCGCCGAGGCCCTCGACAAGGCAGCCAAGGGCCTGCGCAAGGCGCCGATCGATGAGCTGCTGGCCTCGCCCGCGGACATGGGCCGGGCACTCTGGCTGTCGTTCAATTACGCGAAGAAGCGCCTCAAGAAGGGCAAGATGGAGGACATCACCTACAAGGGTGGGTTCTTCTCGGATACCGCGCTGGAATACTCGCTCTGGGTGCCGTCCAAGTACGACGCCAAGAAGAACGCCTATCCGCTGATCATCGCCATTCCGGACGCGGCTGAGACAACGTCCCAGCACCTGATCGAGCGTTGGGAGTCTTCGACGATTCGCGACGGTGCTCTGCTCGTGTCCCCCAAGATGCCCGAGGATGAGGCCCAGTGGACGGAGAACCCCGGGATCGCCGCCGTGCTGGTCACGATGCGTGAGGTGACGAACACGGCCGCCGTCGACTTCGATCGAATCTACCTCGCGGGCCGGGGGGCGGGCGTCAAAGCCGCCGTCGCGATCGCAGAGAAGTTCCCGCATCGCTTTGCCGGTGTGATTGGACGCACCGGTGACGCCGGGGCCACCTCGCCCAAGAACTTCTCCAACCTGCCAACCATGTTTGCGGGCGGCGGCGGGGAGGCCTCTGCATTCCAGAAGGCGGCCGATGAGATGGGCTGGAAGAACGCGACCGTGTCCGCCGAGGCCAAGGAGGACGACATCTGGAACTGGATCCAGGACAACCCCCGCAAGGCCTATCCCCAAGAGGTCACCCTGCATCCGGGCACCCCCTTCCCCAACCGTGCCTATTGGCTCGAGGTTCCCCCGGGCTCCGGTAGCGCGGATTCCAAGGTGCACGCGAAGATCGACACCGAAGCCAACTCGGTCACGATCGATGCGACAGACCTGGCCCAGGTGGATCTGTACCTGACGGACGCGCTGCTCGACCTTTCCAAGCCCATCAAGGTGATCACCAACGGGACCGAGGTCATGGAGTCCGCGCCCCGTAGCAAGAAGCAATTCCTCTCGATGGCGTACAAGGCCTCGATCGATCCCGCTGGGATCTACGTGGCGCGCATCTCCGTCACCGTCCCGGCTCCGGCCGACAAGTGACCGTGTCCGCCGAGGACGCGGACGTCAGCAAAGCGCCCGCCGGGGCCCCTGCCGTACTTGCGGTGGTGGCCCTGGCGGGCGCTGCTACGATGACGGTCGAGCTTTCGGCTGTCCGCCTGCTCGCCCCATGGTTTGGTGCGTCTAGCGGGGTTTGGACCAACGTGATCGGTGTGGTTCTGCTGGCCCTAGCCCTGGGATACACCCTCGGTGCACGGCTTTCACGGCGCCCACGCCCCGACCGAGACCTAGGGCTCGTGCTGCTGCTGGGTGCGGGTCTGGTCGCATGGCTACCGGCGCTCGCGGCCCCCGTTGCAAGGATCTTCATGCCCAGCGGAGTCGCCCTCGACCAGGCGGCGAGCCTGCTGACCTGGGGCAGTCTGGCCGCCTCGCTCGTGCTGTTCAGCCCGGCGGCCCTGACGCTGGGCTGCGTCGGTCCCTTGGCGGTCGAAGTGCTTGGGCGCCGCCGCCCCGAGAGACCGGGCGAGGCCGGTGGACGCGTACTGGGGGCATCGACCCTCGGGAGCCTGGCGGGGACCTTTGGCACGACCCACCTTTTCCTGCCGGAGCTTGGGCTGGCGAAGACCTTTCTGATGGCGGGCGGGCTGTTGGGGATGCTGGGCCTCTGGCTGCGGCTGCAGGCAGGCGGCGGGGCTGCCGCGGGGGTGCTGATCCTGCTGCCGGCCGGGGCCGCAACGGGGCTCGCTCCCTATTCGCCCCCCGCGATCCCTGACGAGCTCAGCCTGCTCGCCGAGCGCCAGTCGCCCTACCAGTCCCTGCGGGTTGTCGAAGCGGAGGCGGACAGCGAGCGCCCGATGCGGATGCTCCAGGTGAACGAGAGCCTCGACTCATTCCAGTCCCTATGGATCCCCCAATCCGGGCCCCTTGGGAGCCAGTACTACTACGATCACTTCATCCCGCCGGTCTGGTGGACGGGCCGGCCGAACGGTAGCGGCGCCCGGGCCGAGCCCTGGGACCTGCTGATTCTCGGCATGGGGGCGGGCACGAGCGTCCGCGTGCTCGAAGGGCTGCTGCCCCCCGGATGCACGCTGCATTCCACAGGGGTCGAGATCGACCCTGAGGTGGTGGCGCTGGGAAAAGCCTACTTCGACATGGAGACCGGCAGGCCCGAGCGCCGTGTGTGGGGCGGTCTGGATGGGCGTGCAGCGCTCGAGCTTTCGCCCGGGGGCTACGATCAGATCATCCTCGACAGCTACGCGAACAACATGGAGGTGCCCGCTCACCTGTCGACCACCGAGTTTTTTGCACTGGCTGCGGAGAAGCTCGCGCCGGGCGGCTGGTTGACCGTGAACGCAGCTGGCTTCGGGCTGGAGGACCCGGTCGTCAGGGCGTTGGCGGAAACCGCGGCCCACGGACTGCAGAGCCCCGTGCTCCTGCTGCGGGTTCCGTTCTCGCGCAACTGCATCCTGCACGGCCGAAAAGACGCAGCCCTGCCGTTGCCGGGCAGCGAGGAATTCGCCGTAGAGCATCCGGACGTGGCCGCCCTGCTCGCGCCCTTGGGGCTGCCGGGGGCCTGGGCGCTCGTCCAAGCGCCGGCTGCTCCGCCGCTGACCGATGACCTCAACCCGGTGGACCGCCTCCAGCTGGAGTCGATCGCCGCCGGACGGCAGCGCTGGGTGGAGGGACTGCGGTGAGGTTGCGCACGGGCGCCCTTGCTCTGTTTCTGGGATGCGCTATCGCGCAGGCATCCCAGGACCACGCGTACGAGTCGCGCACGGCGCGCTCAGCGGGGCTCTATGGGGACGCGCTGGCCTCCGCCGCACGGGTGGGGGATCCGGGCGAACGCGCGCTTCTGGAGCTGGAGGCGCGCTACTGGGCCGGGGATCTCCGGCGGAGCCCTGCGGGCCGCGAGGCGCGGCCTCGAGCAGGCTCCCGACCATCTCGAGCTGCTGTACTACGCCACCCTGTTGCCGCTGGACCTGGTGGTCCCCGACCTGGCCGGGGAGATGCTCCCCAGGCTTGAGCTCGCCGCCCGCGAGGCCCCGGGGCTCGCCGACGACGTCCGGGCCGGGTATCTCGAGCGCTGCGAGGGATTCGCGCGGGATCTGGCGCAGCAGCAGGGGCACAGAGACCAGCGGGCTGGGGCGGCCGGGCGGGCCCAGCTGGTCGTGGCCATCGGCGGGGCGGCCATGGTCCTGGCTACGCTCTGGCTGCTCGCGGCGCCGGCCAGCGCGGATACAGCGCCTAGAGGCCCGGCCGAAAACCCCGCGCAGGCGAGGCACGGCTGATTCGACCCGACTCTGCGTTGCCAGAATCCGCGAATGGAGCCGACCATGCACAGATTCCGGCGCCTTGATTCGAATCGAATCGCCCGCACCTCGCCCGCGCGGTGTTTTCGGCCGGACCTCTAGAGCCGATTCAGCACCCTAGCCACCGGGAAAAAGGCTAGTCCAGAGTCCAGACCACGCCCGGACTGAGGGCGTAGAACTCGGGCGCGCCTGGGTCGAAGACCGCCCACTGGGCGACGACGGTTTGCCCTGCGCCGAAGCCTGCGCCCGGGGTCAGGGGTAGGTCAGCGATGGCCCGCCCCTGGGTGGTGGTGTCGGTTCGCACCAGGGCGGATGCCTGCGGGTACCAGGTCCCACCGCGGAACGGGGTGGGGGCACTGGAGAGGCCGACCAGCAGGTACGCCGGCGTCAGTGGGCGCGCCTGCTCAAGGCGCACCTGGAAGGTGAGATGCCCGGACTCGGGCAGGGTGCTGGCCGTCAGGCGCGGGACGAGACCGGCGCTGCCGGCGAGGCCGGGCCCGAGGACCCGCCCGTAGCTGCCCGGCTCGGAGGCGCCAGCGCTGGGGTAGGGGCCCCGTGCCATGCCCGACAGGTCATCGGCCGCAGCGACCTGCGGATGGCTCAGGTTGCGCAGGGGGCTGCCTGCGGAGGGCACGACGTTCTGCTCGACCCCGTCCCAGCTGGCCCCTTCAAAATCGTCCAGACCATTGCCAGGGGACCAGCCGGTGGAGCTGCCGACCACCTCGCCGAAGGTTACGTTGCCCTGGATCTCGATCCCGTTCGAACCGCCGACAAAGCGCACTGCCTCGCCCTGCGCCGAATACAAAGCGTTGCCCGCGAGGATCATCCCCGGCCGGCCGTGCCAGTCCCCCAGGCGCGCCGCGTCCCCCTCGCAGAGGATGGTGTTGCTGCGCATTTCCAGGTCGCGTGTGAGACCCTGGTGGTCGTGGCTCGTGAAGCCCTGGGGCCCCCCAAAGACCACGTTGTTGGCGACCAGCGCTTCGCCCTGCACCTGCAGCACCGAGGACTCCGAGTCCCAGAGCACGTTGCGCTCGATGCGGTTGCGCGCCTGGCCGCCTGTGCCGTAGACGAGCAAGCAGGGGTACTTGGTGGCGTAGACCCGGTTCTCGACGATCCAGTTGTCGTAGCTGCCCTGCTTGAGCTCGATGCCGTCCCCCTGACTGCCACCGGTGTGGTGCACCTCATTGCGCGCGATCACCGAGTGGGAGAGGATCACGCTGCCGTAGTTGCCGCCCAGGTACATGCCCTCGCCGGACTGGCCGGTGTGGCTGATCTCGTTGCGGGTGAGGTGCAGGTAGCTGGCGTCGTTGGTGTTCACCGACAGGCCCACGCCGGCCATGTGGTGGATGTGGCAGTCGTCGACCCACAGGTGCTCGGCCTCGTAGATGCGCATCCCCATGCCGCCGCCGGTCAGCTCGAAGCCACGCAGCAGGAAGTAGCGAATGCCGCCGAAGGCCGGACTGCCCAGGTTGATGACGTTCTGGCCCGCATTCGGCCGGGTGATCACGGCTTGCGCGCCAGGGGCCGCGACCACGCGGATGGGAGCGTCTGGGGTGCCGCTCACGCTGACGTCAAAGAACGAATTCACGCTCCAGGTGCCGGCGCCCACGGTGAGGGTGTCGCCCGGGATGAGCGCCTGCATCGCGCTCTTGAGCAGCGCGCCGTTGCCCTCGGCGGTGAGAGTGGCGTCGTAGGTGAGGCTGAGCTGACGCAGGCTGGGCGCGTCCGCCCAGGACGGCTGGAAGGCCGCCGGAAGATCGCCGGCAGGATCCGGGGCCGGGGAGGAGAGCGCCGTCCCCGCGAATGGGCCGGCGACCAGCAAGAGCCGGGCGAGCAGGTGCGGCAACCTGGGCACCTGGGTGAGGAGAGCCATGGTGAGAGCCATGCAGGGGACTTGCCGCAGCGGCCCTGTTCGTTGGGCCGATTCGCGCCGCGTGGCGCCAGCGCGTCAACGCAGGGGCACGACCGACCAGCGAAAGGGCGTGGAGGAAATCCCGCATGCGGCGGTGCTCCGGGGGGCTGCCTTGTAGCTGGCATGTTTCTACATCCAAGCGCAGCGGCCCGCCGCGCTCGAGGGAGCGCGGCGGGCCGCTGATTGGCTGCACCGGCGAGGCCGGGCGAGCCGCTAGCAAACGTGAACTACAGGATGTCCAGGATGCCGGTGCCGCCTTCACCCGTCAGGGTGAGGGTGTTGGCGCGGTAGTTGATGTTGGTGGACATCTTGGTGTTCCACGGGAAGTCCTCCTTGTCGCAGACGATCCCCAGGGCGACCGCGGCGAAGCCACGGGCGGTTTGGGTGATCTCCTGGTTCTGGAGCATCTCCACGAGGGGCTCGATCGAGCGGTTGTCACCGATCGCGCCAAGCGCACTCGAGATGGCCGCCTGCGTCGCGAGGCCGGTGGCGTCGGACAGCATGACGATCAGCTCGGGCACCAGGGCCTTGTCGCCGAGGAGACCCAGGGCGATGGCGGCCTGCTTGAGCAGGTCGGGGCGATAGGCCGAGTTGCGGACGACGTCCTGGATCTTCTCGACCGAGCCACGATCGTCCATCAGGCCGAGGGCGACCGCGGCGTGGCCACGGGTCTCATCGACGCTGAAGTAGTCGAGCTTGTCGCGCAGCATCTCCGCGCCGCCCACGTCCTTGCGCAAGCCCATGGCGATCATGTACGCACCGGCCTGGGAGGGGTTCTTCTCTTTGCGGGTCGCATCGCGCAGGGCGTTGCTGGTGCCCGCGTCGATGACGACGTCCTCAACGATCAGAGCCCGTCCGAGGACACCGAGGGAGAGCGCAGCCCAGGGCTTCATCGTGCTCTTGCCCTTGGACATGTCCTTCTGCAGCTTGCCGCGGATCGCGTCCAGGTTGCCGAGGGGATCTTCACCGGTGCCCGGGCGGCCAGCGATTTGGCCAAGCGAGATCATCGCGAAGCGACGGGCCTGCTGCTCGCCGTCACCGGCGGTGCGCTGGAGCTCTTCGACGATTTCCACGTCGAGCTTGTCGTTGCTCGCGGTGCCGATCTGGCCGAGGGCCAAGGCGCAGGACTGCTGAAGCTCGTTCTGCAGCTTGGTGTGCTTGCCAATGCCGTCGAGCAGCAGGCGCGCACAGGCCGTCCGGTGGCCTTCGAAGGACGATTCGGCCAGGACGTCGGAAAGAAGGCGGGCCATCGCCGCGGGGGCGTGGGCGCGCACGAACCAGTGACGGGTCGAGTCGTTCTTGCGCTGGTTGGCCTCGTCGAAGTAGTCGATGAGGAATTTCAGCTGGGCCTCACGGCTGACGACCCACTGGCGGTTCGACGCCAACTCTTCCTCGGAGACGGCCGCATCGGGGTCGGAGTCCACCGGGGTCAGGCCGAAGGCCGTCATCGCGGCGACTTTGACGTCGCGAGTCGAGAACGAGGGAGCGTTCAGGATGTCGACGAGGTGCTCGGCGATGGTCTGACGCACGGAGTTGTCCGCGGTGCGGTAGCCGATCAGGCCCAGGCCGTAGGCGGCGAAGGCACGCGTGCGGATCGGAACCTCGGTCTTGCCGAGGAACTTGCGGGCCGCCGGATCGTCGTTCATCAGATCGACGAGCGTCTGCACCGAGGTCTCGTTGGCGAGCACGCCAAGGGCCACGGCGGCGGTCTCGGAGACCTCCTGGGTGGGATCCTTGAGGAACTCCTTGATGATGCCCTCGAACTCGCTCTCGCCGCTTTCACCGCGCTTGTCGCCAATCTTGGCGAGGGCGATCAGGGAGCCGGTGAGAATGTCGTTGCCGCGTTCTTTCTCGAGCGCGTTCTTCAGCGCCGGAACCACAACGTCGCGGATCTGGCCTTCGGAGGGACGCAGGGTGTTCTTGGCCTGCTCCTGTTCGCCGCGGCCGAGGAAGAAGTCGTCGGAACCGGTGGTGGTGTCACCGGTGTGGATGAGCGCACGGAGGTTGAGGTAGGGGTCTTTGTTGAAGCCCCACCACGGGCGGTGACGCCGGCGGGGCTACCGGCGGG
>CAYWNK010000243.1:0-9582 GCA_964459495.1 uncultured Planctomycetaceae bacterium
ACAGGTCCATCCTCATCACTGAAACGTCACGGCCACCGCTTCGGAAAAGGTCGCGGGTTGACCCATTGCTTGCCTGTGCCAGTACTGGAAGTTCCAGGTCGCGCCAGCCTGAATGACGACCGCGCCTGCACAAGGCAGAGAAGCGGGGTTCAGAATTTCGGTATCGAAGGTGCCCGAAGCGCTGATGGGGCCAACGTCCTGGACGTAGCGACCCAGGCAGGTTCCGCCAGAGACGCAGAGGTCCCCGACTGCACCCACCGGTTGATTCACGGTGGTCATGCCATCACCTACCAGCAGATATGCGAATTGACCTGACGGCCCACCGGCGAGAGAGACTTGGATGGCTGAGCTTCCGCTGTCGATCGAATCCAGTTCAATCGTGGCAACGTTGTTGGGGTTCTGACTCGAACCACAGAACTTGGTGAATCCGGCATCCACGACGATCCGCAGGTCCATGCCGATAAAGTCCCCAAAGAGGCTGGTCTTGGCGAAGACGAAGCTGATTTCTGTTCCGGGGATGACGGGGATGTTCTGAATCGCTGCGGCTCCGCCAATGCCCATTGCAATGGGGAGGGGGTTAGCCTTTGACCAAGCGTCACCTGAAGATACCCCACCCATGGTGAGCATGCCTCCGTCGCGAAGGATGGTCCAGCTGTTGCTGCGCCCAATATCTCGTCCCATCCACACGCCGCCCTCCAGAGAGACAAAGCCCGTAAGCGGGCTAGTCCACACCAGGGTTCCTTCTCCGTTCCCAAATCCGTTGGAGTCGTCCCTGGTGTGCATCACCACGTCGCCCGCTCCGAAGTCGGGGAAGAAGTTCTCCTCACCCAGACTGCGGAAGAAGAAGGGGATGCGGTCTGTGTTGTTCTCTGAAATTGCCCAGCCTGGCTGCGCGGCATTCCAACCACCAATCGCGCTTTGCCACCAATCTACATGGGGCAGAAGATTGGACCCTTCCCGGTAGGACCAAACTCCGTTGGGGTTTTGGAGGTCAGACCAGTCAGCGGTCACGTCATAGGTCTGGGCGGAAAGGTCTGCAGCCAGCACCAGGGCGGAAAGGCAGGCAAGGGTTGCCGTGTACAACATGGATTCCTTTGGCGGAGCAGTGAAGCACTGCATAGGGATGGGAGTACGACCCGGTCTCTTCACCGGAGGTCGCAGCTACGCAACGGATCCTACGGGGCAGGAACAATCCAATCCATGGCCTGTGGAGCTACGGGGTCTGTCTGTCAGAAGGCCCAATAGACCAAGGCACTGGCCTGGTTCCTTGATGGCGGGCTACATGCGGCCTGGAGAGCTTGCTCTTTCGGATCACCCCCACAAGCCAGAGCGCCACAATGGGGGAGCAACCCCGTGAGATTTTCGGCAATTCGATTCATCCGCCGAAGGCGCCCGCAGGAGGAGTGGTTGTTCCGCGTCGCTCCTAGGCGACCTGGGCGCGAAGCTCGCGCCCGTCGCTGCGCTCGCTTGTTTCCTGCCTTTGCGCCTCTCCAATCAACCGGGCCTACAAGTTCCTGGGCCTTGCCCAATCTCTTGGCATCGGGCTTTCCTCCCCCGAGACGGGTGCCAAAGTCGACTACTTGGAACAGCGCGAAGAGCTTGCCCAAATTCTGCTGGAGGCTCCGAAGTGCGCCTTCGCCCATGTCAAGCGATCGGGTCAAGACGGCGAATGGAATGCAGCCTGGAGCGGCGTTACTCGCAGGCTTGCCCGCGAGTGGTCAAGCTGTGCGAGGCTCCATGCCTGCAAAGCGGTGCGAGGGTCCTGGCAGGCAGTCGGCTGAGCACGCGAGAGGGCCGGCCCATGGATGGACCGGCCCGTGGCGTCAATCGAAGTGGGCTAGACCGCAGCTCAGTTCAGTTCAGCGCAGCGCGGTCGCCTGCGACTTTTATCGGCGATCGCTCTTCTTGCCGGAGTCCGGTCCACACATTTCCATGTTCCAGCATTCGCAGAAGAAGCCGTCCAAGTTGTGAACGTCGCCGATGCCGCCGGGATCGAAGCTCTCGACGTGGGTTTCGTTCTCGGCCACTCCATCGCCTTGCTCGGGGTCGTCGACGTACTCGATGGTTACGCTTCCGTCATCGTGCTTCGTCAAGCTGGTCAGCATCCCGACGTGTCCAGTCAGCAGGACTTCGATGTCGTACCCGTTGTTCAGCATGTCGATGATGTCGCAGACCAGCTCATCCCAGTTTCCGTCGTTCGCGTATTTGAGCTCCGAGCAAATGGGAAGCTCGTACTTGTCGACGAAGTCCTCCTTGCCGGAGAGCAGCTTGGTATCAGAGGTTCCGAAGATGGGGCTAGTCATCATCAGGCCAACGAGGATGTCCTTGTCTCCCTGGGGATCTCCCGGAGGGAGGCCTGCCAGGTCTTCGAGGTATGCGATGGAACGGGCGACGGCGGCGGGCGCGCACTCCATGGGGCCCTCGTCGATCTTGGGGATGTCGCTGACCGGCTTTTGAATCGTGCCCGTCGAGCTAGGCGAGGAGGTGCTTCCGATGTAGGGCCCTAGGTTCAGGGGGATCAGGTCCCAGCCCCCAGTGGTGTTGGGCAGCCCTCTTCCTCCGGAGAGAACGGAGCGAATCTGGGGCACCTGGGTGTGGATGTTCGTGACCGGGTAGCTCGAGAGCGGGGTGCTGCTCGTTTCCACGGCGAGGTAGGTCAATCCCCAGGGGACCCCCATTGCGGCGTCGTTGCCGAGACCAAAGCGCACGGTCGGTGAGTCGGCGAGGAGTGCCGTGAGGTTCGGGTAGCTCAGGTACATGTTGCGCACCGGCCATGCGATGCCGCCTGAGACGTTGTTGAACAGAGTGATATTCACGTAGGCTCCACCGTTCGATTCAAGAAACTCGGTGTTGGCGCTCGTGAGTTGGAGGTCGGCTTCACCGACGCGCGAAAAGGGGTATCCGGAACCCGTATGGGTGTCCCAGTGCAGTTGACGTAGGGTGAAGTTGACGTTCCCGGCAAAGGCGGGAGCGCTGGAAAAGGTGAGTAGTGCTGCGAGCAAGATACGCATAGATCATCCTTGTGAATGTCTGAGAGGGAAGGGGACCAAGGAATCAAGGTCCCGTACCCCTTGGTCCAACACATCAGCGATTCGTTTCAATCAACTACGGATTCTGGTCCGACGCCGCGGGGGCCAAGCCCGGCATGAATTTTCGAAGTTAGGCGGTCACGCTTGGGCCGGTGCCGGGCCTCTAGAGCTGGAATGACCTCGAACGGACCGAATCACGATCTCCTCCTGGACCAAGAAGGCTGGTTGCAGGGGCTGGCCAGGCGCCTGGTATCGGACGCCGCCCTGGCGGATGACGCGGTGCAGGAGACGTTCCTGATGGCCATGGAGCGGCCTCCGCGGGGGGCCACCTCGCCGCCGATCCTGCGGGCCTGGTTGGCCATTGTGCTGCGGGGCAACGTGAGCCACAGCCGCAGCAGCCGCCGTCGTCGGGCGGTGCGGGAGGAGACCGTGGCCAAGCCGGAGTCCGATGACGCTAGCGACGCCGCGCTGATCGTCAGTCGCGCCGAGTCCTCGCGGATGCTTGTGGACGAGGTCATGGCCCTTCGCGAGCCCCATCGGTCGGTCCTCATGCTGCGCTACTTCGAGGGTCTCGACAGCCCGGGTATCGCGGCCGAGCTGGGAATCAGCCCCGAGGCGGTGCGCAGTCGCCTGGGGCGTGCTCGCCGCCAGCTGCGCGAGCGCTTGGACGCACGCTACGCCGGTGATCGCGAAAAGTGGATCTCGGCCCTATTGCCCGTGGCTGGTTGGAGCGCTGCCCCGGCCGCAATCTCGACCTTCGCCACCGGCGGCGCATTCCTCACTATGAAGATAGCACTCGCACTGACCGTTTCCGCTGCCGCCCTTTTTCTGACCCATCGCATGCTCGCGGACGAGCCGCTGCCGGTGGCTGGTCTCCCGATCCCGAAGAATGGGGTCTCCGCGACCGGTATGGAAGCGAAGTCGATTCCCACGGACTTCGCGGAGCTGGCGCGGGGCCTCGCAGGCGCCCAATCCCCAGCTGAAGCCGAGCCCCGCGGGCACGTAGCTCTCGCGGAAGACGGCCTCTTCCGTCCCTTGCTGCTGGGAACGGTCAGGGACGAAGCGGGCCAGGGGGTCGCCGGAGCCGAGGTGGTCGCGAGCTGGGATCGTTTCGAGGCTGAGAGCCCGGTCTACGCGCGGACCAACAGCGATGCAGATGGTGCCTATCGCCTCGAACTGCCCGCCCGTGCCCTCATCTCAAAGCACTCCCATCTGGTCAGCGGGAACGATCGCCTGTTCACGTCTATGTACCTGAACCTCAGGGCGTCGGCGGAGGGTCATGGGCCAATGGCTAGGAGCATCGAGTACCCCCACGGGGAGCCGAGTGTCTTCGAGCAGGCCATCGTCCTTGCGGAGGTCGGAGCGGCCACCGGCTGGTCTGTGAAGGTTGTGGACGCCCGGGGCGAACCCGTGGAGAAGGTTCAGGTGGGGCTATTCGATACGCAGTCGGGCAGGCTGCTCTTCGAGGAGGGCTTCTACTTTTGGCAGGCTACCGACAGCCAGGGGATCGTGGGCTTTGACCGCCGGCCCAGCGCCGCGGTCATCCCGGTGGCCTACACCCAGGATAGGTGGTTGGGCTGGGGCCCCGCCCAGGCTCCCGTGGAGGTCGGTCCGGTTCTTTTGACCGTGGAGGTTGGCGAGCAGGTCTCCCTTGGGGGTCAGTTGCTCGACAGCGCCGGCGTTCCGGTCGCTGCTTCGAGCGTGCGCTTCGCGAAGGCGGGGGAGGACGGGCAGCGACCGGATTTCTCGAGGCTCGTCCGGACCCCCAACCTGCCGGCGCTCGTGCGGCCGTGGGAGGGACTGGCCACGGAAGCTGGCATGGTTGAGACGGACCATGGGGGCAGCTTTGGCATAGCTGGCCTGCAGCCGGGCGACTACTGGTTCCGCCTCGATGACGGCAGCGTGCAGGGGCCTTTCCCTCTCGGGTCGCGCGCCGAGCTGCGGCTGATCGACCGCTATCAGCTGCCCGTGCGCGTGGTCGACACCGAGGGACGGGTGGTTCGCGGGTCTTTCATCCACGCAAGCAAGGGCAGCACGAGCCACGGGGGCAACCCCCCTGTCCCGGCCAGCGGCTGGCAAACGCTGGAGCTGAGCGCAGGCGAGTGGACCCTGACCGCCGCCCACGGGGACGCGGATCCGGTGGAGCGCACCGTGCGCGTTCCCGAAGAGCTGGGCGAGAGCATTGAGCTTGTCCTCGACTTTGAAGCTACGACATGGCCCTTGACGCTCGTGCCATTGGACCCCGCTGGCGATTTGATCCCGGGAGCCCTGGTCGAGGTCACGCGCACGGTTGGGGCCGGCGAGCTCAGCCCCGAACTGTTCACCTGCCGGGACCAGCCCCTCGATCTCCAGCTGCGCCCGGGGACCTATCTTCTGACGGTGAAACCGCCGCTGGACAATCCTCAGTTTTGGCTGCCCGTTAGCAAGGAGTGGGAGCAGGAGAGCCACGTCGATCCGCAGTCGCTTGAGCTGAACCTGGATCGCGGGGGCCGCCTAGACTTCCGCTGGGTGGGCAGCCCCAGCGAGACTTCAGATCCCGGGCAGGGCCTGCAGGTCTTGCTTCGCAACCTGGAGACAGGCCGCCGGCTGGAGGTGAACCGGGAAGGCGGGCACTTGGCAGCCAGCGGCGCCCTGATCGAGTCGGGTGCTGGCCTAGAGCTGGGGCCCGGAGCAGCACGTGAGCAGCGGGGCCCTGTGCTGCCACCGGGGAATTACGAGGTCACTCTCGAGGGGAAAGGACTGCGGACCCAGAACCAGCTGGTGAGGATCGTCATTGGCGAGGTCAGCGCGGTTTCCCTTGCGGTCGAGTCGGCCCACTAGGCATGGCGTGGGCGCTGCTCGGGACCGAGCCCGGCTTGAACTTGTGGGGCCAAGCGCGAACCAAGTTGGGTCAAGCCGGAGACGTTCAGGGCAGATCGGTATTCAGGTCGGCCCTCGGCAATCAAGGGGGGGCCGACGAGTGCGAGGCGGGCTCTGTGCATAGCTTCCCGACTAACCGGCGGAGGGCAATATGCGCACGCTACTCGGACTCGGCAGGCCTCTGGTCCGATAGGACAGGCGGCCGTCACTCGACACGTACAGATTTCCGCCCTGGTCCGCAACGGCAAGTGTGGATGAGGTTGTAGCGATGCAGTTCGTATCTACGATGCCCTCGGTCCTGCTTGGAATCCCGGCACCGACGGGCTCCAACCGACCCTCTGCGCTTGATTGGGACCACCGATACACCACGCCGAATTCAGCGAAGTGATCTGTTGAAGCGGCGACGATGGCGCTCTCGCCCCAGAATGCAGCCGCCGAGCAATACGGCGCGTGCAAGCCTGCCTGCACAACAGCCCATGTCACTCCGCCATCTTCGCTGATGCAGAAGCCCGTGGCGGCGGCAGCAATCACACTGCTTGGCTGGGCAGGATGCGCGGCGACTTCGTGCACGTCGGCGTTGATGTCGATCGTGGGCCGCCAACTTCGACCTCCATCGGAAGAGCGCGGAATGCCCCCGACGTGAACGTTAGCGAGCAGATCTTGGCCGTCGGCGGTGGCCGCAATCGAACGTACTCCGAGTGGGGGCCCCACCACGCGGCCGTCCACGACGGCGCTACCGGCGAACCACGAATCACGTCCGGGGGTGGTATCGAAACCCGTCAACTGCTCCGGCGGTGCTCCCTCCGCGATGCGAAAGACCTTTGCATCGTCGGTTCCCACATAGATGTCCCTGCCGGCCGTCACAAGGCAGGCGAGACCCATGTCCAGCTCAACGAGGGTCTTCCACTCGCCCCCTCCGCTTCTCCTGCAGATCCGGTTGCCGTCGACGATCGCAACGGTGTTCTCGTCTGGCCCAGCTGCAAGACAGCGAACCGGCTGGCCGGCAAGCTCTTGCTGCTGCGTCTCGCCCGTCACGGCGAACACCCCTTCTTCCCACGTCGAAACAAGGACGGTCATGGGTGCAGCGTAGCCTCTCCTCCCAGCACGGCGACCCAGCCCGCACGAATCCCAGGTACGAGCACTGCCTTGGCTTGGATCGAGCACCGGTTGCTGCGCCCACGGGAGCAGAACTCGGAATGCCCCGTGTGCGGTACATGGCGATCGATGAAGCGCCGGTGGGGGAGCAAGCGCTGGATGCCGGCGGTTCCGGGTCCTAAGCAGAGGTAGCCCTGGGCTATGGGAGGCGCTGGCTGTCTGGGCGGTAGAACAGGAGCCCGAGCTGGTCAGGAGGACCGCCTGCGGAAGTCAGCGTGAAGTCGTTGGTCGAGACAGAGCGACTGCCCATGGCCAGTAGGATCACACCCGAACCGACTGAGTTGGGGGTTAGGGCGCAGCGGATCCTGCCGATACTGATGTCCGTTAGGCGGCGGGCGACTCGGCCCCGCAGGACGATCGGGTGGGTGCTGGGAACGGCGGTCGGGCTCTCGAACTCAATGCGGTAGGGCATGGAGTTGGTCTGGGGCTGGATCGCCCAGACGAGGACCTCTTGCATGGAGGCCTGGTTCGCTGTCAAGCCGGTGTACTCGTGGACGAGGCCAGCTCCGATGAAGAGCCGGACCTTGTCACCCGAAGGGAAGCTGGCAGCGGAAGCCTGCACGCCGTGGATCCGTTCACGGATGATGAGGAAGGAGCCGCTCAAGGCGAGCTCACCCTCGACGAAGCCGGAGGTGGCGGCGCCAAGCCTGAGGTATTCGCCCTGGCCAGCGAGTATCACGTCTTCGACGTTGGAGGAGGCGGTTCGGTTCGACCACCAGTCGACCTCCTGCACGTCCTTTGCCCGGGCGGGGAACGCCTGGCCTCGGGATCCAACGACGACACGATCCGGGTTTGGGACCCCAGGTCCAAGGGCCAACTCTTGCTCCTGGAGGGCCACGGCGACTACGTCTACGATCAGCTGCTCAGCCATGACGGGCAGCAGATCTTCAGCGCATCCGGCGACGGGACGCTGCGCATCTGGTTGCCTCCTAAGGATGCCGGCTGGTCCCCGGATCTGGGGCCTCTGGCTCACAGCTGGGCGCTCGTAGGGGCAAGGCGCGGGACGCGCCCCATTCGGATCAGGCGCCGAAGCGGTCCAGGTTCAGAACCTTGGTCTAGGCCCCGAAGGAGTCTGCGGCGAACCGGTGCTTGCCGCCCTCGGAGGCGTTGACCCTGGCAGTGGCCCCGCGTGTTTCGGGCCCCCAGGGCTCCTGGCATGGGCCGGCTTCCTTGAGAGCGAAGCAAACAGCCAAAGGAGGCGGCCCCAGCAAAGAGCCGGCCCCAGCTGGAAGGCTCCATGGGGAGCGAAACGGGCTTGGCGGTTCACTCGGGCTTAGGCAGATGCAGGCTCTGCACCGTAGAGGGACAGCATGCGCGGAAGTCGGAGCCCTTACTGCGAACTCACAGGCGGGCAAGGAACAGATGACTTGGTTGTGTCTAGAGTTTGTCTACCAGCCGGCGACCAGCCCGGCAGTCCCCAGATTCAATAGCCATGTTTCAACGACTGATCCCCCTGATGGGGTTTGCTGCCCTTCACTCTCTCTCGCTTGGCCAGTCCTTCAACCTAGACGTTGGGGACACGACTGCGATATCCGGCAATGGCTCCCCCTCCGCCACCTATGGTGCAGGAGCAGACTCACCAGGGAACTGGACCTTCGTGGATGTGACTCCCCACACCGGTTCCGCGTCGTTCACGACCCCTCCGCTGGCGGACATCACAGGCACCAGCACGCCGGTGACGCTGACCTTTTCCAACGTCAACGCCAACGACTTCTTCCTGACCTTTGACTTCGACGAAGCAACGGCAACCGGCGACGACGCTTTGCTCATGGAGGACATCCTGTTCACCACGGGTGAGGCCTACGAGATGACCTTCGAGGGCTTGGTGCCGGGCGACTACCTGGTTTACACCTACGCCAACGCGCCCGAAAGCGCCTTGCTGGCTACCACGGTGGACGTCGCCGCAGGAACTGGTGGACCGCAGGCGATCGCGGGGGCATTTCCCGCCACGGGTCATGCACAGGGCATCACCTACGCCCTTCACGCGATCACGGTGGACAGCAGCGGCGAGATGGTCATCGCGATGGAGCAGTCGCTGGTGAACGACTCCCTCAACGGGATCCAGCTCGTATTGGAGGATCCCAGCGCAGCCATGATCGGCACGAACTATTGCGATCAGACCGCACCCAACACCACCGGCGGTTTCGGTCAGATCGCCGCTTTCGGCAGCTTGTTCGCCGCGGACAACATTCTGACGTTGACCAGCACCAACGTGCCCAACAACGAGTTCACCTTCTTCATCGCTAGCCAGACGCAGGGCTTTATCGGCAACCCCAACGGGAGCCAGGGCAACCTCTGCATCCTGGGCAATCTGGTGCGTTTCAACCGGACCAGCGAGATCGGCGTGATCGCAGGCGAGACCTTCTCTCTCGCCGTTGATCTCACGGATGTACCTGAGCCCAACGGAACTGGAGCGATCCTCGCCGGCGAGACCTGGAGCTTCCAGGGCTGGCACCGAGACTTCCTCCCCGGTAGCGGCCCCACTTCGCACTTCACCAACGGCGTGGTGGTGACCTTTCAGTGATGTGGATGGATCTGC
>CAYWNK010000244.1:0-9561 GCA_964459495.1 uncultured Planctomycetaceae bacterium
GGGGGGAGGTGGCGTTTCGCGTCGCCCTCGACGCCCCCGAGATCGTGGCTTCCCTGGTCCTGATCGACTCCTCGGGGATCGCCCGGCGCCCCGAGGAGTTTCTGCCCGAGGAGGTCAAGATGCGCGAGTGGTCGATCGCCCACTGGGGCTACGCTGCGAACTCCGAAGAGCGCATCGGCGGAGCGTATGCCCCGCACTTTTCGGGGCCGCCCCCCGCAGCGCTCGTGCGTGAGGCCTACCTGTCCTGCGACAACCCGGCCAACTGGAAGGCCATGGTGGAGCTATGTCGCGACGAGAACGGCACTCGCGCGGGCGACCTGCCGCGGCTGGCCCAGCCCACGCTCCTTGTCTGGGGCGAAGACGACCTTGCCTACCCCCCCGATCGCTTCGGGGCCGAGTTCGAACGCCTGCTCCCCAACGGCCGCCTAAGGGTCTTGCCGGGCGTGGGCCACTACCCCCAGGAAGAGGCCCCAGCTGCCTTTGCTGAGGCCCTCAGTGGCTTCCTTGGGAGCCTAGAGGCGGAGGGACAGACCGAGGGGGACTGATCGTTCCGGGGCCAGCCCCGGGGTCCTGGGGAGCCCCGGCCACTTCCTTCCGAAAGGCAGCGAGACGGGGCTAGAAATCGCCGGCGGCGGGCCTATGCACCAGGACCCGATACACGCGGGGGGCCTTCGTTCCCCGTCGGGTAGCGCCGGATCTCCTGGGGGGGAGTCCGGCGCACTTCATTCGCCAAACGAGATTCGCCAAACGATCGGTTGGCGTCGAAATCCATGCTCTGCGGGCCGGCTGGAACTTCGACAGGGACCTCGGTCCCGGTGGCCGGCGCGTAGACGAGCAGGCTGCGGGACCCCGGGTCGACCTCAATTCCAGCATCCTCGACGCTCCAGTGAACGCCTCGGAACTCGTCCTGGGCTCGGACGGGGAAGCGGGTGGCAGGCCGGACGAGCGGGTCTCCCAGCGGGCGGCAGGAGAGGTTGCCGAGGGCGTCGAGCGTGAGCGGCTTGGCTCCGATGCTAGGGATTCTGCCGATCCAGCCCAAGGGCGTCTTGCGTACCTGTTCGGCGGGCGGAGTGGCCGCAAACTGGAGGGCTCAAGCGGGGCGTTTTGGCCACTCTTGGCGATCTGAGGAGAGGTTCAGGAGCTGCCTGTAGGTGATCTTTACATGGCGCTTCTGTCCAAGTGTAAGGCGGTTGGGGGCGCCTGCTGGGGTGGCCCGATCCTGTGGGGGAGCGACCCTCGAAAGGATGCTGCGGAATTCATGGAGTTTGAATGCTGGAAAGTCGATACATGAACTAGACTTCGGTTGATCGCAGCGCCGCGGGGTTCTGAATCCCTGGCTAGCGCCGAGCCACCGTCCGCCAATTCCGCCTACGCCGTTATGAGTCAATCTACCTCCATTCGGGACGCCGCCAACGGCGCGTTGATCGAGCTTATTCGAGCCTCCGGCCTTGCTGCCGATGGCTCGGAGCAGTTGCTGAGGTCAAGGGGAGAGGGACCTCTCGCTGGGGTGGATGCGCTCATGCACGCCAATGCGGCCCAGGGCCTGCCCCTGGCTGTGGTCGAGGCGCCGGTAGGAGAGGTGCCGGACTGGCTCGACCGCGGGGTCCCGCTGCTCACCTCGATCGAGCTCAGCCCAGCGCGGGCGGACGGCGACACTCTGCTGCCGCCCCAGGTGCGCTGGATCATCTTGAGCCGCCGGGAGGACGGGGCCATCGAGGCTTGCCTGCACGATGCGGACCGCTCCTGGACCAGGGAAGTGCAGCCTGACGCCCTTGCGGCGGAGCTGGGGCTGGATGTGGAAACCCGTCGCTGGGTGCGCGTTGAGAAGAGCCTGGTGGGTGCCCACGACGGGGAGGAGAGCGCGACCTACGTGAAGCCGACGCCGATGCGCCGGCTCCTGGGCATGCTGCGCCCCGACCGTGGGGACCTCATTGCTGTTGTCGTCTTCGCCGTCGCGATCGGCGTCTTGCTGCTGGCGACTCCTATCGCGGTGCAGGCGCTCGTCAACTTTGTTGCCCAGGGGGGCGCCATTCCACCGCTGCTTGTGGTGGCTGCTCTGCTGTTCATGGGCCTCTGCGGCGCCGGCGTGTTGACCGCCCTACAGACTTGGATCGTCGAAATCCTGCAGCGCCGCATCTTTGTGCGCTCGGTGGCCGAGATGGCCGCTCGCCTGCCCCAGGTCGCGCTGGACTCAGGCAACTCCCGCTATGGGCCCGAGCTGGTCAATCGCTTCTTCGACCTGGAGACCATTCAGAAGCGGGGCTCGTTCCTGCTGCTCGACGGTCTCTCGGTCCTGCTCAGCGTGACGATTGGCCTCGTGCTGCTCGCCTTCTACCACCCCATCCTGCTGGCCTTCGACATCCTGCTGCTGCTGGCCATCATGGCCATCATCGTGGGTCCTGTGCGCCGGGGTGTGGTCACGGCGAAGGCGGAGAGCAGCGCCAAGTACGAGGTGGCTGCCTGGCTCGAGGAGATTGCGCGCAACCCGATCCTGTTCAAGTCGAGCGGCGTGATGCGCTCGGTCTTCGAGCGCACCGACAGCCTAGCGCGCAAGTACATCGAGAAGCGGGACAAGCACTTCCGCATCGTCTTTGGTCAGGGCATCGCGGCTCTGGCGCTGCAGGTGCTTGCAAGCGCGGTGCTCCTAGGCATCGGTGGCTACCTGGTCATGATCCAAAGTCTGACCCTGGGGCAGTTGGTTGCGGCGGAGCTCATCGTTACCCAGGTCGTCAGCTCGGTCGCCAAGACCGGCAAGCACCTCGAGGCGTTTTACGACCTGATGGCTGCGACCGAGAAGGTCGGAATGGTGTTCGACGTGCCGGTGGAACGGCCAACGGGCGAGCATTACCTGCCGGGCGGCCGCGAGAGCGGCGCCAACCTGGAATTCTCCTCGGTGTCCTGGGCCGCGCCGGGATCGTCTCCGCTCTTCAGCGACGTTTCCTGTGAAGTCTCCGCCGGCGAGTGCGTTGGCATCAGCGGCTTGAGCGGCTCCGGCAAATCCACGCTGCTGCGTCTAGCCTGGGGGATGCTCGAACCGACCCGGGGGTCCATCCGGGTGGATGGTCGAGACCTGCGCGAGCTTTCGCTGCAGTCCCTGCGCCGGACGGCCCTGTTGCTCGATCGAGTCGAGCTCCTGGAGGGGACGGTGCATGAGAACGTTCAGCTCTCGCGCCCGTTTGTCTCCGACGACGACGTGCGCGCGGCTTTGGATAGCGTCGGGCTCGCGGACGATGTGGCGAGGTTCCCCGAAGGGGTCAGCACCCACCTCGCAGCCGACGGCCGCCCATTCTCCGCGGGCCAGGCGGTGCGTCTGCAACTGGCGCGGACCATCGCCTGCCGTCCTCGCCTGCTCCTGGTCTCGGACTTCTTTGGCGAGCTCAGCGAAGAGGAGCGCAACCGGGTCTTCGACGTGCTCTTCGACGAGAACGCGCCCTGGACGCTGGTCTTTGTATCCAACAATCCCGACGTGCTGGCGCGCTGCAATCGCACCTTCGTCCTCAAGGGGGGCTCGCTGGCCCCCGCCGAACTCAACGCTGAACCCGTCGCGGTTTCCTGATAGGTCACGGACAGATGAACACGAAAATCGAACGACTTGGTCTGACCGCGTTGGAAGCTGTGCGCCCTCCCCGTGGGACGCGCAAGCTGGCGACCGCCCTGGTGGGCGTCTTTGCAATCCTGCCTCCGACGCTGCTCTTGGCGCCCTGGCGGCAGAACGTGACGGCGCAGGGAAGGGTGACGGCCCTCGATCCGCTCGATCGGGTGCAGATCATTCCCGCCCCGGTGACGGGACGCCTCGTGGAGCTGAACGTTCAGGAAGGTGTCTTTGTGGAGGAGGGGCAGGTCCTCGCGCGCATGGCCGACCAGGACCCCTTGTACGAGATGCGGCTCCAACAGCGCATCGGCTTCAGCGAAGACGATGTTCGGGCGGCCAAGAACATGGTTGAGCTGTACAAGGAACAGGTGGCTTTGCACGAGTCCGCCCGTGACCAGGCGATCGCGGCGGCGCGGTTCGACTACAACGTGGCGAAGGAGAAGGTGAACTCCGCCAAGCTGGAGCTTGAGGGCCTCGAAGCGGACTACGCCCAGAAGAAGGCGGACTACGAGCGCAAGACCACGCTTGCGGGGGGCGGAGTGGTCTCGGAGCTCGACCTGCAGAAGGCGGAGTCGGATTTTCTCAATGCGGAAGCCAAGGTCGGTGCGGCGAAGGCCAAGGTCGAGCAGGCCCGGAACAACGAGCAGTCGAAAGAGGCCAGCATGAGCAAGGTGGCCAGCGATATGCAGGCCAAGGTGGAGTCGGTCAAGTCGTCGGGGGAGGAAGCCAAAGCCAAGGTCGCGTCGGCTGAGAAGAGCCTGGCGGCGGCATCGACGACCTTCGATCGCCAGCAGACGCAGGTGATCACGGCTTCTCGGTCGGGCTATGTCCTGCGCGTCTACGCGGCGAGCAACGCTGAGCTCCTGTCTCAGGGCGACCCGCTGATCGAGCTGATCCCCGACACGAGCGAGCTGGCGGTGGAGCTGTGGGTCCGGGGCGTGGATTCCCCCCTGATCACGCCCGGGCGGGAGGTACGCCTGCAGTTCGAAGGCTGGCCCGCGGTGCAGTTCGCCGGATGGCCCTCGGTGGCGGTGGGGACCTTTGGCGGTCTCGTGCGTTTCGTCGACGCACAGGGGGGGACAGACGGGCGCTTCCGTGTGCTTGTGGTGCCCGACCCCAAAGACGATCCGTGGCCGGAAGGGCGTTTTCTACGCCAGGGTGTGCGCGCGAACGGCTGGCTGCTGCTCGACACCGTGAGCGTGGGCTTTGAGCTGTGGCGCAACATGAACGCGTTCCCGCCCTCCGTGGACACCGCTCCCGACTCGGGGCCGGCGAAGGGCGGATCGAAGAAGAAGGTCAAAAAGGACTCCTCCAAGGGCGATGGCAGCAGCAAGGACAAGCAGTGAAAATCTCGTTTGTCTATCTGCCCGCCGGGTTGTTCTTGGCGGGCTGCCAGGTTCCAGAGCCGACGCTGCCCGAGGGGCCGCGGCCGGTGGCCTACTCGGTGCTCGAGGGCTTTGAGCTTTCAGAGACGAAGGCGTCCTCGGTGCTCGAGCCGATTCACGTTCTCGGCGGATCCCAGGCGGCGGACCAGGAAGGAGTTGATGCTCCGACGGTGGGGATCGAATTCGAGGACCTGATGAACTCGGTCGAGCGCCACTTTCCGCTGATCCTCGCGGCCGAGGAGGAGATCGAGATTGCGGAGGGCCGGCTGCTCGCCGCCCAAGGGGGGTTCGATACGAAGGTGAAGTCCAAGAACCTCTCGGAGGTCACGGGCTTCTACGAGTCCGATCGCTACGACATCGGCTTTGAGCAGCCGACCAGCCTTTGGGGCACCACCATTCTCGGTGGCTACCGTCTCGGGAAGGGAAGCTTCGCGGTCTACGACGGGGACAAGAAGACCAACAAGAAGGGCGAGTTCCGGGCGGGGGTACGGCTGCCCCTGCTTCAGGGGCGCGCGATCGATCTACGCCGGGCGGATCTTTGGCAGGCTCGCATCGAGCGTGAGCAAGCCGATCCCGTGGTGCTGCAAAAGCGCCTCGAGGCGATGCGCAAGGCGGCGGCCACCTACTGGAAATGGGTCTCGGCGGGTCGCTTGCGGGAGATTGATTTGCGTCTGCTCGATCTGGCTAAGAACCGGATGGAGAACGTGAAGGAGGCCGTGAATGAGGGGCTGTTGGCTCCGATCGATCTGGTCGAAAACCAGCGCCTGATCGTCGACCGGGAGTCCAAGCTGATCGACTCCCAGTTGACCCTCCAAGAGGCAGCGATCGCGGTGTCTTTGTACTGGCGTGACGGTGCGGGTCGCCCGAGGGTGCCCACCGATGAAGCCCTGCCCTATGATTTTCCCCAGCCACGGGATGTGGCTGAGATTCTCGTCGAGGACGATGAGATCCTGGCGGTCGAGCAGCGACCCGAGGTTCGCACACTCGAACTCGAGATGCAGCGGATGCGGCTCGAGCGCGAGCGCGCGGGCAACACCCTTCTGCCGCGCCTGGACCTGGACTTGTATGCGTCCCAGGACTTCGGTTCCGCGGCGAACGACCCCGACGACAAAGGGGACTCCGAGATCACGGCGTTCCTGACCCTGGATGTTCCGCTCCAACGGCGCAAAGCCAAGGGCAAGGTGCGTGAACTCGACGCGAAGATCTCGAAGCTAGAGCGCACAGCCCAGTTCGCCAAGGAGATCATCGTCTCCGAAATCCAGGAGGCGCGCGCGGTCCTGAGCCAGGACTGGTTGCGCATCGCCCAAGCCACCGAGAACGTGCGCCTCGCCAACGAGATCGCCGACGCGGAACGCTTCAAACTCAGCGCGGGGGAGAGCGATCTGCTGCGCGTCAACCTGCGTGAGCAGCAGGCGGCGTCGGCCGCGTCCTCGCTGATCAAGGTGCTCCAGGAGTACTTCGTCGCCCTGACCAACTACCGCGCGGTGCTGGGAATTCCACATCGTGCGCTTCCCCCCACAGGAGGGTCTGCGGGCTCTCCAGGATCAGAATAAGCCCCCTTTCCCCTCGCGCCGTTTTAGCCTCCGCCCACCCCGGGTGAAGACGGAATAATCGGCACGGATGATTCCCCCCGAAGGAGGGACCCATGAAGCAACAACGAACCAGCGAAGAGACCTACAATACCCCATCAGGGATCACGCCTCGCATGACCACCGACAATCAGCCGCGCTGGACGTTTCTATCGAACTATGCCCATGTCCTGATCTGCTTGGCTCGGGATTCAGAGATCCGCATCCGCGACATCGCTGCGTTGACCGGGATCACCGAGCGCGCGGTCATGAAAATCCTTGGGGACCTCGAGGGGGAAGGCCTGATTCGCCGCCATCGCGAGGGGCGCCGCAACCACTACCAGCTGCTGATCGACCGGCCCCTACGGCATCCGCTGGAGGCCCACCGGGAGGTGGGTGAGCTCATCTCGCTGATCCTGGAGCGCCCCGACCGGGCTCACGATAAGGAGGAGTAGCCGGAGCGGGACAGTGGAACGGGCGCCCGCGTCCGCTAGCTCGGTCTTGGCGGCATGGGCGCGGTCCGCGTAGGCTGCGCCGTCGTGAACGACCTTCTTCCTCCGAACGATTTCCAGGCCGTGGATCACGTGCCCGTCTGGGGCGCATCGATCGGCGTCATGACGCTGGTTTTTACCGGTGTCTGGATCTCCATGCGCGATCGGATCCCGGGCAGTGGATCGCTGCTGGTGCTGTTTCTGATCCTGGCTTCCCTGGGCGCCACCCTCGGGCTGTGCGGTGTGATGCTGGCGCTGCGCGACGGGCGACGGATGGGGGTGGCGCTGCTTGGCCTGGGGGGCTCGCTCAGCCTGCCGATGATCCTGTTGTTTGCTGGCGCGCCGAACTGAACGGGGGACGGCCATGGTCCACTGCGGCTATCCGCGACCAGCTCCCCTGGGGCAGCTGCCCCTGCCCTCGATGGCCTCGGAGCGCGGGTTCGTCGTGGCGGAGGGGGGCCTCCCTCATCGCCGGCGTGCGGCCCGGCGCTTCTTCTTCCGGGCCTTCTTCTTGCCGATGGGATTGATCGGCTCGTCGTGGCCGGCGGGGATCCAGTCCTCGGGCGGCTCCTTGCCCTGGATCTCGAGTAGGAAGCGCGAGGGGTGGCGCTGGATTTTGCGACCGCCCTTGGCGCGCTCGCCGCACCAGGAGATTTGGAGGAACTTCTCGGCGCGGGTGATGCCGACGTAGCCGAGGCGGCGCTCCTCGTCGATCGTGTCTTCCTTGGCCGAACGCAGGTGGGGCAGGATGCCCTCTTCCATGCCGACCAGGAACACGCGCGGGAACTCCAGGCCCTTGCTGGCGTGCAGCGTCATCAGGGTCACGGCGAGGCGCCGCTGGGCGTCCTCGGCGTCGGGGGAGTCGTTGGCCGACAGGGTCAGCTCGTTGAGGAAGCCGCGCAGGGTCGGGCGGCGCCGGCGCTTGATGTAGTTCTGGGCGAAGTTGAGGACCTCTTCGACGCCCACGTAGCGTTTCTTGTACTCGGCCTCGTCGGGATAGCAGCGCTTCATCTCGTCGGTGTAGGCCACCTCCACGATCATGCGCTCGATCAGCTCGATCAGCTTGCCCTCCTTGTCCGGGTAGAGCTTGCGGAGGGCGAGCAGTCGCTCTCGCATGCCCTGCACCGACTCCAGGCGACCGGCGCCAACGCCCTCGATTTCCTCGGCCCGGTCCATGGCCTCGCCGGCGGTGATGCGCTGCTCGGTGGCGAAGTCCAGGACGCGCGTCAGCGTGGTCTTGCCTACGCCGCGGGGCGGCTTGTTGATGATGCGCAGCAGGCTCGTCTCATCGTCGGGGTTGATCATCAGCCGCATGTAGGCGAGCAGATCGCGCACCTCCTTGCGATCGAAGAAGGACAGGCCGCCGACGAGCACGTAGGGGATCTCGCGCTGGCGCAGCTCGACCTCGAACGGACGGGCCTGGACCGAGGTGCGGAACAGGATCGCAAAGTCGTCGTGGTGATAGCCGTCCTTGCAGCGTTCGATGATCTCCTTGACGACGAGCTCGGCCTCGGCCTCCTCGTCGCGCATCCGCACGGCCTGGATCGGTTCCCCCGGTCCGGCGGCGGACACGAGCTGCTTGTCGTGGCGCTTGGGGTTGTTGCGGATCAGGCGGTTGGCCACATCGATGACCTGCGAGGTCGACCGGTAGTTGGTCTCGAGCCGCACGACCGTGCCACCGGGGAAGGCCTTGTCGAAGCCCAGGATCTTGGAGATGTCCGCCCCGCGCCAGCCGTAGATGGACTGGTCGTCGTCACCCACCACGCAGAGGTTTTTGTGGCGGCCGGCCAGGGCCTTGATGATCTCGAATTGGGCACCGTTGGTGTCCTGGTACTCATCGACCAGTAGGTACTGGAAGCGGCCAGATAGGCGTTCCTTCGGCTCCGCCATGCGGAGCAGTCGGTTGGTCTCGATCAACAGATCGTCGAAATCCAGGCGCCGGCTGCGGGCGAGGGCCCCCGCATAGCGCTCCCAGGCGCGACCGAGGAGTTCGTCCTTGTTGTCCCCCGAGCGCGCCAAGAAGGTCTCGGGGGTCTGCATCCGGTTCTTAGCCAGGGACACCAGACTGAGGGCGTCCTGGGGGCGAAAGGCTGCCTCGGGGATGGCGAGCTCCCGCAGGGCGCCCTTCATGACGCTCAGCTGGTCCCCGGGGTCGCAGATCGTAAAGCCCTTGGGCCAACCCATGACCTCCTGGTAGTCCCTCAGGGTCTTCAGGCAAAACGAGTGGAAGGTCCCCACGGTGAGCTTGGAGGCCAGCTCTTTGCTCACCAGGCCCCCGATGCGCTCGCGCATCTCCGCCGCAGCCTTGTTGGTGAAGGTCATCGCCAGGATCTGATCCGGCCTGACCCCCTGTTCCAGCATGTAGGCCATTCGGTAGGTGATGACCCGGGTCTTGCCGGTACCGGCGCCGGCGAGGACCAAGACGGGACCCTGGATGGTCTCCGCGGCGTGGCGTTGCTGCGGATTGAGGGATTCGAGCAGGTGCGCCATGGAGAGACAGCTGGGGGGAAGCCCCCTGGGGGGGC
>CAYWNK010000245.1:0-9550 GCA_964459495.1 uncultured Planctomycetaceae bacterium
TCGCCGGAGCCCGCAGCGGGCTCCATCCTCGTGGATCGCGACCTGCGGGCCTGCCTAGGTAACTGGATTGTCCCCGCCCCCGGCGCATCCCCCACACCGCCCAGCCAGGTCCAGCCAGCCAGCCTGGATTTGCGCCTAGGGCCCGTCGCCCACCGGGTCCGCGCCGGGTTTCTGCCGGGTGAGGTGCCGATCGAAGAGCGCCTGGAGCGCCTGTCCAGCGGCACCTTGGACCTGGGGAGCGCCGGGGACCTCCAAGGCGAGGGCGCCGTGCTCGAGCGCGGCCTCGTTTACCTGATCCGCCTCGACGAGGAGCTGCGTCTGCCCCCAGGCGTCCGGGCACGCTTCAACCCGCGCAGCTCCACCGGCCGCTGCGACCTGTTCACCCGCGTGCTCTGCCCGGGTCACCCGCGCTTCGACGAGGCACCCGAGGGCTACCACGGCCCGGTCTGGCTCGAGGTCTCACCCCTCTCGTTCCCCACCCGCCTGCGCCGCGGCGACCGCCTGTGCCAGCTGCGCCTGTCCCGGGGCGAACCCGCCCTCACCACCGCCGAGCTGCGCGAGGTCTATGCGGAAACACCCCTGGCCTTCGACGGCGACCGGCCCCTGCCCATGGACGAGGTGCGCTTCGATGCCGAGGGCGGCCTCGAGCTCACCGTCGGCCTCGCCGGACGCGACCCCGGCGGCTGGCGTGCCGCGACCCATACCGACGTGCTGCGCTTTGGCGCGGAGGGCGCCCACGAACGCAGCGACTACTGGGAGCCAGTCCACAGCCCAGGCGGCCGCGCGATCCTGACCCCCGGCAGCTTCTATCTCTTCGCCAGCCGGGAGCGCCTACGCATCCCCCCGCAGCTCGCCGCCGAGATGCTGCCCGTCGACATCGGCATCGGGGAGTTGCGCAACAACTACGCGGGCTTCTTCGACTCGGGCTTTGGCTGGGAGGAAGACAGCAGCGGCGCGCCGATCCCCTGCGCCACACCGGCCGTGCTCGAGGTCCGCGCCCACGACGTGCCGTTCCTCATCGAGGACGGCCAGGTGTTCTTCCGCCTGCGCTTCTTCCGCGCCGACAGCCGCCCGGACGCCCTCTACGGCCAAAATCGCCAGGGCGCTTCCTATGCGGCCCAGGACCTCACGCTCGCACGCTGCTTCCGGCCCTAAGACGAGCTACCAGTCGAGGAAGATGCACGCGAGCCAGGCCAGGAGTTCGCCAAGGTCGCCGAGGTCCCCAAGCTCGCCGCTACGGCTCTTCGCCGGGATGCTCCTCGGGGACCGCTGCCGCGCCACGGGCTTGGGCAGCTGCGCCTCGAACCAAGGGCTTGCGTCGCGCAGCTTCGCCACGAAGGAGAGCACGCCGTGCAGCTCGTCGCGGTCGAACCACGTGCCGTGCTTGTGGCAGAGGTCGAGCACGATGAAGCTGTTGTGGGAGCCGAGCTTGAACTGCCGGCGAAGCATCAGTTGGCTGCAGGTCAGGCAGGGCAGGTAGGGCTTGCGCGCCAGGGGATGGCCCGGATCGCGGGTCTCGTCCACCGTGACGGCGGAGTCCGGCTCGCCCCCCAGGTTCGGCGGTAGGTCCAAGTCACGGGCCGCCCGATGGCGCAGCACGTCGAAGACCTCGTGTGGGATCCACATGCCCCCGCAGTGCCCGCACTCCACCAGCTCCCAGGCATCGTCCACCCAGTGCCGGAGCTCCCCCGTGCAGGCCGGGCAGGCCCCGTCGAGCGGCAGAGGCTCCAGGGCCGTCGCCCGCAGTCGGATCCCACAGGCCTTGCAGTGGTGGCTGTCGTCGGGGAGCCGGCAGAAGCAGCCGGGGCAGAGCAGGCTCTCCTGGCGATCCTGGCTCGAAAGCGCCGCGCTGCAGTAGGAACAGGCCTCGTCGCTAGGCGTGACCGTTCCCCCGCAACGGGAGCAGAACAGACCGCGCACCTGGACGTTCCGGGGGGCCCCCACCGTCAGTAGCTCGCTGCAGGCGCAACGGACCTTCTCGCCGGGCTGGAGCGAGGTGACGTTCAGCTGCCGCTTGCAGCTCTCACAGCTGAGGAGGTTCATGCGGCCCACTATCCAGGGATCGCTGATACAAAACCAGACCCCCGCGCCGCCTCCGCTCAGGAAGCTGCTCGGGGGCAGGATGGGGCTTGCGCTTCGCGATTGCGGCGCGCCTGTTAAGGCTCAAGTCCGGCCTAAACGGGCCGGGTTTGCCTTAGATGGCTCCGTGGCGGGCGCGCTGGCGGCTGTTCACCTTGCGGCCACCGGCCGTCTTCTGACGGGTGCGGAACCCGGTCTTCTTGGCCTTCTTGGACTTGCTGTTGCGGATCTTGAGCTTCATGGGAGGTGCTGTCCGAGTGGCGGACGATCGGCGTCCGCGGACTGGAGTGGCCGCAGAGACTAGGTTCCCCGGGCCCCCTGCGCTACCCCTCCATGGGGGAATGCGCCAGGAATGGGCCCGGATGCTCCCAGGGTCCCGGGTGGGCCCTATTTCGCGGCCAGATCCGTCCCCAGAATCTCGATGAACTTGCCCGTGGTCATGAAGCGCCAGCTCCAGTCCTCGTAGCCGGCCAGGACCTCGCCCGCCAGCAGCTGCTCCATGGTCTGGCCCGCCTCCAGGGCCGCTTCGACCCGCGCGATGCAGTCGCTCAGCATCCCGTGATAGGCCTTCAGCTCGGCCAGCCCGCAAACCTCGCCGTGGCCAGGGATGATGCGCCAGTCCGCACCGCCGCCGGGCTGGGCTTCGAGGTCGGCGAGCACGCCGGCCACCGCGGCCCCGTAGCCACGGACGTTGCCGCCCGAGCCCAGGTCGATGTAGGGAAACATGCCGTTGAAAAACATGTCGCCCATGTGGAGCACCTTGGAGGTCTGGAACCAAACGATGCCGTCCCCGTCGGTATGTCCGGGCCCGTAGTGGCGCAGCACCACGCGCTCATCGCCGACGTGGAGCTCCAGGTCGTCGTCGTAGGTAATCGTCGGATACGCCGCAGGGGGGATGCCTTCACCGGTCCGCCCCTCGACGCCTGCGTCCCCCACAAGCCGCCGGCGCATCTGCTCATGCCCCACGATGGGAACACCTTTGCCCCCGAGCAGCACGTTGTTGCCGGTGTGGTCCTCGTGCCAGTGGGTGTTCACGACAAAGCGCGGGTTGTCCCCCGCGAAGGCGTCGAAGGCCGCGCGAAACTGCTCCTGAAAGTTCTCCAGGTTGGTGTCCACGATCAGACTCCCCCCAGCGTTGGCCAGCACCCCAACGTTGCCGCCGAAGTTGTTCTGTAGGACACCAACGCCGCCCGCCACTGGCGTGAGCGCCAGGTCCTCCGCCGGTTCCTGGGTCCGTGTTTCCCCGACCAGGGCCGCAGCGGAGAGAAGACCGGCACACCCTACGACCAGCATGACTTTGGGATTCATGACCCCGAGTGTACGTGCCCCCCTGTACGGCGCAACGCCAGCCCCCCGGCCCGGCTCGGGACCCGAGAGCGGGGCTTCGCTCGGCATCGCAAGCTAGTCCCCCAGCTCCGCCTGAATCGCAGCTTCGAGTTCCTCTGGCGCAAACCCGTCGGGACCGGGGCCGCCCTGGTAGCGCACCCTGCCGTCCCGTCCGATCAAGTACAGGCGATCGGGCCAGGCGTCGTACGCACGGTTGGCAGCATCGTCCAAGGTGTCCACCAGCGCCGGGATCGCCTCCAGGGCCAGCTTCGACAGGCACGTCTCGGCGAGGACCTGGCGTTCGGCCAAGGTGCGCGGATCCTCGACGACTGGATCCTCCCCGCCGCCCTTGGGCAGCAGGCTGTCGAGCGCGTGGGCCTCGCGGATGTACACCACGAAAAACTGCACGTCCGCGCCGTAGGTCTCGAAGAGCTCGTTCAGCCGACCGGCCGATTCACGGAAGGGAGGTCAGGTGTAGCTACCGAAGATCAACGCCACCGGCCGCACGCTCGCGAACTCGGAGAGCGACGCGCCAGCCTGCCCGGCTAGACCGGGAAGATCGAAGTCCGGAGCGACCTCGCCCACCAGGGATTGCGCCGGGCCAAGGCCCCCGCTGGGGTCAAAGGTCCACGCTCCCAGCTCCGCCTGGCGTTCGTAAAACGCCAGGAGTTCCGCCTCGGTCAGGAAGCCGTCGTCGCTCTGGTCGACCCCACCCAGGGTGCGCTCCCAAGGATCAGTGGTCTCCACCTCGAGAAGTCCGGCCCAGCGCCCCGCGGGCTGGCGCCCAAAGACAGCACGCTCAGCGGCCTGGGCCTCGAACTCCGTGCGTCCAATGCGACCATTCCCGTCCCGGTCGTAGGCTTGAAAGGACTGTGCGACCTCATCCCAGTCCACGCGATGCCGGTCGGCGATCGCCCCAGGCGGCTGCTGAAAATACCAGGCGATGAGGTGAAGACTGCGCAGCCGCCTGCCCTCATCCGGGCTGAGGCCGAGCAGGCGGCGACCGGCGGGGCGAAAGTCCGCCTCGGTCAGCTGCCCGTCCGCCTGGCGATCCAGGCGCTGAAAAGCGCCTGGCGGCCCCGAGTACTCGACAGGATCGACAGCTCCGTTCCCGTCCCCGTCGTAGCGCTCCAGCAGGTAGGCGAAGATCGCCCCGCGCTGCTGCGGTTTGCCCGTGGGCGCGGAACGCTCGGGGCCCGCTGGCACAGCGGCCGGAACTGTGCAGCCACCCGTGCACAGCCCAAAAGCGAAGATCCAGTGGCGTGCTGTATTCATGGCTTGGCCTCACGGGCGTGTATGGTTGCCATCATGCTGACCCTCGCCATTCTGGCAAGCGCGCTCTTGTCCTCTTCTACGCTCGCCGCCGGAGTTCGCTGCGCCCAAGACCAGCCCACCGCGAGCGGCGAGCGAGCCGAGCGCTTTCGCTGCGGCGAGCAGTGGATGAACGAGGCGGACGCCAACGACTATCACTCGCGACTTCTACGCTGGTGGCGCATGCCAGGTGACGGTTTCATAGCGCTTTCCACGTGCAGTCGGGCCACCACCGCCGTCGCGCTGCGCTGGATGGAGGCGACGCGCCCGGACCTCGAGCGCCTGTTCGGTCGGTCCCCCGCCATGTCGACCGTCATCCTGCTGCGCAGCCAGGTGCAGTACAACGCCTTTGCGTTGACCGAGAAAGAGCCCGGCCGGATCCCCCCGGAGTCGCGCGGCTTCTCCGCCTTTCATCACGCCTACCTCTGCGATTCCTGGCTGGACGTGGACCGCGAGCTGACCGCCCCCGGCGCCGCCAGCGCCTACTGGGATGCCAGCACGCCTGCGGGTAACCAGTGGGGCCCGCTGGCGGTCCGGCATGCGGCGGGGCTGGCGTTTGCCGAAGCCCTGGACCCAAGCCCGCGGGCCTCCGCGGCCTACCGCGTGGACCCCGAGCTGCCCTTCGACTCCACTGCGTTCTGGGCGGAGAAGCGCATTCCCCAGTGGCTGCGCTACGGCGCCGCGAGCTACTGCGAGCGCTACTTCGTCGAGGCCGGCGTCGCCAACCCAACCTGGGCGCGCGCCTGGTCGCTCCAGGAGCTGGAGGCCTCGGGAGGCCTGGGCGACATCGACGAGGTCTTGCGCTGCGAACTGAGCGCCACGGAGGTCTCGCGCTCGGGCCGCCTGCTGCTCCAGACGGGGCTCCTGGTCGCATTCGTGCTGGACGGGGAATGCGCTCCCGTGCAGGCCGCCCACCAGTCCTTCCGGCGCGCGGTGCAGGAGCAATCCGGCGTTGCGGCTGCCGCTGGGAATCTAGCCACGGCGCTGAAGTCGAACGAAGCAGCGCTGCGTGAGTTCGCAACTCCCCCGCGCTAGCCCGGCCTGCTGGGGCGCGCCAGGTCTCCGATCGGAACGCGCAAGGAATGTCGGGCCCCTCCTGACAGACCGGTGTCAGGAGGGGTCTTGCATGCTGGATTTCAAGGAGGAGGACGCCACGCGCCCCTCTCCGACCAAACCCGACACTCCCCCGCCTGACCGACCATGAACCCCGACCAACTGATCGCACTGCTTTCCACGACCGAGGAATACCTCAACCGCTCGACGAGCCAACTCACCGAGGCCCACGCCCAGTTCTGCCCCGCAGAGGGCGTGTACACGACGGCGGCCCAACTGGCCCACATCGCCTCAACGGTCGACTGGTTCGTCGACGGGGCCTTCAGCCCCCAGGGCTTCAACATGGAGTTCGAGGCCCATGACGCGGCGGCGAAAGCAGTCAAGACCATGGCGGAGGCGCGGGCCTGGGTGGCGAAGTCCTTTGAGAGCGCCCGCACGACCCTGGCCTCGAAATCCCAGCAAGAGCTGAGCGCACCGATCGTCGAGGGTCCGGTGATGGGCGGCCTCCCGAGGTTCACCATCGTGTCCGGCATCCAAGAGCACACCGCCCACCACCGCGGCGCGCTGTCGGTGTACACGCGCCTCCAGGGGGCAGTGCCGCCGATGCCCTACATGGACATGTAGCGCGTTAGCCCCACTCGCCTTTTTCGGCTTCGCACTCCAGCTGCAGCTGATTCATGTAGTCCGCCAGCGTCTTTCCCGGCTCTTCGGGAAAGGCGCTTTCGAGTACCTCAAGGCTCTGGATCCGATCGGGCCGGAATACGCGAAAGGCCTGCCTTAGTTCGCACCAGGCCATCATCAGCCAGACCTGCCCAAAGAAGGTCATCGCCAGCGGCCACAGCGTGCGCTCCGAGGGTGCATCCTTGGCGTCGATGTAGGCGATCAGGATCTTGCGGCGCTCGCGCATAGCGCGTCGCAAGCCGGCGATGTCAAAGCCCACCTTCGGTCCGCCGTAGAGGCGCGCGTAGACCCCCGGCGCGAATAGCGGCGTCGCCGCGATCATGCTCTGCCGATCCTCCGGTAGAACCACCTCGATCTTGTCCAGCGCTCGCTCTGCAGCTGCCGCCAACTCCGAATCCCCCCAGGTCTGCACCATGCGCATGCCAAAGGTCAGCGCCTCGATCTCGTCCCGGTCGAACATGAGCGGCGGCAGGTCGAACGACTCAAGCACGTAGCCCACGCCCGCCTCACCCTCGATCGGAACGCCCGAGGCCATCAGGTCCTTGATGTCCCGATAGACCGTGCGCTCGGAAACCTCCAGTTTCTCGGCGAGCTGGCCCGCAGTGGTGAGATCTTGCCGCCGCAGGATCTCGAGCATCTGAAAGAGTCGGTCGGCGCGCCTCACGGGGGCTTAGTATAGGGGCTCGGAACCACCCCCCCCGGCGACGGGGTGCTAACGTGCAGCCATGCGAAATCTGACGCTCGCCAGCATTGCTCTCGGGGCCTTGATCGCTGTGATCGCGCTCCGACCAAATCCGACCGACGGCCTGGCCCCGGCGCCTCTCGCCCAGCCAGGGATCAGCTCAGGATCAGGCGCACTGGAAGCGCTTGGTGGCGCGAAGGCCCAAGCCGATCGCCGTGAGGTTGAGGCTGCAGACTCGAAGCCCACCGCCCTTGGTACCGGCTTTCGGCTACTGGTGCGCACAGGGCTCCCCGGACGCTTCCGAGAGCTGGGCGATCCCGTCCGATCGCTTGCCTTTGAGCTGAGGCGAAAGGGCCAGGGCCCGGACTCCGAGCCATTCTTTGAAGGCGTCAGCGATGAATCCGGCGAGTGCTGGGTGGATGTGCCGGGGGACGCCGGGGTGACATTCAAGAAAGGGGCGCCCCAGATCATCGGCCGCATCGTGGGCCCGGGCTACCAGCACAGGACGGCCTCCGCCTTGGCGCCAGTGGCGGAGGGCGAAGCCCCTGTGTTGCCGCTTTCCTGCAGAGCGGGGGGAACGGCCCGCGGCAGGGTGCTCGATGGCGCAGGAAAGGGCGTGGAGGCCACCGTCAGCCTGAATCCCTGGATCGCTCCGAACGGAGTCCGCAAGCTTGGCTACGGACCGCGAACCAAGACCTCGGACCTGGGGCTCGATGCTGGCCAGACGATGATGAGCGCCCTGGGCTATGGACCCACAGGGAAAGGCCTGGCAACTACGGGTCGTTTCGAGCTTCATTTCACCGGCTCGATCACCGGAGCCCTCCTCGCGACTTCCCCCACATTGGGCTCTGGAGCTCTTCTCGAACTCGAGCTGGATCCCTTGGACCCTCCCCAGGACCTGGTCATCGTGTTGCGCGGCCCTGGCCGCATCGCTGGCCGAGTCACCGACGGCTCGGGCAACCCGGCAGCCGCCCTTTCCATCCTCGTCCTCCTCGCCGAGCTCGATGAACCTGATGGCAGCTTCGTGCTGCCTGAGCCGGCAGCGAGCGATCGACGCGTCGAAGGCAAGGGCAACCTTTGGGCTACGCTTGAGACCGATGCGCAGGGTCGCTTCGCGGTCCATGGCCTGCGCCCCGGCGCGTACGTTGTCCGGGCGAGAGTGAAAGCCCACGGTTCCTATCCCAAACTGCTCACGCCATCGCCAGTCCCCGCGGATGGATCGAAGCTGGAGCTCCGGCTTCTCCGGCCCCACTTTTTGGTGCAGCTGCGCAAACCCGACGGCAGCCCGATCGAGAGGCCTGCCGATGTGAAGAAGTCGGCTTGGGGCTCCGCCTATGCCTTTGGCGGGGACGCGCCGAGCCGTTGGCCCAGCTCCGTCCGGGTCCTCCTGTTCGAGGACGCTCACCTGGGGCCAAGCCCGGCGCCGGCCGAGCGCTCCCTGAGGGGCAAACCCGCGGGTCCTGGTGATTTCGTCTTCGAGGCCAAGGAAGGTCGCTCGTACTGGATCGGAGCCCAGGGCGAGGGATTCGATGGCAGCCTGAGCGAGGTTCGCTTCCCCGTGGGCGGCGAACGACAGGTCCTGACCCTGACCGCGGGCCCACCCATTCCAATGGGAGAGGTGGAGGTTCGGGTCTTTTACGGGGCCGAGGAGTTCCAGGGTCGCGGCTACACCGAACGCGAGTTCCGTTTGGCGCTCGAATCCCTCGACCACGGTGGACTCCTGCTCGAGAAGGCCAGCTCTGTTCGGGAGTATCCCCTGTTCTTTTCGGCTCCTGTGGGCCGGTACCGCGTCGTGGCCACCGGGGACTCCAGCATGGATACCCATCACGGCACCCTGTTCGATGAGCGCGACCTTGGCCGTGCGGAGGCCACAGTGGACATTACCGAAGGCGATCCCAAGCAGGTCGAGCTGCACCTGGGCCCGGGTGCACGGCTGAAGGTCAGCCTGTCCGGATCGAGCTCGCCACAGGATCTGGAGGCGCTGCTGGAGGCTAGCCCGTACTTCCGCGAGGCGGACAACCAGGACCAGGCCCTATCGATCGCAGGCAAGGCCGCCCTCAGCATTGCGCAGCCCGGTCGACGCTACGAATACGTCTACCGGACGGAGGAGTCGGCAGGTTCCTCGGCGGCCGGCACCCACCGGACCTGGGACTGGCCCCTGGGTGAAACCCACACATCCATGATGGTGAGCGCGGGGACCTTTGCTCTGGTCGCCCGCATGAAAGGCGGCCGCGTAGCCCAGCGGGAGGTCGTGCTAGTCCCAGGAGAAACCCTAGAGGTCGAGCTGGTCATCGGAGACTAAGCGCAGGCGGGTCCTGGGTGAGCGCGGGATCGTATCCCCGTGTCCAAGCGCCGTAGGGACTCGGTGGTTTCAGCAGAGAGGGCCGACAAGAGAACGGACGCACATCCGCGCGCCAC
>CAYWNK010000246.1:0-9516 GCA_964459495.1 uncultured Planctomycetaceae bacterium
GCGGATGACATCACCGTGACAGTACGGAGCCCGGAGAGAATTCACCGCCCTGGTAGGGAGGGGAATTCTCTCCGGGCTCTGTACTGTCACGGTGATGTCATCCGAGGGGTCCAATTCAAAGACGGCACCAAGGTCGCCACGTAGCCTCAATCAGATTCGATCCACAAATATTGACCATCTCCCCAGAGATCGCCAAGGACCATAGTGGATCCCGGCACTTGATTGCTCAGCGAGGAAGTGCAATAGTACGTATTCGAAGGAGTTTGCTGTCACGCCGGCCAGACGCAACTTGGATTTACTGCAGTTACTCACGAACAGAAATGCCTGAGCTATCACGAAGGAAGTGCGAGGAGGTCCTTGACGTTATGGAGGGGCTCTCCGCGTTTGCTTTTTTCCCTGACATGCTGAACTCAACCCTCTCCAGCTGCGGGCTTTCCAGAGACGAGATTCGCACCTTCAAGAAACAGACCGTTTGGGCATTGCTAGCCGATTTCAGCATTACAGGATCCCAAGCGGAGGCATTGCTCGTAATCTCCATCGGCGAGGATAAGCCTAGGGGTGTACTTGCTGCCAGAGAACTGTATCTCGCGGACAAGGGGATCGGTAAACGTGCGTGGACCTGCTGGTGCGTCATGGGTAGCAATCCTGAACTACGCCGCAGGGCCGAGCTTGAGGCTGGCCGATCGGAGGGGTTACTGGCGATGTCGCCTCGGAACAAATGGGCGCTTGAGAAGCAAAAGGCCATTAACGCGCGCCAGAAAGCGATTGAGGAAGGGGGGATCGATCAAGCGGTTGCCGACCCAGAAGAAAGTCAAGGGAGCAAGTAGGCGTCCCAGCCCCCAAAAGGCACCCGACGAAGGGCAGTACGGAGCCCGGAGAGAATTCACCGCCCTGGTAGGTAGGGAAGCATCGCGCGTAGCGCGATGCTTCCCTACCTACCAGGGCGGTGAATTCTCTCCGGGCTCCGTACTGCCCTCAGCCAATGCAAGTAGTCCCTCGACTCGCGCAACCTCGCATGGTCGTCCTCGGTGCTTCTGTCAACATCCGCGGCTAGGCGCTGGGCGTGTTCACCATTTGCCTGCCTTAAGGAAGAGCCCAGCATCGCCAGAATCAAGGTGCTGGCAATGAGGAAGTATGGATCCGACAGACGGAATTCATCCCAGGTCGGGAACTGGGTAAGGAGCATCGCGACAGAGGTTAGAAGCCAATAATCTCCCTCTCGATAATGTCTACCGATCCAGCCAGTTTTTCGCCGACCTTGCAAAATGCGCTGCACGCGCTTTTCCAGCTCAATCTCCTGCTCGGCGATGAATCGCTCCTGCGCTGCGATGTGGTGGTCGGTCACGACGACTGGGCTTTCAAAGCCTGGGCCTGAATCGGTTGGCTCCCTTTCCAGGGCCGCCCCTGGCCCTCGCTTCCAGATATCCGATTCACAGCGCAGGCAGATCGATCGCTTGTCCGCCAGGCGCATTTCACAGAGACCGCACCTCATGCTGCCCGACTGTAGAAGCCAGAGCTCCATTCCGCAATAGCCCGGACCAGCCAGAAAGGAGCCAATCGGGCTCCGTATCTGTCCTGAAGCCGCGAGCCTCCGAAAAACTCTGAGTCATTCGGAAATGACCGGGCTTCCTGGGGGTCCCTCTCCCCGGCACATCCTCTCGAGAATTCCAGCGCCGGGGTTCTTGCGGGCTGGCCTAGCCCCGGACCGCGTATTTTCGGTTCCCGGGGGAATTTCACGGACCAACGGAACTCACCCATGCACATCTCTCTCCGCCCGCTCCTGTTCCTCACCTGCCTGTTCCCTTCGCTGGCAAGCGCCGGCGAAGTCTGGACGGTTTCGCCCACCGGCCAGGGGGCGGATTTTTCCAGCATCCAGGACGCAATCGACGCAGCGGTCGATGGGGACACGGTCTTGATCGAGCCAGGCATCGACTACGACGACACGGTCACGATCCAGAACAAGACTTTGGACCTGCTTGTGGATGGTGCGGACCCAGTGGGTGGGGTGATCGTGGTGACCGTCAAAGACATCCCAGCAAACAAACGAGTGTCCCTCTCAGGGATGTCCGGAGCTGTGGAAGTGGAGAACTGCGCAGGAGAGGTGTTGATCGTGCAACACACTGCGGACGAGAGAGGGATCGGGTTCACGGGTTTCAACACTTTCCGGGCGACCGACAGTGTTGGTGTGACGCTTGTGGACTGCAGATTCCTTGCCACAGGTTCGACGAGCACCTTTAGCGACGGTCGCCCCGCTATGGCTGTCCAGAACTCCCGGATGATGATCTACAATTCTCGGGCCGTCGGTGGGGCAGGGTACGGAGACACCTGCCTTGGTGGCGTATCCAATGGGGGATCTGGTATCGAGATCGCTTTTGGCTCCAGCGTTCGAGCGGTAGATAGCCAGTTCATTGGTGGACCTGGAGGCGTAAGCACCTGCAACTTCGGACTGGACGGATCCCCCTCCAATGTCCAACCGGGATCAGAGTTGACCATGGCCACCCATCCCGAAGTCAGCCTGAGTGGAGACCTGGTGGCTCGGGAGGGCCGTCAGTTCCAACTTCAGGTGAGTGGTTCTCCAGGCTCGAGGGTGACGTCTTTGACTTCGACGGATCTGCAGTACACCGTTTTGCCCACAGGAGTCGGTGCCCTCCACGCAGCGACTCCGGCCACGCTTCTCTTTGAGGGCATCATCCCTACCTCGGGGGTCCTTAGTCTGAGTATGGACGCACCCTTCCTGGGGCCCATGGATGAAAGCCGAACGCGCTACCTGCAGGTCTTCCTAGACGGCGCGGGCAATACACGCTACTTGAGCAACGTGTTGGCCCTTACCGTGGTGGACTCGTCCCTCTAAGAGCAGTACTCGGCGATGGCTTGTAGGAGCACCGGGCCCAGGTCGGCGGCCTTCTTGGCGCCGATGCCCTTGATGTTCAGGAGCTGGTCGTTGGACTTGGGCTTGTGGGCGGCGAGGCTGGCTAGCGTTCGGTCGTTGAACAGGATGTAGGGGGGCACTCCCCGCTCGGCCGACATGGCTTTGCGCAGCTTGCGCAGGTGCTCGAACAGGCCCTCGTCCGGGGCGGGGCCTCCCTCTTCGGCGGCTAGGGCCGCGCCGCGGCGGGGTCCATACTGTCAGAAGAGATTCCGACGACGCCCCCATCCGCCGGGCGCTCGACCGCATGCTGGAGACCTACCCAGCCGCCGCCCGCCCGCGCTTCGACGAGATCCTGCGCACCGACGAAATGGTGGGCCGTCCGATCACGGTCCTGCACTCGCCTAGTCTGGTCCTGACGCTCCGCTGGCGCCTGCCCAATCCCCTGGGCGACTGGAAGCTGGTGGCGAGGCGTAGGCGCTGAGGGAGGTACCTCTAGCCGTACCCTCGTATTGAATGAAGTTAGCGAGCGGGACACACCCTCAGGGGCCTGCCACGCAGAGTGTTGACTGGTCCATCCTCCCTACAGGAAATCGACCTGGAGGGCGTCTGTGAAGTTGCTTGTGGGCTGCGAGCCCGGGAGAGTGTCCCGATACCAGGCCTGGAAGTACCAGCTTTGTCCTGCAAGAACAGGCTGAGAAAATGGAGCTGGCAGGTCTGCCAAGTCGGGGGAAGCGGCGATTTGCCCGTCCGCGCCAAGGGCCTGTACGCTGCCGGGGAGAACAGCGTAAGTCCCCAAGCAAAGATTGCCGATGGAGCCAGTTGGTGTCGTGAGGAGCCCAGCTTGGTCGGCAGCTAGGAACGCTCCAAAGCCACCTGGCTGGATCGGTAGGTCGGAGGCAACCAGCGTCAAGAATCGATCCTCAGCGATCCTGCTCCCGATGCAGGTCAGGACACCTGATGCGCCCGTAGAGTTGGGAACAGATGGGCTACAGTGCTTGCTGCCGATGTCTTCCTCGATGAGGAAGTAGTCGACTTGGTCCGTAGCGGAACCATTCCTCTGCCCGCCGAAGAGCCCGGCAACACGGGCATCCTCGGATACGGCGAGCTCCCGTGCCGTTGCAAGGTGGGAGAGGTCGTGAGTGGTCCAGGTCTCCGTGAGGGTGTTGTAGACGTCTACCGTACCCAGCACGGTGCTGGAGAGGGACCCCGCTGCCAGCACCATATATGGCCCGAGACCGAACGAATGAAAATTGTTGCCCGGCGTTGGCGCCAGGATCGTGCTCCACTCCTTGTCGACAAGATCGTAGACGTCTATGAGGCGGGGATCCGTAAAAGAGGGACATCCTCCAGCAACGTACAGCCGATCGTCCACGATTGCTGCCGATGCCCCGCGATGGTGATGAGGCATCCTCAATTCGGACCAGGACCCGATCTGATGGTCATAGAGATGGAGGGTCCAGGGCCCGTCAGGCAACAGAGGGCCGCCGCCGCCGCCGGCTAGGGCAAGCCAACGATCGGTTGCGGCAGAATCCGCGAAGATGCCTGCGAAGGCGGGCAGGCTCTGGAACGACCATGTGCGTGTGGTCAAGTTCAGAACCTGAACTCCGCTGATCACACTCGAGGTGGATGCCCCCCCCGCAACGAAGACTTGATCGTCGAAGCAAGCGATGTGGGCGTTGCGCACACGGATCGGCAGGTGCTCGATTTCACGCACACCGGTTGTGAGGTCGATGAGCTCCACGACATCCGAGAGCGGGGACCCAGAACCGGACAGCAGGCCACCAGCAACGATCAGTCGGTCGTCGGCAATCACCGAAGCAGTGTGATTCTTCGGCTCGGATAGAGTGAGCTCGCTCCACAGTTGAGTATTCCAATCAAGGAGGAGGACCGTATCCAATGGTGCGCCGAATCTGTTTCCTCCGACGTAGGCGAAGTGCTGGCTGGATGCGGCGGCGCTTCCGTGTTCTCTGTAGTCGGGCAGGTATCCTGCGCGAAACTGAGCAAGCGCGGGAGAAGATGCGAGGAGAAGCGTTGGAATCAGTAGAGCGAGACGATGTGTGAGCATAGGGCGCCAGCCAAAAGATATTACCATCCCCGAATATACTCAACCCGAAGGATCCGGCTAGCACCTCCCCGTTTCATCTTGAGTCAAGGTTGTCCGTGTGTGGGTGCCGTGCATTGTGCTCCCACCTTGTTGTCCAACCCCAGTCGTTGTGGATATGTCGGTTCACGCTCCCATCCCAGCCAAGGCGATGAATTCTCTCCGGACTCCGTACTGTCACATCATTCGTCGTCACAGCCCTCCATTTCGCACGAAACCAGGGAAGTGCCTCCGAGCACAGAACATGTAGCGTACTTCGTCTCCACCCACTGCCAATCAGGCTCGGGGTTTGGGTCTTCAGTCGTGCTTAGAGCCAGGTTCTCTTCGATCACGAACTTGAAATTGACCTTGTACCGACAAATGAACTTAGAAGTACACCGTCCGGCTCCGGCATTGATCTGGTCGCATTCGGTGTGAGAGATGTCGGCGTTGACCTTGAAATTGGCACTCCCTACAGGCCCGCTGCCTGTCCATGAGAGTGAGGCCCCACCGCCATATCGGCGGCATACACGCTTGCCTCCATGCTCGTCATCGCAGGTGCCGCAAACGAATACGTTTGCTCCTCCTAGCCTGTCCTTAAATACGGTAGCCGTGCCTTCGGTGTCGCTACCAGGGCCGAATCTCTGCCCTGGTTTCAGTTCAGGGGTACTAGAGGGAATGCAACCCTCTAACGATCCATAGTCCGCACAGGTGAATCCATCAGGACTGGGGACGCATTGCTCCGGTGTCGGGGCGGAGGGAGGGGATACCGAACTCTGAAAAGAGAACGTGGAGTCGAAGGGGCTTGAGATGAAGTGCGTAAAGGGGGACGAAGGGGCCGTGTGCCCTACGGCAATGAGATTGTCGCCTCGGTAGATGTGTCCGGTTAGATGCAGACGGGTGTACCCGTCTGCATCTTGTGGTGATTGGGTGATGCTCAAACCGTCGTTGGTGACGGGCGGGGCAGTTGATATGTAGATGTGGCCTGCGTACGCCGACGCATTGGTCAGGTGTTCCGTGTACACAAGCAAATCCAATCCGGATGGAGGTAAAACAACGTTGCTACCACTCCTGACAAGGACCGCAGCGTCGAACTCCCATGCACCCGATACTCCGTTGTAGGCAAGGTATCCCTGTTGTGCAGTGGGGCTCATTAGGCCCCCTACCTTTGCGCTAAAGCTATAATTGGAACCTTGGGGATGTCGGATCTTCCAGAAAGCTCCTCCTTGAGTATCCTGGATCGGTCCTAGCACCGTCGATATCGAGACCGAGCGGGCCTCTGCCACAAGCAGATAGTGCTCCATGATGTCAACATCAGAGGCGCCATGGTCAACATTGAAGAGCTGGCCAATTGTGTCACCGTACTGGGAGCTGGAGCGACCGAGGACAACGAGGGTCTGTCCAAGACTGGGGACATTCAACGTAGGGCCGTAGCCCTCGGCATCGGAGTATTGACTTGTTACGACGCCCCCGGTTATGTGGGTGATTGGAGTGTTGAAAAGGGGGTTGCCCATATCTGAGAACACCCTCGTGACCAGTTCTTTCTGAGGCATGGCGCCCGCGAGCTGAGACGTGGCCAATGCCAGCATCAGCGTTTTGGGTAATAAGCGGAACGCATGAAGATGGGCACGGCTGAGGTTCATGTAGGAAGCTTGCTTAGGCATAGGGTGTAGGCCCTTCGGAAGTAGCCGAAAGTGCCGGGCAATTGGTGCAAAGTAGGGGGCTCAATAGTCAGCCACGCAAGACTTGTCACTGGCCTGACCCCGCTTGACCGAGCCCAGCGACTATGCGAGTCATAGCGCCCGAAACCAGGAAGGGTGGCACCCGTCTAGCGTGACGAAGGAGATATGGTCAAGAGTTTTGGATCGAATCTGACGGAGGCTACGCGGCGACCTTGGTGTCGTCCTTGAATTGGACTCCTCGGATGACATCACCGAGGAGCTGGTGCCGCCCGAGTTTCCGCCACTTGCGCTCGGCGGCTTGAGTGGGCAGTACGGAGGCAGTACGGAGCCCGGAGAGAATTCACCGCCTTGGCTGGGACGGGAGCTTCGCGCTACGCGCGAAGCTCCCGTCCCAGCCAAGGCGGTGAATTCTCTCCGGGCTCCGTACTGCCCGTGGATGAAAGCCGAACGCGCTACCTGCAGGTCTTCCTAGACGGCGCGGGCAATACACGCTACTTGAGCAACGTGTTGGCCCTTACCGTGGTGGACTCGTCCCTCTAAGAGCAGTACTCGGCGATGGCTTGTAGGAGCACCGGGCCCAGGTCGGCGGCCTTCTTGGCGCCGATGCCCTTGATGTTCAGGAGCTGGTCGTTGGACTTGGGCTTGTGGGCGGCGAGGCTGGCTAGCGTTCGGTCGTTGAACAGGATGTAGGGGGGCACTCCCCGCTCGGCCGACATGGCTTTGCGCAGCTTGCGCAGGTGCTCGAACAAGCCCTCGTCCGGGGCGGGGCCGCCCTCTTCGGCGGCGAGGGCCGCGCCGCGGCGGGCACGGGTGGACGAGCCGCCGGTCTTGCGTGGACGGAAGAGGCTCACGGCGCGCTCGCCCTTCATCACCTCGACGCCCGTGGGGGTCAGGTGCAGGGTCGGGTAGGGGCCCTGGGCCACGGCCAGGTGGCCGGCACCGATGAGCTGGTCGATCCACGCGCGCACGTCGCTTCGCGAGCACTCCTTGAGCAGGCCGTGGGTCGAGATCTGGTCATGGCCCGACTGGCGGATGCGGGCGGTGTCCGCGCCGCGCAGCACGTCGGTCACGTGGGCGGCGCCGTAGCGCTGGTCGCAGCGCACCACGCAGGAGAGGATCTTCTGGCTGGTGACCTGGGCGTCGTCGACGGTTTCGAGCTCGCCCAGGCACACGTCGCAGGCGCCGCAGCCGGCCTGAGTCGCGGGCTCTTCGCCTTCTTCCGCCTCGACGGGGGCCGGGGGCTCGTAGGTACCGCCGAAGAACTCGACCAGGAAGCGGTGCCGGCACTTGGTGCCGCAGGCGTAGCTCCAGAGTTCGTCGAGACGATCCATCGAGGCGTCGAACTCGTCCATGGCTCCGCGCTGGCCGGCGAGCTCGGCCTCCTTGGCGGAGCGCTCCATCAGCCCGCGCCAGCCGTGGTAGTCCGCGCCCGAGTAGAGCATCACGCACTCCGACGCCAGCCCATCCCGGCCCGCGCGACCGGTCTCCTGGCTGTACTGCTCGACGCCCTTGGGCAGGCTCGCGTGGATCACGAAGCGCACGTCCGGGCGGTCGATGCCCATGCCAAACGCGACGGTGGCGACGACCACGTCGATGCCCTCGTTGAGGAAGGCCTCCTGCACGCGCTTGCGTTCGGACGACTCGAGGCCCGCGTGGTAGGGCAGGCAGCGCACGCCGCGGCGCGCCAGGTCGGCGGCGAGCTTCTCGACGTCCTTGCGGCGCAGGGTGTAGACGATGCCGGCCTGGCCCTCGTGGCGGCTGACCACCTTCATGGCCTGCTCGAGCAGGTCGCTGCGCGGGACGACGCGGTAGGTGAGGTTGGGGCGGTCGAAGTTGCCGACGAGGTCGGCGTGGTCCTGCAGCCCAAGCTGCTCGACGATGTCGGTGCGCACGCGCGGCGTCGCCGTCGCGGTGAACGCCATGATCGGCACGGCCGGGCCGTTCTTGCGCAGCTCGCCGAGCATGCGATACTCGGGCCGGAAGTCGTGGCCCCAGTGGCTGATGCAGTGGGCCTCATCGACGGCGATCGCGGCCAGGCCCTGGTCGATGAGCCGGTCGTAGAAGCCATCCATGACCAGGCGCTCGGGCGAGCAAAAGAGCAGCTTCAGCCGGCCAGCGCGCAGTTCCTGCATCGTCTCGCGGCGCTCTTCGGCGTCCTGGGCGCTGGTCAGCATGCCCGCGGCGACGCCGTTGGCGAGCAGCCCGTCGAGCTGATCCTTCATCAATGCGATGAGCGGCGAGACCACGACCGTCAGGCCCTCGCGCACGAGCGCCGGGGCCTGGTAGCAGAGGCTCTTGCCGCCACCGGTGGGCAGCACCACCACGCCGTCGCGGCCTTCCAGCGAAGCACGCATCGCGTCCTCCTGCAGGGGGCGCAGCGTGTCGTAGCCCCAGACCTGGGCGACGATCTCGCGCATCTCGGCCAGCGCGGCGACCGGGTCGGCGGGGGGCTTGGGGCGCGCGGAGCGGGCCCGTGGCTGATCGAAGAAGCCCCCCGCGGAATGGGGCTGGGCCTGCGCTGCCTCAGCGCTCGACGGAAGCCCGTCCGAGGCCGCGTCTCCATCGCCCCAGAGGTCGTGCAGATCCTCAGGCGCCAGGGACCCCTGGGCCGGGCCCGCAGGACCGTCTCCGAACAGCTCGTCTCGATTCCCCTCCATAGTGACTCTCTCCCCTTCCTTGGAACCCATTGGAGCAACTGGGGGTTGCAGGTCCAAGGCTGCGGGGCGATTCCGGACCAGGGCCAGGGGGCAGGCTGCCTCAACTCCGCAGGAGCTGCATTCTGATTCATCGCTAGATGGCGGCCAGGACCCGCCCAAGGGCCTGAAGGTCCCCGCGCCGTGCGGCCGCAGGATCGCCATCTCGGCCGTAGGCGATCCAGGCGAGAC
>CAYWNK010000247.1:0-9487 GCA_964459495.1 uncultured Planctomycetaceae bacterium
CAGCGCTCGACAAGGAGCTCGAACGGCTAGCGAAGGACGTGTATCCCGAGACCGTATTGCTGTGCCAGGTCAACAGGGCCGGGCTGCACACAGCTCTACGCTTTGTCCTGACCGTCGAAGATCCCGACCGAATCCAATGCAGCCGGAACGCGGGCGCCTACTAGAGTGGGTCCAGGACAAAGGCCTGGGTGCCATCTCTTCAGGGGCGGCGGAGATGCCAGATGACCTTTTCGTCCTCACGCAGCTGGAGGCGGCCCTGGACCAAGGGAGGGCGCGTTACGTAGCGGCACAGGTGCTCTAGCGCGCCTCGGTCCGTGCCATTATTGCGGACTGCAGCGTGGAGAAAGAAGCCCGAATCGGTGTGACACAGTGGCGATCGGGGGGGCTCGCTTGGGGAGATGGTTCGGGGAGGCCCGCTGGCGAGGAAGGAGGGCTCCGGAGTCTGGGCCTAGGGCGACTCGGGACTGAAGCGAAGCAGCCTGGAGGAAAGGCAGGAGCGACTCATCTGCTTGGCCGGGGAGTGGGGAGTCCTCTCCTGGCGCAGGAACAAAACCCCGGCTGCGGAGAAGGCGAGCGATGCGGCGCCTGGCGTACGCGAGGACGAGAGCGACTTCTTCGTCATCCAGCGTCGGGGCAGGATGGAAGGTGGGGATGCCGGCGGGGCCGAGGGTGGTGCAAACGCCGTCCAGGACGAGGGCATGGAAGTGAACATTTAGCGCAAGTGATGAGCCGAAGCGCTGTACGACGTTGATCGCTCCGCTGAAAGAGCGGACGCCGGGCGGGAGGCCTGCGGCCTGGGCGCGGCGCTTGTAGGAGGCAGAGACTGCGCGGAGCTAGGCAGAGGCGACGGACCGGCATAGGCGTGGGTCCGAAGCTAGGTGAAGGCGCAGGGCACAGGGGGCCGAGAGAACCCACTGCCTGACTGGGACCTCGGGCAGGACGTGGTCCACCAAGTGGGGCTCACCCGAACTCGGCGGGGCTTCCAGTGCGCTAGGTGATCGGCGGGAGAAACCAGGTTGCGTAGATCGCCCCCGTGCTGCGCGCCGGTCTTCTGCCCTCCGTCATCTCTGGTTCGTTCTACTTCGGATAGGGAGAGAACGAGGTTCTCTTGGGGAACGCATGGATGTGCGTGTCCAGCGGACCAAGTGGTCTCACTCGATCTCCGACGGCTCTCTCCCATGGGGCGGGGATCCTGAGTAGGACTCTCGACAATACCAGCGCCGCGGTGGCCGGATAGATCGTGGCCGGAAGGCTTCGGTCCTTCCAATGCTGGGTTCGGGATGCGCCCCGGGGCAGCCTTGGCTTCGGTTCTTGGACGCGGTCGAGATTCCATTCCAACCCCAGCCTGGATGGGCCCGCTGGATTCCTTGCGGGCCACCGGTGAACCAGCTGCGAGCTGAGGTCCTCCTTCCCGTGCCCGGTGATTCGCGTTGTCTCCGATCAAGACCGGGCCGGACCCGGGCAGTTCCTTCAGTAGCCGAGGGTGCAGCTCGAGGAGTCTCACCTCGAGCTGCACCCGGTCAATGACGCTTGACCGAGCATGCTGGGCTCGATCCCTACGATGCTCAGTCGAAGTCGACCGTCACGATGTCCGTCTTGTCGACGACCACGATCTCTTGGCTCGAGAGCACTTCGGTCTCTTTGACCACGCCGATCACCAGCGAGTCGGCGGACGGGACCCAAGCTGCTTCTCGGTCGTTCGCCGCCTCGACGAATGCGACAGCGTCCGCGACCGTGGCGAAGCTTGCGGCCGGTGTGGTCGACAGACCGTTGAACGTGACCGTCATTCCAGTCACGGGAGCGCCGTTCAGTTCGTCGAGGTTGTCGATCTGCACAACGAATCGGTCGCCGGCGTCGATATCTCCGACCCGCAGGCGGATGTCGGCGACGTTCTGGCTACACGCCGCGCCACTGGGGGCGAGCCCTCCCACGGTGCCAAAGTTCACGACCGTGCGCACGCCCGCTTCCGCGACGAATGGGATCTGATGAAAGGGAAGCGCATCGACCGGGGGACCCCAGGGGAACGCGGCCGGGCATGCGGGTAGCACGAGGGAGCGAGGACCCGACGAGTAGCTCTCGGTAGCCGTGAAGTTTGAGACGCGCGAGAACCTGCACGATACCAGGGGGAACTGAGCGGCGCCGGGGCCGCTGGGTGTGCCGTTGTCGAGCGTGATCTTGGGGAGATAGACCTTCAGCAAGCCGTAGCGCCGGTTGGTCTCTCGCATACTGCCGAATGAGGATGCGGGCGCCACGGTCTCGTCACCGAACAGCATCCAGGGGGCATCGGAGACGAGCCGAGTTCCCCCGGGGCCGAAGATTCCGCCATCGATGTCGTGAACCACGACGCCCCAAGAATCCGGCCTCCGGAGCTGTGCGATCGTATTCGTGATCGTGCCGGGGATGTCGAAGGCCAGGAGATCGCAGCACTCGCACGATTCCGGCGTGCCGGTGGTGCACTGAGCCGCCTGGTTGCACGCCAGCAGGCAATCGAACTCAGAGAACTCGGCCCAGGGCGCGAGCGGCGTCGCCGTATCGGTGACGAAGTCGTATCCGAAGTGCGAGCAGCGCTTCAGTCGGTGGTTGACGTTACGGTTCGCGGCGGGGTTGACGCCGAAGAATCGCGCGCCGGCGCTGTCGAAGTTGTCGAACACCGTGTCGATCGTCGTGGACGCACCGTCGTAGAGGCGCATCGCCTCAACGGGCGAGTCGCATCCATCGGGGATCACGTCGGTTGGACCGTTCGCCAGGATCCAAGAGCGCAGAACGAGGTCGAAGGACGCGAGGAAGAGGTTCTTTTCGTTGTCCGCACTCACGAGATTCCGGTGCGTGACCTGGCCCCGACCGATTCCCGCGTAGATTCCGGTTTCACAGCCGTACACTGTGAATTCGTCGAGGAAAGTGGATCCGTCCGGTTGCGGTGCTTCCCAGCCGAGGTTTCCGACCAGGGTCTGCGTGCTCGGGTGGCCCTTCGGCCCGACAGTCGGATCGGCCTGCATGCCGTCGTTGTAGTCCAGGCCAGCGTTGCAGCCGTGGGCCTTGTTTCGCGCGAAGGAACCAAGTGGGAGCATCCACGGTGCAACCTCTGCGTTGTGTTCCTGACCCGGGTCCGGAGGACTGCCGATCGGAAGCGCGGCCGAGTCCCCGAAGACCTCGAAGCCGAAGGAAAGCCAGAAACCGGTGCCCACCGTATCGCTGGCCACGTTGTCTTCGATGAAGTTCGACGGGTTGGTGATCCAGAACGATCCGGGAGCGCGACTTTGGAAGCTGGAGGGCGCGAAGTCGGTCTCCAGGATGCCTTCCTCGAGGCAGCCCACTTTCCGCGTGCCGACCACAAGATTCCTCGTGATCTGATTGTCCATCTCGGACCCGTCCTCCAGGAAGACGGCATGCCCGAGCGTGTCGACGGCGACGTTGCCGTCCACCACGGTGTTGTCCGTCCCGTGGATCGTAATCGCTCGATGGAACGAGTCGACGACGCTGCAGTCGCGCAGGTATTGACCCGAACCTTCGTCGCGCACCATGTGCCAGTGGAAGGGATAGCGGCCGAGGATCCCGGTGCGCCCAAGCCCGCGGAACTCCACCGATGAGACGCGAGCGAATCCTGCTCGTACGTCGCTGCCGGGCGAACCGTGTCCATGGCCATGTCCGACGCCCAGGATCATCACGTGACCTCCGCTCCCCGCGAAGGGGCTGCCGTCGGTTCCGCAGGGAGACTCGAAGCTTGCGGTTTCCGACTTGATCACGATCGAGCGGCTAAGGTTGCCAACTTCGGCGCGCTGGTCCAGCACGAGCGTCTCGGTTAGCTCGTTCACGGTTCCGTCGCCAGGGGTCGCCTCGTAGGTGATAGTGCGATCGATTGGTGCGTCACCGACATGCAGGTTCGAGAGCGGCGGCGATACGCTCTGGTCGATCTTCACAAGATAGCCGCCAGTTGCGGAATCGATAGTGGCGCTCTCGATCCTGACTCGCTCGTGCTGATGGGTGAAGAACAAGGTTGTGTCACACGAGGTCGCGGTTCCTCCCTCTCCCTCAGCCTGCTCTTTCGACGAACCGGCGAGCACGACTTCGTCCCCCGGGAGCCAAAGTTGCGCATCTTCGACCAAGAACTCGGTGGCCCCTGAGTTCGCCGTCTGGATGAGCTTCGTCCACGTGGTCGTCGTGCGACCGTGCAGGTCGAGCTCCGCCCCGTTTCCGACAAGGATCGCTCGGTCCTCCCGCTCGTGCATTCCGGTTGGCGGAACAGTGGCGTTCGTCAGCAGCACGTCGAAGGTCTCGGTGAACGGTACCCGTTCGCGACCGACCTCGAAGCGGGCCGCGACCAGCTCCGCGGGTGTCGCCACGGCGGGCGAGATCACAGAGATGAGGTCCGCTTCGATGCCGCCAGCGACGTCAGGGACGAGCAGTTCTCCGGCCACCTCGATGCGTGCCGCGGCGGCATTTCCTACGAGCGAGATCGCCGACCCGGAGGGGATCGACACGTCATCGTCGGCATTCGGTACGCCAACGCCAACCGGCAGCCAGCTCGCGCCGTCGTTCCACTCGTGAAGTCGTTCGAGACGCAGGTCGTCGAACGCAATGATTGTGCCCGGGTTCGGGTTGAACCACGCGATCAAGACCTGCTGCGTCGTCCCGGGCGCCGCGTCGATGCGGAAGGGACGTGACGTGTACTCTTCGAACGACGACGTGAGGAGCACGTCGTCGACGGTCGTCCAGACCGAGTTGAAGAAGGCCACCTGAGCCACCGCATTGAGCGTTCCCGCGCCCTGGTATTGAAGGCGGTAGGAACCCGCGCTGAGATCGTTGACCGCGATGACGAATTGGTTCCCTACGGCGCCCGCGACGATGCTTCCGCTTGCGGGTCCGAAACCCTGCACGAGCGGGTGGCTCGTCTCGGCTAGGCCAGCGCCTTGCGAGAAGATCCAATTCGGGTCGGTCACACCCGTCTGAATGCCGCCCGGCAGGGGCCCGACCTCGAAGTCGCCGTCGAGGGTGACCGCGCCGGAGGCGATTTCCGGCAGGAGCTGCGTGGCCTGGGCAGGGCGAGAGGTGTGTTGGGTCTGGGCGCTCGCGAGCGCTGCAGTGAGCGCCGCAAGCGAGATGAATCGGAGCGCTCGCAGATGGATGGTGGTCTTCATGTTGATGAGATGGGGGAGATCGAGCGATCGGCGAATTGCCGTCGCGCTTCTCAGCCATCGCGTCGGGATCGATTCGGAAGTTTCCCCGGTCCGTGGTTTTTGGGTTTCAAGCCCGGCCCCCCACTCAGTACCCGCGCGACCAGAGGTGGTCCCGCGTTTCCGACCCAGAGCTGAAATTTGGGGGTCCTTAGCTGAATCAGTGGGCCGGTCAGGCGGGCTAACAAGGCGGGGGGGCTCACCGAGGGCAGCGGGCATGGCGCGGACAGCTCCCCGCGAGCCAGTGCGGGAGCTGCCCGCGCCACACCCGCTGCCCTCTCCTTGTTGGATGGCTGGAGATCATCGGTTGAGCCGATAGAGAGGTGCATCTCGTTGTGAAGCCTGGGACGATGGGGTCGCTAAACAACACACCCCAAGCCGCCACAACAAGATGCTCCTCAAGACTATCCTCAATCGAATCGAGAGACACTCTTCCTTCGTCTACGAAGAGCCCAGATTCGAGGGCGACACCATCGTTGTCTCCATTCGCCCTCGATCTAATAGCTGGCCGGTTTGCTCAAGATGCGGTATCCGAGGAGGAACGTATGACACGCCTCGGATCGAAACCGTGACCGGTTCCGTGACGCAATCTTCTTCCACTGCGGCGAACTCGACCTCTACCCGGTTTCAACTACCCACACGCAACCCTGAAGCCCCGATGCAGATGCCACTGACTTCGCTGCTTCCAATTAGCCTTGTTCTTATGGGGAGTGGCTCGCTCTCAGCTACCTTGCCCGCATCGCCGCTGGTATGGAACTCGACGAGGGCCTCGCCGAATGGTGGGATGTCAATCACGTCAGCGATCTCCAACATCTGCGGGCTCTCCCAGATGATGTAGTACACCCAGGTCCTATGGGAGTTCTCAATCAGGAGCGCGTCCCCCCAGCCTAGGTCGTCAAGGTGGCCCCCTTCCCCATCATCATCCAGCACGAACTTACAGAGGGACTGGCCCCCATCTTGGCCGATCGTTGATGCTGCCGAGGGCAGGGCAAGAGCGAGAAGGGCGGCGGATCGTTGAGCGAGCTGTTTCATGGCTTGGGTTGTGAGTAAGAGAGGCCTCACCCGCTAAGGGCGCAGAGCGTCCTCGGCGGGCTCGCGGATTCCATCGAATCCCGGGCACGCAGCTCCCGAAAGCAGGGGCACCGAAGCCGGTCTTCCCTGAACACGCAGAACAAGCCGGGCTGGCCACTGCGGCTGCGGTCGGGCCGGGTATTGCGCCTTTCGCAAGTCCAAAATCCCTAGCCTTGGCCCAGCTCTTCCAGCCGACAGCCACGTTGATCATGCGACAGGGACTGCTCCGATGACAGTCGCTCCGCGTTTGACGAGCAGAGGGGAGCAAAGGGAGCACACCGAGTGGGGGCTCACACCCACTCGGCACACAGCAAGACGAAGGTCGCTCGGCTGAACTGCTTACTGGCCCATCGCGGACTGCACCAGCTCGACGTCGGCGCTTGTGACCCAGCCGTCTAGATTGACGTCCCCGCGCCCGCCGGAATAGGACGCCTGCAAGTCCTGGTAGACGATTTCAAGGTCGGCCGCATCAACGACAAAGTCCATGTTGATGTCCGCCGGGTTGGCAAGACGGAGGGTGTCATTGGCAAGGAGTTCTTCGACGGTGCCCAAGTCGACGCCGGTGACGGTGCCGTCGGGGCTGATCGCGGAGAGCACAATGCGGCCGGTGGGCCAAGGCGTGAGAGGGTTCAGCAGGCCCAGTGACTGAATCAGATGCTCAGCGAGTTGCATTCGCTGATCCAGTGTTGTCTCATCGATACTGGAGGCTACGTAGAAGCCAAAATTCGCCAGATCTCCCTCCCAGACTTCTTCTGCGTTTTGAAGAACTGAGCCGAGGTCCAGGCTGACGAATGCTGCTACCTCGAGCAGGTCGAAGCTGTAGGGGGCAGGCATGTCGTGGCCGAAGCCGTAACGTTCTGGGTTGATGGCAATATCCCCATACTCGAGGCTGCCCAAAGCCTGAGAGCTCCCCCCGGTCCATGCGTAGGACTTGTCCGGGCAGCAAAATTCATGTGCCTCGTCGCTATTGATGCACTTCTGCTTTAGGACAAAGCCGGTTCCATCCGGTACAACTGAGGTGGTTGGGCCCGACCCGTAATCTGTTTTGCTGATGGTCATGCCTAGGCCGTTCTTATGCCGAGTCTTTCCCTTGTCCGTCGTTTCCGTCTCCGTCGCGTTCCCACAGAGAAAGATGGCACATAGGTCGCAGTCGTCGGCGGGCGGTGCGGTCCAGGTTTGGTCGACCGTGTAGTCGAAGCCAAAGAGGGAGAGTCCCGCACCTGCAGCAATTTGACCAGATCCGCCACAGTAGGCCACCCCCATTTGCTGGCAGGCCACGACATCTCGAGTTCGCGTCGTTCGGGTTCCTGAGGTGACGCTAATGTGACCAGACGTGGCATTGATCAAATGAGCTTTGACGAACGGTGCTGTCGTCGGCGGGCCCCAGGCATCCTGGGTGCCTGGATCCGGGACTCCGGGGGTGGTGCCTTGGGCGAATGCGCCCCCAATGAGCAGGGCGAGTGCGGACAGGGAGAACACAGTTCTGTGAGTTTGCATGGAATTTGGGTAGTGGGCTGGACAGCAGAAGAGCCTGGGCACCGAACGTGGTACGCCGCGGGATATCCGCTCACAAGTCAAGGCGCGGGCGACCCTGAACGGGCCCGGACAAAGTGCTAGATCCTTTTCGGGCTGCCCCCGCCCAAGGGACCCGGCAGCGGGCAAGGGCGGAGCCGGGGTGCTCCCGAGCCTGCCGCGGGTCTACCGGTTCGCGCAGCCCTTGCCGAGCATCCCTCGGCCCCCCCCACAGGCAAGGTGGACAGAAGCAGCCCGGCGCCCCAGAGTTCAACCCTTGCCTGCAGCTGGCGTTAGTGTTCCAAATGCGTCAGTCGCTGCGAGTCTTCGTCGCTTCCGGGGGGGGGGCTGAATCGCGTCCTTCGCAGTCCTACTTCCAGAGGGGCGGACCTGAACCGCAGGAAGTGCAGTCCAGGTCTTCTACCAGACGTGCGAAGCGAATGAGCCTTCGACAGATTGCGGGTCACCGACTCCCAAGTGACCTGGACTGCGTTCGTGAATCAGTCGCTCGGTGGCGGGTTGCTGATGCTGGACGATCTGCTGTCACGCTCCGCATGGTCCCGATGCCAAAACTGGAAGGATCAGGTTTCTCCTGCCATTCAAGGGGCGCTGGAACCAGATCGCCTTCGTTGTGGAATTGGATCGCGAACGTCGTCAGGCTGATCAGCGGTAGCTCGACAACCTGCGCACCAGGAAGGAAATCGATCTCCACATCTTGGCCTCTGTCGTTGAAGTGGAATCAGACCCGACCGCTCTGCCGACCCGAGGGCCCTCGGAGGCGCCAAGCCTGCTCGGCTTCGTCGTACGCCGCCTCGACCTCCGCGCCAAATCTGAATTGAGGGTAGAGCCAAAACCCCATGGGGTAGGGACCGATGACCTCGAATATCTGGGGATCGATGAAGCGCACAAGGGCTTCTTTCTGGGACTCCAGCTCGAAGCGCAGGTCCCTTTGTCCACTCGCCGTAAGGGTGAATTCGGCTTTCCACGGGACTCCTGCGAGGCTGATTCCGTATTCGCCAATGCGAAGCGCGCCCGCGCTGAATCGATAGCCCCCATCGATACGGTCCATCTGAGCGAGCGCGATACTCTTTCCGCAGGGCGTCAATCCGAACTCCGTTCTCAAGTCATGGTTGGTCCGCTCGTGGAATTTGAGGGCCGTGGCTTGCGGGTCGAATTTGCCCGCGACGAACACAGTCCCGGCGACCGGTGCTCGTGTCTCGAGGTGGGCGGGAATGTCGAGCGAGACTTCGTTTGTTCCAGCTTGGATGTCGATTCGCTTCTCTGCGACAGTTCCTCGCGTGTTGGTTCGAGCCCGGAGGATGTAGGGCTGCGGGGGAAGTCCACGTAGCCTGAGGTCCTCCCCGGCAGCCGATTCTGTATCGAGGTTGGACCCTGTCCATTGGGCGTCCAAGATTCCCGAACTCGATGGGCCTTTCGTAGGGGCTCGCCAATCGAGCCCGGAGATCAGCTCCGGATTGAAGGAGGGCCTCGGTCGTTGCGGAGGCGCTGTGATCCCTCTCGACCATCTCCCAGGCGTAGCCTGGAACGCTCCCGTAGTTCGTGTTGCGGTGGGCTGCGTTTGCATCGATCAGGATCGGAGAGTACGCCTCTTCGTGAACGACGATGCCGCCCTCAAGAGCTTCGGGGAGAACGAACATGTAGAAGGAGGACGCGGAGAGGATAGATGGGATGAGAAGGCCAGCCTCCTGGTCGGGGTACCGTGAGGTCCCACT
>CAYWNK010000248.1:0-9425 GCA_964459495.1 uncultured Planctomycetaceae bacterium
CAGCAGGTTCGTCTCCAGGTCCAGCTCACCGCCCCGGTGAAAGGGCACGAGCCGCTTGTGGCGGTTGGCGAGCGATGCTCCGCGCTCCAGTAGGCTGACCCGCAGCCCCGCGAGCGCCAGGGACAGCGCAGCAAAGAGGCCCGCAGGCCCGGACCCGAGCACCGCCACGTGACCACCCGGCGACAGGCCGGCCGCATCCATCGCCCCCTGCGGCCGGAGCCCGACGAACCCCGGCACCGCCCGCGCCCGGCCGCTCCGCTCGGCGCGTGCCAGGGCCTTCGAGGCCTTCCCTGGGCCAACGACCAGATCCACGTGGCAGACAAAGCGCAGGATGCCCCGCCCCCGGCGCGCGTCCACCGAGCGCCGCGCGACCCGAGCCGAGCGCAGGGCCCCGGGGGACACGCCCACACGCCCTGCCGCGCGCTCGAAGAGCGTGCGATCGCTCTCCTCGAGCTCCTGGGGAACCCCCAGAACCCTCCAGGTGCTGCCCTCTCCGCCTCCGATTGCCTTGCCCACGGCGCGCATCCTAGCTCGAATGAAGCCCCAAAAGTCGCCCCAGGGGTGAGAGGCACAGTGCAACTGGACGGGGCGCCATTTGGCTTCGCGGGCCCCGTTCGGTACACCAGGACGATCCTCTTCTCCCGGACGCCTCCCATGCGAAGTCTCTCCACCGTGCGCTCCCCCCTCGTTTCCATCGCCGCAGCCGCCTGCGGCCTGCTGGCCACCGGCTGTACGACCACCAGCTCCCTGGAGCTAACCCCGCGCACGGTTCAGGTCGAGCACCAGAACTTCGCCAGCGTGCAGGTCAACGCCACCGGCACCGGCCGCACCTTTGGCCTCGGGCCGCGCAAGGTCGGTTCGTCGGACCTCGAGCAGGCTGTGCGCACCGCGGTTCTCGAGGCTGGCCTCTTCCAGGAAGTCGCCCTCACCGGCGGCGCCGACTGGATCCTGGAGGTCACCGTCGAACGCCTCAACCTCAGCGAGCCGGGCCTCACGATGACCACCGACGCAGCCCTCCGCTGGCGACTGATCGACGTGAACACCGACCGCGTGCGCTGGGAGACCCTGATCAAGGAGTCCGCGAAGGCGGAGCCCGAAGACTCCCCCGATTTCGGTGAGCGAGGCAAGCGCTCGATCGAGCGAGCCATCGCCGCCAACGTGGCCGAGGGCGTGCGCCGCATGGGCGCGCTGGTCCTTTAGGTTCCAGGGCCGCGCAGCCACGCGCGCCCCGATCGACCGCATGACCGCGTTCTACGAAGACCTGCTGCGGTCCGCCGATCGGGACCTTTGCCCCGGCGCCGGGCGCTGCGTATCTGTCCATGGCGACGAGCCCGAGGAGGAACTCGCCAGCCTCGAGGAGCACGCCAGCGCCATCGTCGCGCTGCGCCGCAGGGGGATCGACCACGGGTCCCTGGCTGAGTTCGACCCCCAGGACCCAGAAGGGACCGAAGCGGCCGCCACCGCTGGGGCGCCATCCCTCGACCTGCAGCTCGAGGCGCGCTGGCAAAGCGCGAAGCCCATCGTGATCCACGACCTGCTCCCCGCCCTCGACCCCACCATCGAAAGCGAGCGTCAGGCTTGGTTTGAGCAGCTCGCCGCCCGCGAAGGTCTCCGCGACTGGCTCGATGGGCGCCAGGACGCGCTGAGCCCCGAATTTTTGGTCGGAGCCGAAAGCGGCCGACTCAGCGACCCGCAGCGGGACATCGCCAAGCGGATGATCGAGGCCGCGCCGCGCCGAGGGGAGCCCGCTTCACGCAGTGGCCCCCCCTGGGCGAAGGTTGCGGCCCTGTCCACCCACCGCGCGGACGCCTCGCTGCGGCTACGTCTCGGCTTTGGGGAAGAGGGCCCCGACGACGCGAACGCCGACCCAACGCGCCTCCGCCAGGTCCGCCGACTCGCCGAAGCGCTCCTGCCCGACACCGCCGCGATCCACGCCCACCCCCAGCTCGCGGCGCTGCTCACCCCCTGGCTCGGAGCCGAGCCGCTCTACAGCCAGCACCTCGCCTATTGGAACGCGCCCAGCGGTGGTGCCCTCTTCCATCACGATGCCTTCGGCCCAAGCGCCGAGGGCGGTCAAAGGGGCGTGCTCTACGTCCAGCGCAGCGGCTGGACCGCCTGGCTGGCCCTGTCGATCGACGACCTCGCCCACCGAGTAATGGAGTTCGTGGAATACCTTGCCGAGGACGATTTTGCGGCCCTCCGCGCGGGACTGCTGCCCAAGCCCGGCGCGTTTGAACAGGTGCAGCGCTGGTGTGCGCCCGGGCGCTTCGCCCGCCTTCGCCGCGAACTCGGCCTACCGGGGCAGGGCGCACTGGCTGCGTTGGTCAACTGCGGTCCGGAGTTCACTGGACTGCTGGCCGACGCGGGCCACGCCTACGTACTCGGGCCCGGGGACGGCATCCTGCTGCCCAACCACGGCGTGACCAAGACCTGCATGCACTCGGTCTTCTGCGCGGGTCCCGAGGTGGCCTACAGCCTGTCGATGGGCCTGTTCTCCAGTGAGGTGACGCCTCCGCTGGCCGGCCGCAACGGCCAGCAAGGCTCCCGCCGGGGCCCGTCCCGAGCACACGGGACCCGCAGGCGCCGCTCCAGGCGACGGCGCCCCTAGGCACTGCCCGCGACCCGGCGTGGACCGGTTCCCGGCTCGGCACAGGCACCGCGACGAATCCGCTGCAGCCGGTCGTCTGGCCCCAAGACCAGGTAGTCTTGTCTTGACCATGCCTGCCGACCCCATGACCTCGTCCCCTCCCGAGACCGAGCTGTGCTCGGACCTCGGCCTCGACCCCAGCGCCGTGTGCGCTTTTGGAACCGATCAGGCCGCACCAGGTAGCCGCCTGCTGGATCTGGACAACGCCAGCGACCGTTTGCCCGATGCCTCGGCGGCCGCGGCTCAACTCTGCGACGCAGGCGCCTTGCTGGTGCGCGCCCCCGGCCTAGTCACCGAGGCCGAGCTGGCCCGCTGGCGAAATCAGCTCTGGCCCCGCCTGCACGCCGTGGCGATCTATGAGGAGGGTGAATTCGGCCTGCGCAGGCGCACCCTGCAGGGCCGCGAGACCCTCGTTCCGGCCGCCCGGCCGGCGCGCACCACCCTGGCCCTGCGCCGCACCGACCACGTTCTCTCCCCGGCCGCAACGGTCGAGAAATTCGACGGCAACGCTGCCGGTTGGGACGGCGAGCCCGGCGGACCTGGCTACGGGCACTTTCGCTGGATGCGCCGATTTGTGGGTCGCTACGCGTCGGCCAGTCGTGGCGCGCGGATCCTGGATTTCGGCTGCGGTGCGGGCTGGGTGGGTATCGAGGCCGCCCGCCAGACCCCCGGCTCCGAACTGTGCTTCTTCGACCCCAGCCCCGAAATGGTGCGCATCGCGGAGCGCAACGCCGCCGCGAACGGAATCGTCCAGGCCACGGGGCGCACGGGCTTCGGCGAGCACCCTCCCTTCCCCGCGGCTGGTGAGGCCCCCTACGACCTGGTCATCAGCTCCGGAGTGGTCAGCTTCTCGCCCGACTTTGAGACCTGGCTCGACGGACTCGTGGGCACCCTCGCTCCCGGCGCGACCCTCGTCATCGGCGACATCCACCGGGACGCCCTGGGATTCCGGCGCCGGCGCACCCGGCGCGCCCTCCTGCCGGTCCGAGAACTCGCCGCCCGCACCCCCGACGAGGTCCGCGGTGGCCTGGAAGTGCGCGGTCTGGAACACCTCGAGACCTCGTTTTACCAGGTGAGCTGGCCGATCCCCCAGATCATGCACGTGAATGAGACGAAGCTCAAAGGGGTCCTTTCATGGCCACTACTTACGCTCAATCGCCTATTCGCCACCACCAGCCGCAAGGTCGGCATCCCATCCGGGGGCGGTTTCGATTCCTGGGTGATGCGTTTCGTGAAACCGAGCAACCCGGCCTGACGTACTTGGTTTCATGGGTGCACTGAGCGTGCGCTAGACTTGTTCCTCCCCGGGCACCGCCCGGCCAGCCTTGGCCGTTTGCCCGAATCGCACAGAAATCGTATCCATGCTTTTCTCCAGACTCTCTCTGCTGGTTGGCCTGGCCTGCCTGTCCTTCGGCGCATCGCCACTGAAGGCGAGCACCCCCCGAGCAAGCCTTCGGCCCGCTCCGAGTGTCCAGGACGGCGGTGGTCGTAGATCCAGCGCCTCCCGAGCCAACAGCGCGAGGTCGACCGATCAGGCTCGGCAGCAGGCCGAGGCCAAGCGCCAAGGCCGCAAGCAGAAGGGCGCAGCGGCCGGCAAGGGCAAAGGAAAGGGAAGCGTGCGAACATCGGCGCTGCCGCCCCTCGACAATCCGCTCCACGACGCCCGACCCCTGAGCAGCGCCGAGGTCCTCCGGATGTTCGACGCCAACGACAACAAGCGTCTCGACCCGATCGAGAACCTGGCGGCCCACAAAGAGGTCAGGCGCCGCAAGGCCGCGATGGATCAGATCCTGCGCGAATTCGACGCCGACAAGAACGGCGAGATCGGCCCCGTGGAGAGCAAGGCCGTCATGGCCAGCGCTGCCGCCGAGCGACGCCGGCAAACCGAGGCCAAGTACGACACCAACCGCGACGGGCGACTCGCCCCCCAGGAACGGGCTGCGATGCTGCGGGACCTCGACCGCGCGCGGGCCGCCCTCTCCCGCGGGGAATCAGCTCCCCCAGGCAGCCCCCAAGCCCGCGCTAGGGAAGCGGCCGCCAAACGTGCCACCGCCCTCCAGGAAGCGGCCCTGTTCCTGCACTTTGACGAGGACAAAGACGGCAAGCACTCGCCCGAGGAAGCGCGAGCACTGGCCCAGTACCACCAGGCGCAACGCATTGCCAATAGCAAGGCAGCTCGCGCGGCGAAGAACAAGCAGGGGGCCAAACGCCCCGGGGTCGGGGTTTTGAATCCCGAAGACCTTGCCCCGCTGCCGCCTCCGCCCGACCCCAGCGACCCGCAGCAACAACTCCTTGAGCGCTTTGACCTGGACGGCGACGGTCAGTTCAACGAGCGAGAGCGGAAGAAGATCACCGACTACTACGCACGCCGCAAGGGGAACAAGCCTGGCGATCGAGCGAAGCCCGCTGCGAAAAAGGGCGCCCCCCGCAAGCAAGTCAAGCCGAAGAATGCGCCCGCCAAGCGGGACAAGCAGCCCGACAACGCGGACGGCTGAGAGCGCCGCCTTTCCCCGCAGGGGTGCCGGCCTAAGAAGCCGAATCCGCCCGAGACGATTCCTCGTCGTCGCCGGCCACGATCTTCAAGCCTGCGGACTGACTCGCCGCCCCGCGGCCGGAGTAGGACTCCCAGGAAGCGGTTCCGTAGTCGATCAGCTTGCCGAGCACGCCGTTCAGCTCGTCGCGACCCACGATCGCATCGAGCTGGCCCTTGCCGAGCAAGAACTCCGCGCGCTGGAAACCAGGGGGCAGCTCCTGCTTGATCGTGCTGGCGATCACGCGCGGACCGGCAAAGCCGATCAAGGCCCCTGGCTCAGCCAAGGTCAGGTCACAGACCATGGCAAAGGAGGCGGTGACGCCCCCCGTTGTGGGGTTGGTGAGGACACAGATCGAGAGCCCACCCGCCTCGCGTAGGCTGGCGAGGGCCGCGCAGGTCTTGGCCATCTGCATCAGGGACAGCATGCCCTCGTGCATGCGAGCGCCACCGGAACTGGTGAACATGACCAGCGGGAGGTTGTCCCGACGGGCCACGTCCGCGGCCAGCGCGATCTTCTCGCCGACAACCTCGCCCATGGATCCACCCATGAACTTGAAGTCCAGAATCGCCAGGACCACCGGACGGCCCTGGATTTCGCCCTTGCCGCAGATCAGGGCCTCGTTTTGGCCCGTGCGCTTCACCGTCCGCTCCACCTTTTCGGCGTAGGGGATCGAGTCCACGAAGTTCAGGCGATCGAGGGCCGTAAGGTCGGCAAAGAGCTCCTCGAAGGTGCCTTCGTCCAGCGTCGCCTCGACCCGCTGACGGCCAGGCAGCGTGAAATGGAAGCCGCACTTCGGGCAGACGAAGCCCTTCTCCTCGAGCTCCTTGCGATAGATCGTGGAGGTGCAGGACTCGCACTTGAGCCACAAGCCGCCGGGCATGTCCTTCTTCTTGAAGCGTAGGCGCGAGAGCCGACCACCGTTTTGGGGGGCGGCGGGCTGCATTTCGTCTTTGGGAGCGTCGGCCATGATTCGAATCGAAGGGGGGCGAGGAGCGGTTTCTACGCGGTCTGACGGATGCGTTCGGCTGTAGCGCGCCAGGCGGTGATGGCTTCACCCATGTCCGCGGCGCGGAACAGGGCCGAGCCGGAGACGAGAGCATCAGCTCCAGCCTCCACGCAGGCGGGCAGCGTCTCGCTAGACACGCCGCCATCCATTTCAACGTGCCCCGCGTAGCCGGCAGCGCGCAGCCAGCGGGTTTTCTCCAGGGTGGACTCCTGAAAGCTCTGCCCCCCAAATCCGGGGGACACGCTCATTACAAGCACAAGATCGACCTCGCTGAGGATCGGCTCTAGGGCCTCCACCGGGGTTTCCGGGTTGATCGAGACTCCGACCTTCGCGGCCCCGTGCTGCCGGAAAGCAGCCCCGATCTCGCGGGCCCCGGCAGCGCTCCCGGCGACCTCCCAGTGGTAGGTCAGCACGTGCGCTCCCGCTTCCCCGTAGGCCTGGGCGTAGTCGAGGGGATTGGTGATCATCAGATGCACGTCCAGGGGCACGCTAGCCGCCCCGTGGATGGCTTTCACCAGGGGAGGACCGATGGTCAGGTTCGGCACGAAGTGGCCATCCATGACGTCCACGTGCAGCCAGTCGGCGCCGGCGTTCTCAGCCCGGCGGACCTCCTCCCCTATGCGTGTGAAGTCGCAGGAGAGCAGGGACGGCGAAACGATCAGGGGCGGTTGGCTCACGGGTGGCATTGTAGCGCCCCGGGGGGGCGTCCGTGCGGGGTGCGGGGCTGGGCGCCCCGGCGCGCGCCGCGAAATGGGAATCAGCCCCGCAGGACCTCGAGACCGGGCAAGGGGGTGCCCTCAAGCAGCTGCAGCGACGCTCCGCCGCCGGTCGACACGTGATCGACCGCCCCCTCCAGCTCCAAAAGGTGGATCGCAGCGACCGAATCGCCGCCCCCCACCACGGTGTAGCCCTCGGCCTCGCCCAGGGCCCGGCCGACGGCCTCGGTCCCCGCCCGGAACGCGGGCATCTCGAAGACCCCCATCGGTCCATTCCAGACCACCGTCTTCGCGGCACGGACCCGCGCTGCGTAGTCGGCCTGGGTCTTGGGGCCGATGTCCAGCCCCATTCTCCCACTCGGGATGTCCGGCCCCGACACCACCAGATCCGCGTCGGCGGCAAAGCGGTCAGCGGCCACATGATCGGTCGGCAGCACGATTTGGACCCCCTGCTTTTCGGCCTTCGCCAGGGCCTCCTTGCAAAGGTCCACGAGCTCATCCTCGACGAGGGAGTCGCCGATGGAAAGCCCCTGGGCCCGCAGGAAGGTGTAGGCCATTCCGCCGCCCACTAAGATCTGGTCGACCGTGTCGAGCAGGCTGTGGATCACCTTCAGCTTGTCGGAGACTTTCGCGCCCCCGAGGATCGCCACCAGCGGACGCTGGGGCTCTTCGAGCACCCGAGAAAAGGCGTCGATCTCGCGTTGCAGCAGCAGACCAGCTGCCGAGGGCAGCTGGCGTGCGACACCTGTCACAGAAGCGTGGTCTCGGTGACAGGCACCAAAAGCATCGATGACGAAGGCGTCGCCCAATGCGGCGTACTGGGTAGCTAGCTCCGCGTCCCCTTTGGTTTCCCCAGGGTGGAAGCGGACGTTTTCCAGCAGCACCACGCGGCCGTCGGGCGCCCCCTCGATGCCCGCCTTCGCCCCATCCCCGACGCTCGTCCCGAGACAGGTCACGGGTCCACCCAACAGCTCGCCTAGACGCTTGCCGACGGGCGCCACCCGCAGGGCCTCCACCACCTCCCCCTTGGGCCGTCCCAGGTGCGTCATACACACCGGCTTCGCCCCCTGCTCAAGCAGATAGCGCAGCGTCGGGAGGGCCGCACGGATGCGCGTATCGTCGGTGATCGCGCCCGCTTGGTCCTGGGGGACGTTGAAGTCGACGCGCACCAGTACGGTGCGACCCTGCACCGGCAGGGCGTCCAAGGATCGGATAGGAGCCATGGGATTGGGGGCTTTCGGCCTACTTCTTCGCGCGCGGGGCCTTCAGGCGGTGCGCGAACTTCATCAGGTTGACGACGCGGTTGGAGTAACCCCACTCGTTGTCGTACCAGGACACGATCTTGACGGTTTTGCCCATCGCCATGGTCATCGTGCCGTCGATGATCGAGCTGTGCGGGTCGCCGATGATGTCGGTCGATACGAGGGGATCCTCGGTGTACTTCAGGATTCCCTTGAGGGGTCCGGTTTTGCCGGCGGCCTTGAAGGCGGCCTGCACCTGCTCGACGGTCACGTTCTTCTTCAGCTGGGCCACGAGGTCGACCACCGAGCCGGTGGGCACGGGGACCCGCATCGACATGCCGTCCAGCTTGCCCGCAAGCTTGGGCAACACCTTGCCGACGGCGCGCGCGGCCCCGGTCGTCGTGGGGATGATGTTCAGCGCGGCGGCGCGGGCCCGGCGCAGGTCCTTGTGGGGCAGGTCCAGGATGCGTTGGTCGTTCGTATAGGCGTGAACGGTGTTCATCAGGCCCGACTCGATGCCAAAGGCGTCGTCGAGGACCTTGGCCACCGGCGCCAGGCAGTTCGTGGTGCAGGAGGCGTTCGAGATGATCCGGTCGGTGGGCTTCAGGCTGCCCTCGTTCACCCCCATGACGATCATGGCGTCCGCGTGGTCCTTGGGCGGGACGGTCAGCAGCACCTTCTTGGCTCCGGCCTCGAGGTGCTTGCTGCAGGCCTCGTGGGTGGCGAACACGCCGGTGGCCTCGACCACGAAGTCGACCTTGCCTTCTTTGTGCGGCAGGTTCGCCGGATCGCGCTCGGCGGTGATGGCGATCTTCTGGCCGTCGACCGTGATCGACCCCTTGGCGGAGCGGACCTTGCCGTCGAAGCGACCCTGGACAGAGTCGTTCACCAGCAGGTGGGCCAGGGTGGCCGAGTCGGTCAGGTCGTTGATGGCCACAACCTCACAGCCGGCGGTGTTCTGAAGGACGCGAAAGACGTTGCGTCCGATGCGGCCGAAGCCGTTGATGGCGATGCGCATGGGGAGAGTTGGGCAGGGCCCGGGGGGGAGAATCCGGGCTGGCCGGAGGAGAGGACGGGAACCGAGACGGGGCGCGCAAGGCCCTCCCAAAATCAGGAAGCGCCCGTGGGCCTCGCCCTGGGCGTGCTTGAGACGTTTCCCAGAGAAACGGCGGCAGAGATTACTGGGCCCAGCCGATGGCTTCAACGGAGCAAAGCAGAGTCCCTCAAAGCGGGAACCGTTGCCAGGGGATTTCCCCAGGATGGTCCACCGCTGCGACAAGC
>CAYWNK010000249.1:0-9365 GCA_964459495.1 uncultured Planctomycetaceae bacterium
CATCTACAACGTGCTGCTGGAGTCGCTGACTTCCGAATATGCGAGTCGCCGTTTCGCGATGAAGAACGCGACCGATGCGGCTACCGACATGCAGAAAGCCTTGCGTGGCGTCTACAACCGCAAGCGTCAAGAGAACATCACCAAGGAGCTGCTCGACATTGTCGGCGGCGCCGAGGCCGTCAAGTAACCAATCCCCATCGACCTGTCGGCCCCCCGACCTACCTCCTCCTGAGCCCCCCTTCTCTGCCATGACTACGAGCGTTGGATCCGTAGCCCAGATCTTCGGGCCCGTCGTCGACGTGCGCTTTCCCCACGGTCAGCTGCCCGCCATCTTCAACTCCGTCGAGGTCAAGGACGCTGATCGCGACATCGACCTGACACTCGAGGTTGCGCAGCACCTGGGCAACGACGTGGTGCGCTGCATCGCGATGGCGTCCACCGATGGTTGCCGCCGCGGGATGTCCGCCACCGACACCGGAGCGCCGATTTCCGTCCCTGTGGGCGAGCGCACCAAAGGTCGAATTTTCAACCTGCTCGGCGATCCGCTGGACACCTTGACCAAGGGTGACATGGGCGCCGGGGAGACCTGGCCGATCCACCGCGACGCCCCCGCCTTCGAGGAGCAGGAGGCCGTTTCCGAGGTCTTCGAGACGGGCATCAAGGTTGTCGACCTGCTGTGCCCTTTCGCGAAGGGCGGCAAGATCGGTCTGTTCGGGGGAGCCGGGGTCGGCAAGACCGTGCTCATCCAGGAGCTCATTCGAATCACCGCCGTCGAGAAGGGTGGATTCAGCGTCTTCGCCGGCGTTGGTGAGCGGACCCGTGAGGGCAACGACCTCTGGCTGGAGATGACCGAGGCTGAGTACAAGACCCCCGAGGGCGAAACCGCCTCGGTGATCGACAACGCGGTGCTGGTCTTCGGGCAGATGAACGAGCCCCCCGGGGCGCGCCTGCGCGTCGCCCTGACCGGGCTGACGATGGCCGAGTTCTTCCGTGAGGAGCGCGGCCAGGACGTGCTGCTGTTCGTCGACAACATCTTCCGCTTCGTGCAGGCCGGCTCCGAGGTTTCGGCGCTCCTGGGGCGCATGCCCTCGGCCGTGGGTTACCAGCCGACGATGGCGTCGGAGATGGGTGCGCTGCAGGAACGGATTACGTCGACCAAGGATGGCTCGGTGACCTCGATGCAGGCCGTCTACGTGCCCGCCGACGACATCACCGACCCCGCTCCGGTGGCGACCTTCGCCCACCTGGACTCGACCATCATCCTGGACCGTGCGATCTCCGAGCTGGGCATCTACCCGGCCGTCGACCCGCTTAAGTCCACGAGCCGGATGCTCGACCCGCAGGTCGTGGGTGAGGAGCACTACCAGGTCGCCCGCCAGGTGCAGCAGACCCTGCAGCGCTATGCGGACCTGAAGGACATCATCGCTATTCTCGGCATCGAGGAGCTTTCCGACGAGGACAAGCTGGTCGTGTCGCGTGCGCGGCGCATCCAGAAGTTCCTTTCGCAGCCCTTCTTTGTGGCCGAGCAATTCACCGGGATGCCCGGCGTGTTCGTGCCGCGCGAGCAGACCGTGCGCTCGTTCAAGGAGATCCTCGAAGGGGTCCACGACGAGATGCCCGAGGACGCGTTCTACATGGTGGCGGACATCGACGCCGCCATCGAGAAAAACAAGAACCTCTAGTTCGACGCACCCGTAGTCCGCAGCGCCCCCGCCGATCCAACCAGCCATGGCCGATTCCCTGACCCTGCGCGTAATCACCCCCGAGCGGGTGGTGCTGGACACCGAGGCTTCCTCGGTGAAGTTCCCCGGCATGGATGGCTTGGTGGGTGTGCTGCCCAAGCACGCCCACATGGTGGCAGCGGTGGATTCCGGCCTGCTCGAATGGACCTCGGGCGGATCGGTGGCGGGGGACATGTTCGTCTCCGGCGGGTTCGCCGAGGTCAAGGGCAACACGGTTCGGATCGTGACTGAGGCCGGCGAGATGGCCGACAAGATCGACGTCGAGCGGGCCGAGCAGGCCGCGGTCCGTGCCAAGGACCGCATGAAGACGCACAAGATCGAAGAAGGGAGCGCTGAGTACGACTCCATGCGCGCCGAGCACTCCCTGCGGCGAGCCATGATGCGCAAGTTTGTGGCGAACCGGGTCAAGCGCTGATGTCCGCCCCGGAGTGGCGCCGGACCCACACCTGTGGGGAGCTGCGGGACGAGCACATCGGCCAGGAAGTGAGGCTGAACGGTTGGGTCGCCAAGCGCCGCAACCTCGGTGGCGTCTACTTCCTCGACATTCGTGATCGCTACGGGATCACCCAGCTGCTCGTCGATGGCGACATCGAGCGTGTGGGGTTCTCCGGCGAGGAGGGCGAAGGGCTTTCGCCCGAAGACGTGATCTGCGTCCACGGCAAGGTCCGCCAGCGTGAGTCGATCAACGATTCCCTTCCCACCGGGCGGATCGAAGTGATGGCCACACGCGTGGAACGCCTGGCGCCGGCCAAGCTGCCCCCTTTCGAAATCGTCGAGGACCTGGACACCGGTGTCGAGCTGCGCCTGCGCCACCGCTACCTGGACCTGCGCCGTCCGGACATGCAGCGCAACCTGATGCACCGCTCGAAGTTCATCGGGGCCATGCGCAACGCGTTCCTCGCCCAGGACTTCTGCGAGGTTGAGACGCCGATCCTGACCAAGGCCACGCCTGAGGGTGCGCGGGACTACCTCGTGCCCAGCCGCGTGCACCCCGGCAAGTGGTATGCGCTGCCCCAGTCGCCGCAGATCTTCAAGCAGATCCTCATGGTCAGCGGCATGGACCGCTATTTCCAGGTCGCGCGCTGCTTCCGCGACGAGGACCTGCGCGCGGATCGTCAGCCCGAGTTCACCCAGCTCGACATGGAGATGTCGTTCGTGGATGAGGAAGACGTCTTCGCCTGCTGGGAGCGGGTGATGAGCGAGACCATGAAGAACGCGATGGGGGTGGATGTCCCCACGCCGTTCCCGCGGCTCACCTGGCGCGAGGCCATGGAGCGCTTCGGCAGCGACAAGCCCGACACGCGCTTTGGCATGGAGCTTTGCAACGTCGCCGGCTGGGTGCCGGTCTCAGGCTTCGCTGTGTTCCAGGGCGCACTGGACGCGGGCGGTTGCGTGATGGCGATCGTGGTGCCCGGCGGCGGCAAGTCCGTTTCGCGCGGCGCCATGAAGAGCCACGAGAAATTTGCCAAGGAGCTCGGCGCCAAGGGCCTCGCCTGGTGGAAGCCCGGCGAAACCGGCGGCGGGGCGGGACCTGTAGCGAAGTTCTGCGAGGGTGACTCGGGCGCGAAGCTGCGCGAGATCACCGGAGCCGGCGAAGAGGACCTGATCCTGTTTGCGGCGGGCACGGAGGCTGAGGTCTGGCGGGTGCTCGGCGGTCTGCGCCTGCGGCTCGCCCAGGTCCTCGAGATGATCCCCAGCGGCACCTACGACTTCCTCTGGGTGACCCGCTTTCCGATGTTCGAGTGGGACGAGGAGGCCGGTCGCTGGACCTCGTCGCACCACCCCTTCACGGCTCCCGACGACTGGGAGATGAAGGCCGACCCTTCTACGATGGCGAGCCGGGCCTACGACATGGTGCTGAACGGCTGGGAGCTCGGCTCCGGCTCGGTGCGGATCCACCGCCAGGATGTCCAGCGCAAGGTCTTCGAGCTCCTGGGCATTGGCCCCGAGGAGCAGGCCCACAAGTTTGGCTTCCTCCTGGAGGCCCTGGCCCACGGCGCCCCGCCCCATGCGGGTTTCGCGATGGGCCTGGACCGGGTCGTCGCCTTGACCCTTGGGATGGACTCAATTCGGGACGTGGTGGCTTTCCCCAAGACCGCGACCGCGACGGACCTGATGTGCGAGGCTCCTTCGACGGTGGACGACCAGGCCCTGCTTGACGTCCACGTCACCCCGGCGCCTCCTCAGGAAGAACCAGCTTCCTAGACGGCCAATCTCCGGGGATTTTCCTTGGGGATCTGCCTTTCGACGCCCGATCGGCCACTGCTGGGCTTGCTAGCCTGGCGACTGGGACAGATCGGTCCTATTCTCATGTACTGGAGCGCCGCGCCCCGCGGCCCTCCCCTCGACAACCCCATCCAAGGAGACTGTTTGGCACATCGTCGCAATATGCGAGACCGGAATACCGGACCCACCTACCGCAAGAACAACCGCATCAGGGTTCCGGAGGTCCGTCTCGTGGACGAAGACGGCGAGCAGCTCGGAGTGGTGGCGACCCAAGACGCCCGGCGTCGGGCGCAGGAAGCGGGGCTGGATCTGGTGGAGGTGTCGCCGAACGCGCGCCCGCCCGTCTGCAAGATCATGGACTACGGCAAGTTCATGTATCAGCAGCGGAAGAAGGAGAAGAAGAACAAGACCAGCGTCAAGGGCTCAAGCCAGCTCAAAGAGCTGCGCGTGCGGCCCGCGATCGACACCCACGACCTGGATTACCGCCTCGACAACGGGCGGCGCTTCCTCGACGGGGGACACAAGGTTCAGGTCGTCTGCATCTTCCGCGGCCGACAGATGGCCCACCCCGAGCACGGCTACGAGGTCATGCGCAAGGTTTCCGATGCGCTCTCGGATATCGGCAAGGTCGAAACCCCCGCGCGCATGATGGGCCGGCGGATGACCATGCTGCTGACGCCGCTTTCCATCCAGCAAAAGCAGCGCGTGGCCAAGGATCGCGCTGACGCGGCGCGGGCCGAGGCCGCCAACGCGGGCCCGGCAACGCCCGACAACCTGGCTCCGACGGCTCGCCCGATTCGGCCTGACCCCGAGTCCATGGCCGCCAAGGCAGAGGCGGGTGGGGCGGACGCGGCTCCCAGCGATCCGCCCAGGGAAAGCGAAGGCTAGTAGCCTCTCGAGTTCACCGACCGATCGGAGCTCCCAGGCCTGGCCGGGGGGCTCCTTTCGCTTGGGGTGACCGGGGCCGGATGCCTCTTGAGCCCGCTTGGGCCGATCCCCAGTCCGGGCCCGGGTGACCAGGGACATCCAGGCATGGGGCAGGAGGCGATTTCGGGCGCTTCGGGGTCACGCAGGGCTTGCGCCGGGGCCGAGGGCCGCTATCCTTTCGCCCTCCAAGCTCTGTCCGGGAACGTTCCGGTCGAGCCCCCGCAAGCGGTAGGCATGCCAGCGACCGGGGTTTCTGCAGGCGGGCCCCCCCGGGGCGCCCCGAGCACGAGGAAGTCCCATGCCGAAAATGAAGTCCAAGGGAGCGGTCAAGAAGCGCTTCCGCAAGACCAAGTCGGGGAAGTTGAAATCCAACCGCCCCCAGCGTGGTCACATGCACGCGTCCAAGGATTCGGCGACTCGGCGCCGGAAGAACTCTCCGCTGGTGACCTCCGGCAAGTGGGCCGTGCTCCTCAAGCGCATGATGGGAGGAGGCTGATCTATGGTACGTGTCACCTATGGCGCTCCCCGCGCCCAAAAGAAACAACGCATGTTCAAGCTGGCCCGCGGCTACCGCGGTGGCCGCTCGAAGCTTTGGCGTACCGTTCAGGAAGCCCTGGTTCGCTCCTGGGCCTACAGCTACCGGGACCGGCGCCAGAAGAAGCGTCAGTTCCGCCGGCTCTGGATCCTGCGCATCAACGCGGCCGCCCGCATGCGCGGCATGACTTACTCGCGGCTGATCGCCGGCCTCAACAAGGCTGGCATCACGCTCAACCGCAAGCAGCTCAGTGAGATGGCGATCCACGATCCGGCGGGCTTTGACGCGGTGCTCGAAGAGGCACGCTCCGCCCTGGGCTAGGCTTCGCCCGGCCGGCTTTTGTCCGGTCCTCTGACCCATGCTGCGAGGCCGCCGTCCGATCGGCGGCCTCGCGTCTTTTCACCCCTTCCCGCGCGCTCCGGCGCGCCCTTCGCACACCTCCCCCCATGGTCAACTGGGACGAAATGCGCGCCGCTGCGAGCGCCAAAGCCGCGGCTGCGGCCACCGCCGAAGAGCTGCGCGCGGTCGAGCGCGAATACCTCGGCAAGGGCGGCGTCGTCGCCGAGCTGCTCCAGTCCATCCCCAGCCTGGAGCCCGCAGAGCGCGGGGCGATGGGCAAGAGCGCGAACCAGCTGAAGGGTGCCGTGCAGGCAGCCCTGGAGGCTCGCGCCGCCGAGCTGGAGTCGGCGGCGCTCGATGCCGAACGCAAGGGGGAGGGCTTCGACCCGACGCTGCCGCCGCCGCGGCTCGAGCGAGGGAGCTTGCACCCTGTAACCCAGGTGACGCGGGAGCTTGAAGACCTCTTCAGCTCGATGGGCTACCACGTTCTCGACGGACCCGAGGTCGAGCTCGACCACTACAACTTCGAGGCGCTGAACATCCCCGCCGACCACCCGGCGCGGGATTCCCAGGACACCTTCTACTGCGACCCGGCGGGCGCGATGGTGCTGCGCACGCATACGTCCCCCGTGCAGGTGCGCGCGATGGAACGCTTGAAGCCCCCCTTCCGGGCGGTGGCGCCGGGCAAGGTCTTCCGCCAGGAGAGCGTGGACGCCAGCCACGAGCACACCTTCCATCAGATGGAGGGCCTGGTCGTGGGCAAGGACGTTTCGGTGGGCCACCTGATCGGCGCAATGAAGACGCTGCTGGCGGGCATCTTTGGGCGCGAGCTCGAGGTGCGGCTGCGCCCGGGGTACTTCCCCTTCGTCGAGCCCGGCTTCGAGCTCGACGCGCGCTGTCCCTTCTGCAAGGACGGCTGCAGCGTCTGCAAGCGCACGACCTGGATCGAGCTCTTGCCCTGTGGCCTCGTCCACCCGGCCGTGCTGCGTTCGGGCGGCATCGACCCTGAGGAGTGGAGCGGCTTCGCCTTCGGCCTGGGGCTCTCCAGGCTGGTGATGCTGCGCTACGGCATCGATGACGTGCGCCACTTGCTGAGCGGCGATCTACGGTTCCTCGAGCAGTTCTAGAGTTCTTCCTGGCACCACTTCCATGTACATCTCCTATCGCTGGCTTCAGCGCCACGTGAACCTCGACGGCATCACGCCCGAGCAGCTCTGCGACGACCTCACCTTGTCCACCGCCGAGGTGGAGGGGCTAGAGCCCTTTGCGCCACACCTGGGCCAGGTGACGGTGGGGCACGTGCTCGAACGCGAGCAACATCCCGATGCCGACAAGCTTGGGGTCTGCCGCGTCGACGTCGGCGGCGAAGAGCCGCTGCAGATCGTTTGCGGCGCGCCCAACGTGAAGGGCGGCATTCATGTGGCCGTGGCGACGATCGGCACGGTGTTGCCGGGCGACTTCAAGATCAAGAAGAGCAAGATCCGTGGCGTGGAGTCGGTGGGCATGATCTGCTCCGAGCGCGAGCTCGGCCTCGGCGAAGATCACGACGGCATTTGGGTTCTGCCCGACGGCGTGGTCAAGGGCGAAGCGGTGGGGCCGCAGGTGCACGCCGAGGACTGGATCATCGAGATCGACAACAAGTCGTTGACGCATCGACCCGACCTTTGGGGTCACCGGGGCATCGCTGGCGAAATCGCGGCGATTTACAGCCGCGAGCTGCTGCCGCTGGACGATTCATTGCCCCGGCTGGGCGGCGGCGATCCGTTCCCCGTGAGCATCGACGATCCGGCCTGTAGCCGGTACCTGGGGCTCGCCATCGATGGGGTACGCCAGGAACGGTCGCCGCTTTGGCTGCGCATGTTGCTCCTCGCCGTAGAGCAACGTCCCATGGATCTCCTGGTGGACCTCAGCAACTTCGTGATGCTGGACATCGGGCAGCCCAACCACGCCTTCGACCGGCGGCAGCTGAGCGACGGGATCCAGGTGCGCAAGGCCCGGGCGAGCGAGAGCATCCAGACGCTTGACGAGGAGCAGCGCGAACTCGGGGACAGCGACCTGCTGATCTGTTCGGGCGACGAGCCGGTGGCCCTGGCGGGCATCATGGGAGGGCAGGCCTCAAAGGTGGCTCCCGATACGAGCGAGATGCTGCTCGAGGTGGCGACTTTCGATCCTGCGGTGGTCCGCCGGACTTCGGCGCGGCTGGGCCTGCGCACGGATTCGTCTGCACGCTTCGAGAAGCACCTGGATCCGACGCTGCCGACCCGGGCAGCCGGTCACTTCGCCCAGTTGCTGCGTGGAATCCAGCCGGACGTGACTTTCCCGGCCGCATTGACCGACCTTGGCGAATGGAAAGACCCTGCCTCCACGCTGCGTTTGCGCACGGCGCGGGTGAGCAGCGCGCTGGGTCGCGCCTTCGAGCCGGCGGAGATCCAGGGCATCCTCGAGCGACTCGGCTTCGGTGTGACGCCGGCCGCGGACGGATTCGACGTCGCTGTACCCTCTGCCCGGGCCACCAAGGACGTCACGATCGAGGTCGATCTGATCGAAGAGATCGGGCGGATCCATCGCTACGGCGCGCTGCCTACGGCGGAACTCATGGCTCCCGTGCGTCCTGCACCCCGGGATCCGGCGCGCCAGCTGGTGCGCCGGCTCAGCGACCGCCTGGCCGGAGCTGCACGCTTCCACGAGGTCCTCTCGTACTCCTTCCAGTCCGACGACCTGTTGGTCTCGGTGGGGATGGATGGGCAGGATCACGTCAGCGTGATCAACCCCGTGGCCCAGGGCGAGGCGAAGATTCGCAGGGACGTGCTGCCCAGCCTACTCGACAAGGTGCTCGGTGCTCGGCGCGAGCGTGACGAGGTGCGGCTGTTCGAGGTCGGCAAGGGCTACCGTCCTCGGACGGGGGAGTCCGGCGCGGAACCCAAAGAGGTTCATCAGCTGGCGCTCGTCATGGCTGGCTTGCCCGGCACGGACTGCCTGGGGCGCCTGCAGGCCGAGGTCTTCGATGCAATCGCTGAAGCGGAGCGTCCCGCGCCGGAGGTTCGAGCTGCTACGGATCAGCCCGGTTGGGCCCACCCCGTGCGGGGCCTCGAGCTTTGCCTGCCCGGGCAGGAGGCGCCAGTGGCGCACCTCGCCGCCGTGGACCCCGGTGTCCTCGCGGCGCTCGGGCTGGTCGGAGATCACAAGAGCGAGGTGGCGGCAGCCGTCCTAAGCCTGGATGGGCTGCTGGCGGCAGAGGCCGTGCCACGCGCCTACCGTGCCTTGAGCCGGTACCCCGGCGTCAAGGTCGACGTGGCCTTGCGCGCCCCTGACGACCTGGCTGCAGCGGACCTGATCGCCGCGATCCATACCGCTGGCAAGGGTAGTGTGGCAGACGTCGAGCTGTTTGACCTCTACCGCGGGGAATCGGTGGGTGCAGGGGCCAAATCCCTAGCGTTCCACGTGCTCCTCCAGTCCGGGAAGAAAACTCTCTCGGACAAGGACGGGGCCAAGTTCCTGGATCGCCTCGAGCGTGGGCTCCAGGCGCTTGGTGCTGAGCTGCGCCGCTAGCTGAACCGCGGGCGGGGGGGCTGCATCCTGGCTGCCCGGGGCTGGGC
>CAYWNK010000250.1:0-9358 GCA_964459495.1 uncultured Planctomycetaceae bacterium
CGCGCTACGCCTCAGCCTGCCAAGGGCAGGCTTCGCGCGGCTCCCCCCATATAGGGGGATCGACGAGTCGGAGAGGACGGGCGGCAACTAGCCTGGCACCGGGGGCGACCAACCAGTTTCGCGTGATGACCTCAGCGATGGCCTACTTCCTCTTTCAGGAACTGGGCTGCTCGCTGGTGGGCACAGAGCTGGAGAACGCGCAAGTCGGGACCTTGCGCATGAAGCTCATCGAGGTGGCCTTGATGGTGCGTGAGCGTGCTCGGCGCATCCTGCTGTCTTTCCCGCGGAGCGATCCTTGGCAGGACCTTTGGCGCCATGTCGCCGACCGGGTGGGGCTGGTTCCAACCTAGTCGAGCGGCGGGGCGGAATTGAGCAGGAATGGAAGCAGGCTCAGGGAGAATCCATGCCCTGACTGCTCAAAATCGTCCTCAAGACTGCCCAAACACTCTGTGCCGGCCGCTGGCCCGCCTACTGCGCGGCTAAGACTCCACCGGTCATTGCCATTCGCCGAACCAAGCCGATCTGAGCAAAGCCGACCGGGGGCTCATGAACAGTCCGCGCTAGGAGGGGGGCAGCGTCCTAGTCAGCCAAGTGCTCTTGGATCTTCGCTACCATCGGACCAACCAGCTTCAACGAACCTTCGGGCCCGTAGTGGCAGGGGTCGAAATAGAGTTCATCGTGGACCTCGGCGAAGACCATGGATAGATCGAGCACCGAGACCCCCGCTGCTTCAAGCTCGGGAATCGCGGCACGCAACCGCGGGTAGCCTAACTCGACACCGCGGCGCCAATGCCTGGCGCCTTGGACCTTGGCTTCGCCGCCAACGATGGGCTTGGCGCCGGGATCCCAGAGAGTCGGTTGTAGCGCATGGATATAGGCAATTTCCCGCGCTTCGCAGATCGCATTGAGGGAGATCGAACACTCCACCCAATTGACGACCGATGCGTTCATTGCGCTCATCTCGTTGCGCTCATATGGATCGCCGACCAACTCGCGGTTCTTGTGGCTTCGCGCGCTTTTGGCCTTTGGATCCAACAGTTGAACCATTTGTATTTGCAACGAGCTCCGCTCGTTGCGGATTCGATTGAGCTTGCGCCTGATCCAAGTGCCTGTGATGGCAGAATGCATCAACCCTAGCTTTCGAGCGCTGGCAAGCGTGGACTTGTAACGCTCCCCTAGCTCGCTGAAGATCTTGGACAGCTCGTAGCGCTGGGTGTCGGCGGGGTTCCGACCGAGAAATAGGCCTGCCCAGACAGGCGGCGTTGGGAACAGTGGATTGGTTCCGGTGAGTGCGTTGTGTAGGCCGTTCGCCACCTCGTTGAAGCCATCGAGGTTTAGGACTAGGTCGGGGCGAAACCCATGGGCGAATAGATACCCGACCTTGTTGAGCTGCTGCGGCTGCTTGTAAGCCGCATGAGCCCCGTTCAGGACATGCACCTGCCGTCCGGCAAACTCTGGAATGGCTTCTAGGGCGTCTTCCAGAGACTTGCTAGCGTCGCGTCCAAAGAGCATCGCAACCGAACCACCGACCACCAAGACTTCGAAGGCCTGCTCGGGTGGTGTCCTGGAAAAATGGGCGATGACATTTCCCGGATCAGAACCGGTCTCGGATCCAAAAAAAGGATGCAATACCCGATCGGCGGGCAGCTCTTCCGGCCGCTTGTTGGAGGGCGGCGTGAAGGCCTTGATCGTGTCCGCCGCGCGCTCCAGCTCGATCAATGATGTCTGTCCATCGTAAGGATTGCCTTGTTCACGAAGAACGATGCGAGCTATCCCTTCTGCAAGGCCCAGTCCCACGACCAATGAAGACGTGACGATTAGGAGCCGCTTGAGTAAAAGTCGGGGCTTGGCAGGGTTAGATGAGGAGCTCATCGGCGAGGAGTGGTTGGGCGTCAATTAGGAGCGTTGCGAACTGCTCTCCACCATAGCAGAGGTCAGATTTAACAGAGACCTGTGTTACGGTGCCTTGGGCAGGGTCCTCGCGATGCCAAAGCACCAGGTCAAGAATCATGGGGGCTTCAGGGATTCGTGTGGGTGACCGGCCTCAAAGGGCTTCTGGTGCCCTTCGGCGGTGGACATCGACGAGCTGCGAGACTGCGCCCTCTCGCTGCCTGAGCCGTGGCGGATTGCGAGAGCGGAGCTTCAGAAGGACGAACGGATTGTGGAGATATCTGCGCTTACCTTGTACTCCACGTGTTCAGTGATCGTGAAACCCAGAATGAAGGTGGACTCGGAGGGCCCGACCGCTGACGTGCCATCCTGGACGATCTCCATCTCCCCCGGTGTGGTGATCTGTTCAGGGCCGATGACCGAGTCCTGGCTCGCTAGGGAGTAGACGTAGTCCCCGCCGGGTGACGTCAAGGAGAGCTCGCGGGTGACCTGAAAGGGAACGAAGCCAGAAGCGATATTCCACTCGAACATGGGGTTGGGCCCCTCCACGTTGACCCTGGTGTGAGTGAAGCTCTTCTGCTGGGTGGAGCAAGGGCCTGGGCGTAGGCGGGGACGGCACTCGACACGAGCGCGAACAATGCGAGGGGGAAAGCTCTCATTGGGCTTGAGGGAGCTCTCCAACCGGGTGCTGGGATGGTGGTGGGGCTCGGGCGACCTTGCGCAGCGCGCAGGGCCTCTGCGGCCGCCGTGCGATGTACCAGGCAATGTCCTTACCCCACCCGGGGGCCAGCGACGTGTGCACGGTGAGTGGGGACCGGGCTGCGCTGCCCGCCCTCCAAGAGGGGGGGCCAGGCAAACCCTCGGGGCAAACAGGAAACCGGCAAAGCAATGGGCTTGCCCTGGTTTCGTACGTCTAATTCTGAGACGGGACCGCGCGGATGTCCCCTTGGACTCGACGCGCGGCATGTGGGGGGGCACCCATAGAGGCGCACCGCCCTGGCATGCGGGCTAGTTCAGACGCCGATACCGGCTTCGATCGACTCCACCGGTACCGTGATGTCGTTGAATGCGAAGCGCGAGCCATGTTCATCGCTTCGACGAAGAGAGGGCCATCGCCCGAAGCGCGATGGCCCTCTCTCTGTTGAGGCGGCGTTGGCCGTTCGTGCCGCGTTCTGGCCGGAGTTCCTAGTTGGGGTCGTCGGGACAGGTCCCATCGGGGAGCTGACTCACGGTTACGCACTCAGGGGAGTCGATCCGAATTTCCTCGCTCTGGAACCCAAAGGGATAGGTGTAGATCACGAGTCGGCTGCGCGTGCAGCCAGTGAACTTGCAGCCTCCGGCGGTCATCTCGGAGCCGGTGCACTCGTAGGGGTCCCAGGGGCCGAAGTTGCACCAGCGGAACCAGATGTCCGCCTGGATGCTCGCCGAGGCGGCGTAGACGATCGATCCTCCAAAGGTTTGGGTGAAGGAGTTCTGTGCCATCGTAGATAGCGCCGTGTTCAGGGACTCCGACATGCCGAGGGCCGCGTAGTTCATGACCTCGTCCAAGACGCACATGTCGCCCGTACCGTTTTGGTTGCCGGCTGCACCGAGCAGCAGGCCTGAAACAAACGGAGCTCCGGCCGCGCCGAGATCGATCAACGTGGTCAGCAGGGCGGGCGTCGGGTTCTGGGCGAGGGCAGCGGCGAAGGGGTCGCTCACCATCAGCCCGTGGGGCATGGGCTCGGGGATTTGGAACGAGAAGCCGCTCCCCGTGGGGATCTCAGGCAGCACTTCCTTGTCCCCAAGGAGGAGACGAAGGTAGTTGGCAGCCTCGATCTCGTCGTGGTTCTTCCAGCCATAGAGGTCCCAGTTTCCCTCGGCATCCGGGGTCGACCAGAGGACACCGACGTTGTTCTTATGGGGCTTGTTGTACGGGTCTTCTAGCTGGGCAAAGACGCCGACGACCGTCGCGTTCTTGATGACCGGGTACAGCATCCAGCCAGGGTTGACGAGGCTCACATTGGCTTGCTGGCAGTCGAGCTCGGGATGATCCCAGGGAGCGCCTTGCGGCTGGGCAGAGGCCGAGGCCGCGAAGGACCACAGCAAGGCTACTCCAAGGCCTGCGCGCAGCATAGACGAAGGGAATGCAGGGGAGCGCGAGGGCATACAGGGGGTTTCGAGCACTGGGGAATTCTCCGAATTGGGGGGGAACAGGAAGGCAGCCGATGCCGCCGGAGGACGGGAAGGAGTGGTCACCGTTGCGCGCGCTTGACTCGCCGATTTCTAGGAAACTCTCGGGGCCCTTCGCTCGAAGCAGCCCCGAGCGCCGGCTCGCGTGGGCACTGGTCGCGAAGGCCCGAAGTTGACTCGGCGGCGTGCAAAATACTTCCGGGCTGGGGGATGCTATCGCCGTCGCCAGATGAGCTTGACGCATCCGCGATGCGCGCTGCTAGCTTGCCCATGCGACCGGCAGAGACACTCTTCAGGCAATTGATCCGTTCTGCAGACTCTTCGATTCAATTGTCGTATTGCTGCAGCCGTGAATACCGAGACCGAACACTTTCCGCCGGCCTAGGGAACGAAGGGCCAGGAAGGCGCCCGGTTTCCCGGGCGCCTTCCTGGCCCTTCGTTTCGTAGGTCGGCGGAAAGTGTTCGGTCTCGGTGTCTGCGCAGTATCTGCGGGCTGGAAATGCTTGTGGAGGGCGCCGGCATCGTCCGGCGCCGTGGGGATTCCAGGGCAGCCTGATCGATGGCCTACCCCGGCTCGAGCCCAACAGCCTAGACTGCGCGAATGTCGCCCCTCATTCTCTTTCCCTTCCTGCTCTCGATCTCGTCGCCTGACCCCGGTTCCCTTTTTGGGCCCCAGGATGCACCCGAGAGCGCCTTCGCCGCCGCGACCTTCGACGGGCTTGAACTGCGCTCGATCGGACCCGCCTTCGCTTCAGGCCGGATCGCCGACATCGCGGTGCATCCCGAGCGCAGCGCGCGCTGGATCGTTGCGACGGCCTCGGGCGGCGTCTGGCGCACGCACAACGCCGGCACGACTTGGGAGAGCGTTTTTGATGACCAGGGCTCGTACTCGATCGGATGCGTGAGCCTCGATCCCTCGGACCCGAACGTTGTCTGGGTAGGCACGGGAGAGAACAACTGCCAGCGCAGCGTGTCCTACGGGGATGGCGTCTACCGTTCCCGGGACGGAGGCAAGAGCTGGGAGAACATGGGACTCGAAGAGTCCGAGCACATCGGTGAGATTTCCATCGACCCGCGTGATTCGAATGTGATCCTGGTCGCAGCCCAGGGACCTCTGTGGCGCTCTGGCGGGCAGCGCGGCATCTATCGTTCGGCCGATGGCGGCCAGTCGTGGAAAGCGGTGCTCGAGGTGGACGAGCACACCGGCGCCAATGAGATTGTGCGCGACCCCCGGGATCCCGACCTCCTCTATGCGAGCACGTGGCAGCGGCAGCGGCGGCAGTGGACACTGCTGAACGGCGGGCCGGGTTCGGGCCTATGGAAGTCCACAGACGGCGGCGCGACGTGGCGCGAGATCGAGAAGGGGCTGCCGGAGGGCGACAAGGGACGCATCGGCCTTGCGATCAGCCCCGCGGCGCCCGACACCGTCTACGCGATGGTCGAGGCCTCGCGCGATGAGGGCGGGTTCTATCGCTCGACGAACCGCGGCGAGAGCTGGGAGCGGCGCTCCGACCGGGGCACGTCGAGCCCCCAGTACTACCACGAGATCTTCGCCGATCCGCACGACGCGGACCGCGTGTACCTCGTCGACACGTTCCTATCGGTGACCGAGGATGGCGGCGCGACCTGGTCGAGGGTCGGCGTCACCGACAAGCACGTCGACGACCACTTCGTTTGGATCGACCCCGCGGACACCGACCACCTGCTCGTGGGGTGCGACGGCGGCGTGTACGAGTCCTGGGACCGCGGCGAGGCGTGGGACTTCAAGTCCAACCTGCCGATCACCCAGTTCTATCGAGTCAGCGTCGACGAGTCCGAGCCGTTCTACTACGTGTACGGCGGGACGCAGGACAACAATTCGATGGGGGGGCCGTCGCGCACGACGCGCCGCGAGGGGATCGCCAATAGCGACTGGTTCGTCACGGTGGGGGGGGACGGCTACGAGACCGTCATCGATCCGACCGATCCAAACATCGTGTACTCCCTGTGGCAGTACGGCGGCCTCGTGCGCCACGATCGGCGCAGCGGAGAGATCGTTGACATCAAGCCCCGGGAGCAGGCCGGCGAGCAGCCCCTGAACTGGAACTGGGATTCGCCGTTGATCCTCTCCCCGCACCTACCCACGCGGCTCTACTTCGCCGCGAACCGGCTGTACCGCTCGGACGATCGGGGAGATTCATGGACCGCGATTTCGGGCGAGCTCAGCCGTGAGATCGATCGCGACAACCTCGAAGTGATGGGCCGCGTCTGGGGCGTGGATGCGGTGTCCCGTCACCGCTCGACCAGCCACTACGGCAGCGCGGTGTCACTCTCGGAGTCGGTCCTGCAGGAGGGCGTCCTGTGGGTAGGCACGGACGACGGCCGGATCCACGCCACGGACGACGGGGGCGAGACCTGGCGCAGCATGGACGAATTTCCCGGCGTGCCCGCGAATACCTACGTCACCCACGTCGAGCCCTGCCGCTTCGACCCGAACACGGTCTACGCTGCATTCGACAACCACAAGTCTGGTGACTTCGCACCGTACCTGTTGCGCTCGACCGATCGCGGCGCGACCTGGACCTCGATAGCCGGAGACCTGCCCGCGCGGGGATCGCTTCACGCCCTTGTCCAGGATCACGTGGATCCCGACCTGTTCTTCGTCGGAACAGAGTTCGGGGTCTGGTTCACCTCCGATGGCGGTCAGCGCTGGACGGAGCTCACGGGCGGGATGCCGACGATCGCGGTGCGCGACGTGGAGATCCAGCGCCGCGAGAACGACCTTGTTCTGGGTACCTTTGGCCGCAGCTTCTACGTCCTCGATGACTACTCGCCTCTGCGGGGCATCGACGAGGAGGTGCTCGCGGCGCAGGCGACGCTATTCGCGCCCAAGGCCGCGGATTGGTACATCGAGGGCTCGCGGCTCGGTGGAACGACCGGGCGCGGCAGCCAGGGCGCAGGCTGGTACGCGGCCGAGAACCCTCCCTTCGGAGCCGCGTTCACCTACCACTTGGCGGACGATCTGGAGTCGCGTCGCGAGCGTCGCAAGCGGCTGGAGAAGGAGGCCGAGGAGAAGAACGGGCCGACCCTGCTCCCCAGCCTCGAGGAGCTCCGCGCAGAAGAGAACGAGGTCGAGCCGAGCATCGTTCTCACGGTGCGCGACGAGTCGGGGCGCGTGATGCGCACGCTCACAGGTCCGCGCAAAAAGGGTATGCACCGGGTGACCTGGGACCTGCGCGAACCCGCCGTGGACCCGCTGACGCTGTCGGCGGGCCGGGAGCCCTTGCCCTGGGAGACCCCCGACGCGGGTCCCCTGGTTCTGCCCGGCACCTATTCGGTGTCCCTCGAGCGATCGGTGGACGGCGAACGCACCGTTCTGGCGGGCCCCGAGTCCTTCCAGGTTGTTCCTCTGGACCTGGCTACGCTGCCGGCCGCCGACCGGCCGGCGGCGGCTGCCTTTCAGCGCAAGGCCTTGCGTCTAGCGCGCGCGGTGGCAGGCGCGGCGGACGTCGTGGGGGAGGCGGAGGACCGCATCGCCCTCTGCCGCAAGGCCGTGGGAGCCACGCCCGGCGGCGCGGACCCCGTGCTCGCCCGCACGGCGAACGACCTCGAAGTCCGCCTGCGAACGATCCGAAACGCACTCTTGGGTGACCCCGTGCCGGGCAAGTACGGCAAGCAGGCTCCGCCCTCGATCCAGGCCCGGATCCGCAGCGTGGTGGACAATCAGCTGCATACCACGGCTGCCCCGACGCAGACCGAGCAAGACGCCTACCGCATCGCCGGCGAGGCGTTTGCCCCGGTGCTCGAAGATCTACGCGCCCTGGTGCAGGCGGACCTCGCCGCCCTGGAGGCCACGCTCGAGGAGCTTGGTGCGCCCCATACCCGTGGCCGGATTCCGACCTGGAAGATGGAGTAGGGGCTGTCGACCTGGCAAGGATCCAGTCCGTCCTGAGAGGGACGCGGGGTTCTTGCTGGCTGGCTCGAGCACGCGAAGCGGCCCAGCGGCTAGGCCCGAGTGACATCGAGTCCCAGGGATCCACTGCGCGAACGCGACTCCGCAGGGCCGCCCTTGGCGCATCTGTGAACGCCGGGGCGGATGCATGGACCGAGAATTCCAGGCTTTGGGCGGCGGCAACCGGAATGGGCTCGATGGTCGCCTTGTTTGTCCCCGCCGGGGCCCGTTGCTCGGCTATTCCTTGGCCTCGCCGGCAGGGGACGAACCGACCCGGAGGAGGATGGCAGCGAAGGCCGCCAGAGCACCAGCAGCGGCCAGCAGTCCGAGGGACCGCTGTGTGGGCCCGGTTTCCAGGGTCGCCAGGGTCGGCTGCGCGGGGTCGAAGAAGACGGTCACCGGTTCCCCCGGTGCTTTCTGCCCGTAGTGGCCCAGGGGCCCAGCTCCCCCGCCAGTGCCGTGGGCGCCGAACTGGATGCGATCGTGGCGATAGTCCTGCCCGTCGACCCGGTACTCGTACAGGATGGCCGCGCTCGTGGTCGTGCGGGTTCCCATACCAGTCGTGCGAAGACCGGATTCGACCACCGCTCCCTCGGTTGAGGGCCAGGAGAGACTCGCGGACCCCATCTGCCGTTCCCAAAGGGCGTGTTGCCCAAGCTTCCAAGCGCCGACGAGTAGGGCGCAGGCGAAGGCGGTGCAGAGGATTCGCTTGAGCATGGAGGGAGTTCTTCGGGAGTTCACGTGGCTGTCTTCTGGGCATCGGCGAAGCCGGCCAGGAGGTTGAGCCAGAATCCGGGCGGGCTCGGCCGGAAGTCGGCCCTTCCCACGGGCGATCCAATGGACGCCGTTTCTTGCGACACCGCGATGGGGGCGGAGAAGGCGTCAACCTGACTCGAGGCGTGGGTCGGAGCGGGGGTACTTCCAAATACCGGCGTCAGGACTGGGATTAGAGGGGGTCCATTGTGATGGAACCAGCTATGGATATGATCAAGCAAAGAGGGCCGCTGACGGCGTTGCTACGCCACGGTGAAATCCCGGTCCACAACAACGACACCGAGCGAGACCTGCGGCACGTGGTGACGGGCCGCAAGAACTGGCTGATCTTTGGTAGTCAGCGAGGTGGGGAGGTCGCCGGTCGGCTGTACTCGCTCGTTATGAGCAGCAAGCTCGCCGGGATCAACGTGTCTGACTATCTGGAAGATGCGCTGTCGCTGATCTCGACGACGCCCGCATCAGAGATTGCGATGCTGACACCGTGGGGCTGGAAGGCCGCACAAGCTGCAGCGACCAGCGACCCGGGCGCTTAGGTCAAGAGCCGAATGGCGTTACCGCGCCACTCCCGGCATGCCGTGACCGGACGTGTAC
>CAYWNK010000251.1:0-9270 GCA_964459495.1 uncultured Planctomycetaceae bacterium
CCTGTCGGGAGGCAGGCCCGTGCACGGGCGGATGCATCCGGAGGGCGGTCACCTGCCGGTGCGGCGGCTTCCGGGGGACAGCTTCGAGGGGACTTGCGTGTACCACGGGGACTGTCTTGAGGGCTTGGTCAGTGGCCCTGCTCTGGCGGCGCGCTGCGGCGGGGATCCCGCTGCGCTCGGACCCGAAAGCCCCGTCTGGGAGCCGGTTGTCGCGGCGCTGGCGGAGGGGATGGCCTCGGCGGCGCTGCTCTTGGCCCCGGAGCGGATCATCCTGGGGGGCGGGGTCGGCCGGCGGCTGCACCTGCTCCGGCCGCTCCGCGCCGCGGTAGCCCGGCGGCTCGCGGGCTATCTACCGCTAGAGCGCTTCGGGCCCCTGGAGTCTTGGATTCAAAGCCCAGGGCTCGGGCCGGACGCTGGCCTGGTGGGGGCCCTAGCGCTGGCCCGCGATGCGGCGCACCAGCCCCGCGGCTAGTCGTCCAGCCGCGCTGGGTTCGAGGCGCAGGAAGAGCTCGGGCTCAATCAGCTCCAGTTCGATCACCCGTGGGGTGCCCTCGTATTCGACGAGGTCGACCCTGGCATAGAGCAGGTCGCCCGGGGCTGCGGCGATGGCTTTCACCGCGGCCTCAACCTCTGCGGGGGTGGGGGTATGGGCATGGACGGTGCCGCCATAGTCGTCCTGAACGCGCCAGTCCCCGGGGGCGGGTCGCTTTTCGAGGCTGTGGCTCAGCTCCCCGTCGATGAACACCAGGCTGCGTTCGCCCGCGACCTGGATGTCGGGCACGAATGCCTGGACGAGGATGTCCTCTTCCGCCAGCAGGCCGTCGGCATGCGCCTGCAGGGCGGCCAGGTCGCCGGCCTTCGCGCGCTCGGTCATGCGTGCGGTCTGGCCGATCGCGGGCTTGACCACGACTTCCCCCCAACCCTTGGCGACGGCCAGGGCAGCGAGGTCGACGGCGCCGCCCGACGCGACAGGCCGGCAAGGTACGACGGGGATGCCCTTGGACTCGAGCTCGCCCAGGTAGCCCTTGTGGGCGTTCCAGCGACAGACGGCTAGCGGGTTGATGACGCGCTCACCCCAGCCGTCGAGCCATTCGAGGAACGCGGCGGGATGCCAGGCGTAGTCCCAGGGGGTGTGCAGGAGGCAGTGGTCGAAGTCTGCGTGCCGGCTTTGCGTCCACGGAGCAAAGGTGACCCGCATGCCGGCGGCCTCGAGGGCAGCCAGCAGTTCGGGCGTGTCCCGACTTCCCTCGGGTTCGGGCTCGCAGCCCGCCAACAGCAGGTGCACTAGCGCAGCAGCGCCTGCTGAATCGCGATCTGCATGCGCTCGGCGATGTCGGGGCGTTCGACGCCTTCCTGCTGGGCGGAGACGCGCAGGATCGTCTCCATCGGAGACTTGCTCTGGACCTGAACGCTGACGCTGGCCTCATTCCAGTTGCCCCGAACGCTGCGGTCGGCGGAGTTGGTATGCACGTCGCTGGCCACCTGGGCCATGGTGGCTTGGGTGACGGCCCAGACCCGCCCCAGCTCTCCGTGGACGACCGAGCCGTAGGAGTGCTCGAGGTAGGGGCTGGTGGACTCTTCGGTTGTCGTGCAGGCGGCGAGGGGCAAGGCCAGCAGTCCTGCGAGGACGAGAGGGTGGATTTGCATAGGGGAAGGGTAGGGGACGGGGAGTCGCTGGGGTCTAAGATCGGGCACGGTGAACGAGCAACATCGAGCAGCGGGCCCAGGCCCGGGAACAGCGGGCCCCGGAATAGGGAGTCCGGAGACCACGCTCCCAGTGGGCCGGGAAACCGGCTCCCAGGAAGCGGCGGCTCCCCCCTGGCCGAGCACCCTGACCCGGGCGTGGCGGGGGCTCTGCCCGCGCTGCGGGGAGGGCTTGCTGTTCCAGACGCGCTTCCGTCTGCATCACGACTGTGGTGCTTGCGGGATGGTGCTGCGCCCAGAGCAGGGCGGCATGACGGGGCAGATGTACCTCTCGGCCGCGGTCACCGAGCTGATCGGTGTGCTGCTCGCGGCGGGCCTGTGGTTTCTGACCGACTGGCCGGTGTGGGTGATTCTGCTGGCGGCGCTGCCGCTGATCACGCTGTTCAGCTACTGGTTCCTGCCCAAGGGCATGGCGCTGTGGACGGCGGTGGACTATCTGACCGACCGGCACGACCAGCGCTGGACGCCGAAATCGGGCTCCTAGACGTGCCTGAGCTACCCGAGGTTGAGACCACCGCAGGTCTGATCCGGCCCCACGTGGTGGGGCGCAGGATCGAAGGCGCCGAGGTGGACTGGGTGCGCACGCTTGGCGGACAGGCGGAGGGGGACTTCGTCCGCAGCGTTAGCGGTGCGCGCATCGTGGCGGTGGGCCGGCGCGCTAAATTCGTGACGATCGATCTAGAGCGGGGGGGCGAGCCCGCGGGCGGTCTTGTCATCCATCTCCGCATGACCGGCCGGCTGCTGGTCGAGCCAGCCTCGGATCCGGCGCCCGCTTACCGGCGCGTGAGCCTGCGGCTGGACGGCGAGCGGCCGGGCCGGGATTGGCTGCACTTCGTCGACGTCCGCAAGTTCGGCCGCTTCGAGTTCCACGCGGATCCGGCCCAGCGCCTGGACCACCTGGGGCCCGAGCCCCTGGGCCCCGAGTTCACGCCGGACTGGCTGCGGGCCGCCCTGCGCCCCCGCCAGCGGGCGATCAAGCCGCTGCTGCTGGACCAGGCCTTTCTGGCGGGTCTGGGCAACATCTATGTGGACGAGTCCTTGCACCGGGCAGGGATCCACCCGCTGCGGCGGGCCGACCGCATCCACAAGGATCGGGCGGAAGCGCTGCACGGGGCGATCATCGAGATCCTGGAGGCCGCCATCGAGCGCGAGGGTTCCAGCTTCGATGCCTTCTACCGTACGCCGGAAGGCCAGCCGGGAAGCTACCAGCACTTGTTCCAGGTTTACGGGCGCGAGGGCAAGCCCTGCGGCACCTGCGGGCGGGCCATACGGCGCATCGTGGTGGGCCAACGGGGCACGCATTACTGCACCCGCTGCCAGCCCGCTCCGAGGGGGAGCGCCGCGAGTCGGGCCCCCTCCAGCGGAAAGTAGCTGCCCTGGCGATCCCCGGGGCGCTATATTCCGCCCGCCATGATCGATACAGGGAACTTCAAGAAGGGCGTCTGCTTCATCTTCCGCGGGGAGCCCGTGATCATCGTCGATCAGACGCTCAGCACGCCCACCGCCCGGGGCGGCAACACCATCTACAAGGTGAAGTTGCGCAACCTGAAGACGGGTCAGCTGCTCAACGAGTCGATCCGCTCGGGGGAGAAGTTCGAGGACGTGGACATGGAGCGCCACAACTCGTCCTACCTCTACAACGACGGCACGTCCTGGTACTTCATGGACGATGAGACCTTCGAGCAGTTCGACTTCAAGGCAGAGAACCTGGCCGGCGCCGAGCAGTACCTGGTGGACGGCATCGAAGGCCTGCAGGCCATGCTGATCGACGGTCACGTCGTGAACCTGGAGCTGCCCCTTACGGTGGTCATGACCGCGGTCGAGTGCGACCCGACGATCAAGGGCGCCACCGCCCAGGCCCAGCTCAAGCCGGCGACGACCGAGACCGGCCTCATCGTCCAGGTCCCCCCGTACCTCTCGGCGGGCGAGAAGATCAAGGTCGACACCCGCGACGGACACTTCATCGAGCGCGCGAAAGAATAGCGCTGCTCCGTCGGCGGTACGGAGCTACCAGCTACAGGAGATCCTCCTCGAGTCGCCCCACCCCCCGGAGGTCCAGGACGTGGAGTCGAGTCGGAGGATGTCGTCGGGCACAAGGTCTCCGTTGGCATCGACCAGGGTGAGGGTCATTCTAGGAATGGTCTCCGTCACCCCGAAAACGAACGCACGGCCGTGGTCGGTGTGCTCCATCCCCCAGATGGTATCGAAGCGCGCAGTCAGCTCGGGAATCACGATTGGGTAGCTCGCTGTCTGGCCGGCGATCGGCGACAGCGGGTAACCCGGAGACTCCAGGTCCATCTTCCAGAGGGATGAATCCTCGGCGAACGAGACATAGAGCAGCCTCTTCGCTGGTCCGCCTAGGAGGAGGAACTTGACTGTCGTGAGCTCAGCGGGCGAGTGATGGAGCACTGTTGTGATCTTCTTGACGCTAGGCAGTATCCAGACAGAGGAGCCTGAGTACCGCGGATCGACGGATGCCTGCTCGATCAGGCAGGGGACTTTGAGTCTCCCGTGCGCCGTGGCCAGCTCCCACTTCTCAATCACGGTGAATCCCTCAGGGCTCGTACCGGCCACAATCCATGTGTAGGGCTCGAGGACGGCGTGGGCCGTCGGCCAATAGCGGGTGGCGAATGAGCTGCTCGTTCCGCCTTCGCCATGGAGCTTCCAATGAACCGTGAGCGCCTTGCCCTCGGTATCGTGGCTGATGTCTGCGGAGTAGGACTGGTGGAATCCAACGCCGTCGGTCGGACGGTGGACGCAGTCGAGGAGGGGGGACTCGGTGGAGGCGGTGGACTCGGTTCCCTGGGGACCTGCCGTCCCCGGTAGGAGGCCAAGGGCGGCTGCGAGGATTGCGCTGCCTAGGTGCATGGGAAGGGCCATTTGTCGTGGGGGAAGGCACGGCCTCCCGTTCGCGCAGGGGCCAGTGTTGGCTAGGGGCGGCTTGGACAGGAGGATCGATTCCCATCTTGCCCTGAATGGGCGGGGACCGTGCAATTCCGAGGGCAGAGGTGCCTCAGCGGCACAGCCCTACGACCCATGAACCCCAGCTCCCAGTCCCCTTGGTACCTGCCCTACGCGGCCGCATTCGTGCGCGGCCGCTTGGGCTCCTCGGTGCCCGTTGACGACCAGGAGGCGACCGAGTACGGAATCGCCGCGGGGCTGCGCCTGTATCGCTTCAAGCGCAACGCGGAGCTGCCGCGGGTGAGGCGGGTTCTGGGGGCGCTGAAGGGACTGCAGCCCGCCAGCGTTTGCGATGTCGGCAGCGGCAGGGGGACCTTTCTCTGGCCCCTGCTGGACACGCTGCCGGGCCTGCCGGTGACGGCGGTCGAGGCGGATCCGATTCGCGCGCGGGATCTTGGGGCGGTGGCGAGCGGGGGAGTCGACGAGCTCAAGGCCGTGAGGGGCGACGCCACCCGGCTGGGTTTCCGGGACGATGCCTTCGACGTGAGCTGTGCCCTCGAAGTCCTCGAGCACATGGCTCAGCCGGCCATGGCCGCGGCTGAACTCATGCGAGTCACCCGGCGCATGACCCTGGTTTCGGTGCCGTCGAGGGAGGACGACAACCCCGAGCACATCCAGCTCTTCAGCGCTGCATCGCTTCGCGCGCTCTTCCTGGACGCTGGGGCGGAGCGCGTGACCATCGAGTCGGTGCATGGGCACCTGATCGGCATCGTGCGTGTAGTCTGAGGCCCATGCGGCCAATCGCAAAGTATCCGCGAACCCAGCACATCGAGGGCTCGCGCCTGCAGATGGGGGACGGGGATCTGCCGCAGGTGGCGCTGGCCGAACTCGCGGGCCGGCATCTCGTCATCGAGGAGAAGCTCGACGGGGCCAATGCCGGGGTTTCCTTCGATGCGGGAGGGAAGCTCTTTCTCCAGAGCCGCGGGCACTACCTGTCGGGCGGCCCCCGGGAGCGTCACTTCGATCTGTTCAAGGCCTGGGCCCAATGCCATGCGAAGGTCCTCTTCGAGCGCTTGGGTGATCGCTACGTCATGTACGGGGAGTGGCTCTACGCCCGGCACACGATCTTCTACGACGCCCTGCCGCACTACTTTGCGGAGTTCGATCTGCTGGATACGCGCGAGGGTTCTTTCCTCTCGACCCCTCTGCGCCGCCGGGTGCTGGAGGGGGCGCCCGTGTTTTCGGTGCCGGTCCTTGGGGAAGGAAGCCTCGAGGAGATTGGCGATCTCCAGGGGCTTGTGGGCACCAGCCGGTACAAGACGGCGAACTGGCCAAGCAACCTGCGGGCACAAGCCGCCGAAGCGGGCGTGGACCCCGAGCGCACCTGGTCCGAGGGCGATCCCAGCGACGAAGCTGAGGGGCTCTACATCAAGGTGGAGCACGACGGGCGCGTGGAGGACCGCCTCAAGTTTGTGCGAGCGTCGTTTCTCATGGCCGTAGACGACTCGGAGACCCATTGGCTGAGCAGGCCAATCGTTCCGAACCAGCTAGCGGGCGGCGTTGACATCTTCTCACCGAGGGTTGGGGGGGATTCGGCACCATGAAGGAGCTGCTTGGCTTTTGCCCCAAAGCGCCGGACTGGTCCCTCGACTGGGAGGCGATCAGTGCGGCCTACGATTGGGTCCGTGCCCTGGAAGGTTGCCCGCAGGACCCGCGCTGGCACGCGGAGGGCAACGTGTGGGTTCACACGGAGATGGTGCTGCGCGAGCTGGTCCGTTCCACCGAGTGGCGCAAGCTGGATGGGGCCCAACGTCAGCTGATCTTCGCGGCGTGCTTGCTGCACGATGTGGAGAAGCCCTCGACGACCGTGCAGCAGTCGGACGGTCGGATCACAGCGAAACACCACTCGGAAAAGGGCGCGCTGCGTGCCCGGAGAATCCTCTGGGAGCTGGGTGCGGCGCCGGAATTTCGCGAGCGCGTCGCACACCTCGTGCTGCACCATCAGGTGCCGTTCTTCTTGGTGGGGCGAGCGGACGCCGAGCGCCGCATCAGTCGCATCAGCTGGACTGCGGGATGCGCAGCCCTGGTTCAGGTCGCCCGGGCCGACATGCGCGGACGGGTTTGCGAAGATCAGGCCGGGCGACTGGAGGACATCGAGTTGTTTGCTGAGCTGGCGCGGGAGCACGCCTGTCTCGACCGACCACGGGAGTTCGCCTCCGATGCCCACAGGGTGGCCTACTTCGCGAGCCCGGGCCGGGCTGTGAACGCCCCTGTCCCGCCCCGGGCCAAGTGCCGGGTCATCGTCATGAGCGGGCTACCGGGATCGGGCAAGGACCACTGGATCGAGCGGAAAGGGCCGGGTGATCCCGTGGTGTCCCTCGACCGAATCCGCGAAGAGCTCGGGGTCGACCCCGCCGATGGGCAGGGGCGCGTGGTGCAGCTCGCCCAGGAGCGCGCGAGGTCGCACCTGCGGGCGGGCACGAACTTCATCTGGAACGCGACAAACCTCAGCCGTCGCCTGCGGTCGAAGGTTCTGGACCTCTGCCATCGCTACGGAGCCCATACGCACATCGTCCACGTGGAGACGGACCCCAAGACCTGGCGCCTTCGCAACCGCCAGCGCTCAGCGCCGGTCCCCGAGTCGGTTCTGACCCGCATGTTGACCCAGTGGCAGGTCCCGGACGCCACCGAAGCCCATCGGGTGGACCACGTCCAGAGCTAGGGGAGGCCAGGGAGGCGAGCCCCGTCAGCGGGGAATCTGTGAATTCCCTGCCCGGGCGGCCGTGGATCCACGTGGGGACGGCTGACGGCCTAGGGCTTGAAGACTCAGCCCATGGCCAGCCCCAAACCTCAACCGAAATCGACTCCACCATGCTCCCTACCCGAAAGTCCCTGATCGCCCTTCTATCCCTAGCTGTGGCGGCCCCTGCTGCCGCCCAAACCCAAGCCAGCCAAGCCGGAAACGCCGGCAAGGTGGCCCAGCCCGCCGGCCAGCAGATCCTCCTGCAGTGGGGCGACTTTGACGCCGACGGTCTGACCGACGCCCTCGCGATCACCCCGGAGCGCGGGCTCAAGCTGATGCGCAACAGTGGAGACGGAGGCTTTGAGGACGCCACCGCCAAGGCCCGCCTAGCGGGCGTGAGTGGGGCTTCCTTTGGCGTCTGGCAGGACTATGACCAAGACGGCCGGGTGGATCTCTTCGTGGGAACCCAGGCGGGGCCCAGCCGCTTGTTCCGCAATGAAGGTGGCTCCTTCATCGACGTTACGAGCCAGGTGGGAATCGACGCCGATGGCGTGGATCACTCGGCGAGCTGGGTGGACTACGACGGCGATGGTCGGCTCGACCTGCACCTGAACTACGACGCGAGCAACGTCTTCTTCCATGCCCTGCCCGGGGGGACCTTTGAGCGCATTGCACTTCCCGCCACGCTGGTAGAGCCCTCCACCGCCCAAACCTCGATTCTCGTCAACCCGGTCGTCAAGCCCGCAGCCAGCGCTGCTGCGGAAGCCGATCAGGGGGCGCCGGGTGGTCGGCAGGGATCCGGCCGCCGACCGGTCTACCAGAGCAACTCCAGCGTCGGCGGGGGCGGAGCGCTGAGCGGTGCGGAGGGCGAGAGCGCCGGCACCGTGACGTCCGACCTAGGAGTCCCGACGTCTCTAGGCTTGATTGCCCAGGGTCTCTGGGACCTGGAGACCGGCGATATCGTGCGCGCTTCCGTGGAGCCAACCCTTGGGGAACTCTACCCCCTGGGCGACGACTTCTTCGTTCAGCAGGGCACCGGCGACATCGGCGTGGGCACGATCAACCCTGAGCGCGCCATGCATCTGGTGTCCTCTGGCATGGTGCCCTTTCTGATCGACTCCGCTGTCCAGGCGGGTCTCGAGCTTCGGACAGCCGGCCAGCCCTCGAGCTTCTCGATCTTCCACGGGGGCGACGATGCCCTCACCTTCCACGACTCGACCGAGGGCCTGACCCGGATGCGGATCGATGGCGACGATGGCGACGTGGTCGTGACTTCCCGTCTGGAGGTGCCGACGATCTCGACTCCGACGAACACTGTTCGCGTCGAGGGATTGGTGCGCGCTGGATCGGAACTCGGGACCGATCAGTCGCCCACAGTCGCGTTCGACTACGAAGGTGTCATGACTCGGCGCATCGCTTCAACGATTCCCTCGCCCGGCGGCGTGGTAGCGCGCTCGCAGTACCTGCGTCTGGTGCGGGACGGCAGCAACGGGCTGTTCAGCGTGGAATGGGATGAGGGTGCTATCCCTGACCAGGTCATCTACGGCACGGGACTCACTTCGGCAGGTGCCATCGTTCCGATCGTGTTCAACCTAGGTGCCCCGACGGCCACAGGGTCTCAGCAGCTCTACACAGATCCGGATGTGGTCCGCCTTGAGCTGAGCTTCGGTACCACCTTCAACATCCGGGACATTTCGGATGTCACGCTCTTGCGGACGGCCGGCGACTTCTGGTGGGTGGGCACGGTGACGTCGACCTGGGACCAATAGATCGATTCGAGCTGAAAGCGTTCGGTGGGCCTACTCCTGCCCACCTACCGCTTTCAGCTCAATGGTGCCAGACTGCATCGCCGCGTAGGTGCAGAGCACGACGTCGGTGACCGGCACGGGCAGGTCGAGGGGGAGATGGTGGAGGACGGTGCG
>CAYWNK010000252.1:0-9181 GCA_964459495.1 uncultured Planctomycetaceae bacterium
CCCCCTCGAGGACCAACCACCCATCGATCCGCTCGCCGATGAGCCTGCCCAGGATGCCGAGTCCCCAGCGCATGGGCCGGCGCAGGAGAATTCAGCTCCGCCCCCTAGCGACTCGCTCGAGACGCGCGAGTTGTTCGACGACCTGTTCGTCGAAGGCAGGATGGGCATCGACATCGAACAGGACTTCGCCGCCAACTACGCTGGAAGCAAGCTCGAAGGCGAAGGGACATTGGTGCGACTCGATGACCTCTCGCTCGCTTCACGCCTCGCTCGCCGTGGTGAGCGCCGCGCTTACGTCGAGGTCTCCGCTCGGAATGCGGCCCCCCACGAACGGCCGATCGTGGTGCTGCTGTCGGTACCGACCGACTGGCCGGCACTCAATCCGGGCGAGGATCCCCCCACGGTCCGATTCCGCGGCCGCCTGGAGTCCTGCGAGCCCTACCTGCGCCAGGTCGTCCTCGAAGGGGGCGCATTGGAGCCAGCGGATCTCCAGGAATAGGGCCGGCCGACGGGGCCAGAGCGGCAAAGACGGATCGTCGATGGCGCCTTGAATCAGGGCAAGCGAGCCCGCTGCGGGCTAGCTGGTACGCCGGCCCTTGTGCAGCAGCATGTACACCGCCGGAATCAGCACCAGAGTGATCAGCGTAGACCCAGTCAACCCGCCCACCACCGCACGGGCCAACGGCGCCTGCGCATCCGCCCCCTCACCGATCCCCAGCGCCAGCGGCACCAGTGCGAGCACGGTCGTGAGCGTCGTCATCAAAATCGGCCGCAGCCGCCTCCGCCCCGCCTCAGCTACGGCATCCGGAACCGCTGCGCCCTCCTCCACCAGCCGGCTTGCCTGGTCCACGAGTAGGATCGCGTTGTTCACCACGATCCCCCCCAGCATGATGCAGCCGATGTAGGTTTGGACGTTGAAGGTCGTGCCCGTCAACGCCAGCGTGACAAACACGCCGGCAGCCGCCATGGGCACAGACAGCATGACCACCAGCGGGTCGCGCAGCGACTCGTACTGGCATGCGAGCACCATGTAGACCAGAGCCAGCGCGAGCAGGAACGAGACCACCAGCTCACGGAACGCCGCATCCTGCTCTTCGACCGTACCGGCGACCATCGCGTCATAGCCCCCCGGTCGGGGCAGCTTGTCGAGTCCCGCCTGAACCTCTGCGGCCACAGACCCAAGATCCCGCCCGGCCACACCTGCAGTGACCTTGATGATCCGCTGTTGATTGCGGCGCTCGATCACGAGTGGCCCGCGGCTCTCCTCGGTCTCAACCAGGTTGCGCAGGGCGATGTCTTCCCCGTCGGGATTCTCAAGCGTGAGGTCCAACACCTCGTCGATCGAGCGCTGCTCCGCCCCTTCGAGCTGGACCAGGATCCGGTAGGAGTTGCCCCCCGCCCGATACTCCCCCGCGCGCGAGCCTGCGATCGCCGTCTCCAGCACCTCCGACACATCCCGCACCGAGAGGCCGACGTCGGCCACTTTGGCCCGGTCGATGCGCACCTCCTGCTGGGGAACACCCGCGTCCCGGCTGACATCCACGTCGGTGACGCCGTCGACGCCCGCCACAACCTCAGCCGCCATACTCGCGATGCTCCCCAGCGTAGCGAGGTCATAGCCGCGCACCTCGACCTCGAGGCCTTCCTGCTGACCGAGAACCCGCTCGAGCAGGAATTGCCCCTGGGGTGCACGCGTCCTTACCTCCATCCCAGCGACGCGCCCTTCCAGGCGCCTGCGCAGGTCGGCGGCGATGGCGGTGTTCGAACGCTCGCGCTGCGATGCCGGCACGAGATTGAGGCTAATCTCCCCACGCGAAGCCGCGTCGGCGCTGCGCCCGGTGGCGCCCACGGTGACCACCGAAGACATGATCTCCGGTACCGCCGGCAGCACTAGATCCTCCATGCGCCTGGTCTGCTGGTCGACAAGCGCAAGCCGCGTTCCGGTCTCCATCTCCCCGGTCACCCGCACCTGCCCCTCATCGCTGGGGGGTAAGAACTCGGAGCCGATCAGCGGCACGAGGAACATGGTTGCGCCGAGGACTCCGAGGGCCGCGCCCACGGTGATCCAAGGGTAGCCCAACACCGAATGCAACACGCGGGCGTAGCGACGGTCTAGGCCATCGAGGACGCGACCAGCGCGAATCGCAAGGCGGCTCTTGCCTTCGTCAATCCCCTGGCCGTCCAGCCATCGCGATGCCAACACCGGCACCAGGCTCAAGCTGACGAGCAGAGAGCAGATCAGCGAGAACACGATTACATAGGCCAGTTCCTGAAATAGAAGCCCCGAGACGCCCTTCACAAAGGCCAGTGGAAGGAAGATGACCAGGGTCGTGATCGTGCTGGCCACGATGGCGCTTGCCACTTCGCTGGCTCCGCGCACCGCGGCCTCCCTGCTCGCTTCCCGCAGCTCGCCCTGGCGCCGGAATACGTTTTCCAACACGACCACCGAGCTGTCGACCATCATTCCGACACCTAGCGCGAGCCCACCCAAGGTCATCAGATTGAGGGTGAAGCCTCCGAAGTAGATCAGCGCAAATGTCCCGATCACCGAGATCGGAATCGCCACCGCGATGACCGCCGTACTACGCAGACTACGCAGGAAGAACAGCAGGACAAGCACGGCCAAACCGCCCCCATAGAGGACTGAGCGTGCCACGTTCTGAATCGAACGTTCGATGAAGTTGCCTTGGTTGGACACCGGCACCACACTCAACTCCGGATAGGCGGCGTTGACGGCGTCGATTTGCTCGAGGATCGCGCGACTCACCTCCACGGTGTTCGCGTCCGCCTGCTTGCGGATCGCAACGCGAATGCCTCGGTCGCCATCCACGCGCACCAGCCGGCTGAGCCTCTCGTAGGTGTCTTCGATCTCGGCGACCTGGCCCAGGGTGACCGCTCCATCGGGGCCCTCCATCAAGACCAGATCGCGAATCTGCTCGAGCGACTCGAACTCGGCCGGTGCTCGTAGGGTCACCTCGTAGCGCCCCTGCTCCAGCTTGCCAGCGGGCCGGTCCAGGTTGGCGTTGCGCAGAGCCTCGAGCACGCGGTCCAGGGGCAGCCCGAGCGCAAGCACCGCGTCGGGATCTAGCTCCACACGCACCTCCCGTTGGAATCCGCCCCACACGTCGACCTGGGCGACGCCGGGCACCCGGGCGAAGCGGTAGCGCACCTGATCCTCGACCAAGGTGGTGAGCTGCACCGGGTCCAGGCGACTTGAGATCCCCAGGATCACCACGGGAAAGCTCGCAATGTCGAACTTCGACACGCGGGGCCGACCGATGGTCTCTGGGAGCTCGTCGATCTCTCCCTCGATGCGGGCCTGCAGCTCGATTGCCGCAGCGTCCAGGGTCGTGCCCCAGGCGAAGCGCACCCGTACGGTGCTGCTGCCCTCCGAAGACTCGGAGGTGATCTCCTCAACACCAGGTACGGTGGCCACGACCTCCTCGATGATCTGGGTGACGAGCCGCTCGGTGACCTCCGGGGCTGCGCCCTCGAACTCCGTGCGCACGGTGACCGTCGGCAGTTCGACGTCCGGCAGCAAATCGATACGCAGCCGGCTCAGGGACACCAGCCCTAGCACAACGACCATCAGGGTCACCATGGCCGTGAACACGGGCCGGGCAACGCTCACGCGCGGCAGGTTCATCAGCGTAGGGTGGTGGAGACCTGGCTGACCTGCTCGTCCAGGGACATTGGTGAGTCCCCCGTCGCCGCGGCTCCCTCGTCCCCGGGAACGCGCACGCGTGAACCCTCGTCACATAGCTCCTGACCGAGGGTCACCACGCGCCCCTCCAGAGCGGGGCTCAAGATCTGGATCTGATCCCCGTCTCGAATTCCCGTCTCGACCGGTTTCCAAGAGACCGTTTCGGCGCCCCCAGCAAGTTCAAAGACTCCGGTCACGCCTGAGCGCTCGATCAAGGAAGCGTAGGGAACGATCGTCGCATCCTCTGCTGCACCCAGCTCGAGGGTTGCCCGCACGAACATGCCCGGCTTCAGCCGCTCCTCCGGGTTGGAAACCTGGAGCTCGACCCGCGCCTGCCGCGTACTGCTGCGAAAGACCGGCGCAATGCGCTCGACCTTGCCCCGGAAGGCCTGCCCGGGGTAACTGTCGGTCTCCAAGACCCCTTCCTGCCCAGGCGCGAGAAGGCCATAGTCCCGCTCAGGCACCTGCACGGCACACACGATCGGATTCAGCTCAACGATGCGAAGCAGCGCGGAATTAGGGGACAGGCTGCCCCCTTCGTCCACGAAGCGCTGGGCCACGACGCGCTTGTCGTCTCCGCCTTTCCAGTCGGCCACCACCGACGTGTACCCAAAGCGAATCCGCGCCGAGATCAGGGCAGCTTCCGCCCGTGCTACACCGGCGTCCGCCACCGCGGCGCGTCCCTCCGCAGCAGCGTGCTCCGCGTCGGTGTTGTCCAACTGAGCAACCGAGGCTACGCCATCCTCCTGCAGGGTCAACACCCGCTCGAGCGCTCGCTTGGTGACTTGGACCGCGTTCGCTGCCGCCTTCTGGCTAGCCTTGGCCACCGCGAGCTCCGCCTCGGCCCGGCTGACCTCCGACGCGAACTCGCCCTCGTCCAGGGTTGCCACGATCTGCCCGCGCGTCACCACGTCGCCGAGATCGACGTGCAGTGCGGCAAGCCGCCCAGCCACCTGGGACGCCACCAGCAGCTCCGCAGCCGGCTCGAGGGTTCCGCTCAGCCTGCGCCGCAGGACGATGCGTCCGGTGGTCACCGGTCCAACTTCGACCGGCACAGCAAGAGTCCCCGGCTTCGTAGCGCCCGCCCCAGCGTCCGCCCCCAAAACACGCCATCCAAGCCCGACGAGGGCTAGGCACAAGAGTCCGAAGAGAACGATTCGCATGGGCTGATAGGCGCCGCTCCGCAGCGCGGTCGAGAGAATAGCCCCTCCCTGTCCAGGCCCTACTCCCCAATGCCGTTCCCTCCCGCTCTGAGCTACGGGTTACACAAGCCTTGTGGTTGTTGCGCAAATCCAAGGGGCTCGGATCCCGGGAAGCCACTGTCCAAGCGATCCCCGGTGTTCCCCTCCGGGGCACACGGCGACTCCAGCACGTGGCCAGACCAAGGATCGTCACGAGCAGCCGAATGCTCCGCCCAAGGCCGCTCCCCTGGCGGAAGAGGACCAAACCCGCCGCGCCCGGCTTCGCGCCATCCGCGCTGTCCTACGGCCTCCCCAGGTGGCCGCAGCCCCCTCCCCCGCGATCGGACACCACGACAGGGGAGTCCCTGCGTGTACCAGGGCCCCTGAGCCTGGAACAGCCCGCCCCGGGAAACAAAGCGAGCGCGGGACTCCGCCAACTGCCCGCATGCCTGTAGTTCCGACCCGATTGATCATTGGGCCGCCGGGGCGATCGCATCCTCAGCGAGCGAGGAGGCTGGGGTCTGCCGCGCGTGGACCTGGTGAGAGTCAAAGGCCTGCTTGTGCCTTGGTCTTCTGAGGGCAAAGGCCCGGCTGCACCGCACCAAAGTGCTCACCCAGAAGGCCACTACGCAGTTCCTTCTCGATCGGAAACTCCCTGCCCTTGCGGCGGGCGTCATCCCATGACTCCAACCGGCATATCGCTCACTCCACCTGCGTAAAAGACACCGAAGATCCGTGGTGATCATCACTCCAACTCCTTGAGATTCATCACGGGCAGTCTGGCTTGCGTCTTAGGCAGCAATTGCGGCCGCGGCTCCAACTGGGCACCCTCGACAGTGGCGTGGTTTCGTGAGACGATTTGGGCATGAAATCCAAAGCCCTGATGCTCGCGGCACTCCTGGTCGTACCTTCCTTCACCTCCTGCCAATCCACGGACGCGGGCACTCTGGAGCGATTGAACTCAGCCACGCTGTCGCATGATGTCTTCTTTACGCTAAAGCCAGAATCGGTGGAGAACGCTGGCCGGCTGGCCAATGCCTGCATGGGCCTACGTGAGATTCCTGGCGTAACCCACCTGACCGCCGGCGTGCGTGATGAGCTGCAAACACGTGACGTGAACAACTTGGATTTCCACGTCGCCCTCCACGTAGAGTTCGAGGACCAGGCCGCCTACGAAGGCTATGGTCCGCATCCCGTGCACCAAGCCCTGTTGACAAACTTCAGCGACATGTGGCAGAGCGTCGTTGTGTTCGACGCGACGATCAACATGTGGCACGTAACGGCGCAGTGACCGTCCAAGGGCTACGGTGCCCGTCTTCCTGCTAGCTCTGCAGCAGCAGGACCGCGACACCGTGCCCGCCTTCGGGCGAACTACCGCACGCGCCCCAACAGGAGCTGCCGATCCGAGCCGGGGCCGAAGGCTTCCCCCTCGAAGTTGCCGTAGGTGGCTTCAACGTCGATGCCGCGCTCGGCCAGGAGGCCTTCGATTTCCGCAGGCTCGTACATGCGCACGTCTTCGTGCCAGGTGTCGATCCGGCCATCGGGGTGCTCGAGGCGAACGCGCTTGGTGACGCGGCGTCCTTCGTCTTCAAGCGACCGGCTTTCGAGCATGCGCACCCCGGCCTGGACGCGGTCGGACTCGGGGACGAGGCCGGCGCGGATGCGGGCGGGGTTCATCAGGTCCATCACCAGCCGTCCGCCGGGGCGCAGGACACGGGCGATGTTGTCGAGGACCTCGGCGTCGCCATCGTCGCCGAAGTAGCCAAAAGAGCTGAAGAGGTTCACCACGCTGTCAAAGGTCGCCGAACCGTAGGGCGGGCGGCGTGCATCGGCGCGAACGAGGCGACCCGCGAGGCGCTCGGCATCCGGCAGCTCCTTGGACTGCTGCAGCAGGTCCATCGACAGGTCCAGACCCAGGACCTCTAGGCCCCCCTCCGCCATGGCGAGGCTGTGGCGGCCGAAGCCGCAGCACAAATCCAGGGTCCGGCCCGACACGCCATGCTCCAGCAGCCAGGCTACCTCCCGTCGTGCGGACGGCAGATCGCGATGGGAATAGAGCTCGGAATAGTCCGCCTGGAAAGCGGTCACGTACCACGGTTCGCTGTTGGTCATTGATTCGGGGGTCCCTAGCGCGAAGGATACTGGCCGCAACCGGGGAACGCCTACCACGGTTCAAAACCCTATGGGAAACAGGACCTGGATCGACCGCGCGGCCAAAGAGGACCGCGAAGCACGGAGCCAAGCTCCCTACGGCATGCGCAGCGCGGATTCGCGCGGCCGGGCCTGGCCCGAGCCCAAAGACCATCTGCGCACGGAATTCGAGCGCGACCGCGACCGGGTCCTGCACAGCACCGCCTTCCGGCGCCTGATGTACAAGACCCAGGTCTTCCTCAACGAGGAGGGGGACCACAACCGCACGCGCCTTTCCCATAGCCTCGAGGTCAGCCAGGTGGCCCGCAGCCTGGGCTCCAGCCTGGGTCTGAACGAACACCTGTGCGAGGTCCTTGCCCTGGCCCACGACCTCGGGCACCCGCCCTTCGGTCACCGCGGCGAGGTGGCGCTGGACGAGCTCCTACAGGACGCCGGCGGCTTCCGGCACAACGCCCAAGTGCTGCGCGTCGTCGACGTACTGGAACGACGCTCGCCCGCCTACCCGGGCCTCAACCTCACGCGCGAGGTGCGCGAGTCGCTGCTGAAGCATGAGTCGGAGCGCGACTGGCCCGCCGAGTTTGCCCCGCGTCCCCCTCGCCCATGCCTCGAGGCACAGATCGTCGACCTCGCCGACTCCACGGCCTACAACAAGCACGATCTCGAGGACGGACTGCGCGCGGGCATGTTCGCTTGGGACGAGCTCTATGACGAGGTCGAGCTATGGCGCCTCGCCTGCTCGGTCGTCGATGAGATGCACCCAGGCTTCCTGCGGGACTCGGACGACACGAACCTGCGCATCGTGCGCGTCACCAACCAGCTGATGGGTCTCTGCATCAGCGACCTGCTGGACGCTTCCAGCGCCGAGCTAAAAGGCGTCTCGCCCCCCGACGCCCACAGCGCCCAGCACGCGGGCCGCGGCCTCGCCCGGCACGGACCCGAGCGCAGCGCCCAAGTCGCCGAGCTCTCGCGCTTCCTCTACAAGCGTTTCTACCGGCACGAACACCTGCAGCGCTTCCTCGTCTTTGCCCAGGACGTCCTCAAGGGACTCGTCGGCGCCTACCGCGCCGACACCAAAGCCCTCTCCCCTTGGTTCCAGGCCTGGTGCGACACCGTCGGACCCGCGCGCTCGGTCGGCGACTACGTGGCCGGCATGACCGACCGCTTCGCCATGGAGGAGTACGAACGCTTGGTCGGCCCGCTCCCCGGGAATTTCGCGCGTCCGAAATCGTAGCGCATTCCCAGATCCATCCAACGGCTCGGGAGCAGACCCGTAGAACCCCCAACGGGAGCCTCTGGCTTAGGGGTCGTAGGAGGTAGCGATGCGCAATAGAAACGAAGCCCTGATTGCCGTAGCCGTGATCGCGTGCGTGGCTTCCGCCTACGCGGCGGTGGAATCCTACCGTAGGGACCAGCGGCAAAACCACAGGCCCCATCTGCCTCCTTCGGGCGCCCTGCGCATGGCTAAGTTCGGGATCACCGGGCATGACTACTCGATCCCTGCCGTCGACCAGTCCGTCCAAGCCAGGGCCCAGCTTGGACCGGACGGTGAGATCTCGGTGCTGTGGACCTTCGGCAAAGCAGAACCTGACAAGACTTGGTCGAGCCCCCTGCTTGCTGAGGACCAGTCCTACCCATCGAACTCCTCCATCACCGCCTTCCACTTCCTGCCAGACGGGCGACTGCTCGTCGGCGGTGCGGACCAGGACGGTGCGCCCTACTGCGAGGCATGGTCTTTCCGCCCCCCTGAAATTCGAGGCCTCGACGGACCGCCGTCCTCGGTCACCATGGTTGCGGGACATCTGGAGTCACGGGATCCTGTGTTCTCCCACGCCACAGATCCGTACGTGACGTACGCCCAGTGCTTTCTCACGGGGGGCGCCTTGGCGAGCAACACCGTTCTCATGCTCACCTACCCGTCGAGCATTCTCTACCAACTCGATCTATCGACAGGTTTTGCGACAGCAATCGCCAGCCCGGGCGCTTCGATCGGTGCCTTCGCGCCCGTCAGCGCCCTCGCGCTTGCCTGGGAATCGGCCGGCTACATCGGCCGGCACGCGAACTTCGGTCACTGCTATCTGCTACGTCCATTCAGCACGTGCAATTTCGCGACCCCGGTCTCTGGGCTGGAAGGCCTGCTCCTGTTTGA
>CAYWNK010000253.1:0-9176 GCA_964459495.1 uncultured Planctomycetaceae bacterium
ACCTATGGCACCGGCCGCTTCCCCCCCGCATTCATCACCAGGAAGCACCCGGTGCCATAGGTGATCTTGGAGTCTCCCGGCTCAAAGCAGCCCTGCCCAAACAGCGCCGCCTGCTGATCGCCCGCAACTCCGGTCCACGGCGCACTGCGCCCACCCGGAAGCCGCAGCATGCCGCAGTCCCCCGCGCTCGGCAGCACCCGCGGCAGCCAGCTCGCATCGACTCCGAAGAGCGCACAGAGTTCCTCGCTCCACTCGAGCCCCTCGATGTCATAGAGCAAGGTCCGGGACGCGTTCGTCCGATCGGTGAAGGTCTCCCCGTCCACCCCCGCGCCCAGGTGCGCCGCCACCAGTCCGTCCACGGTCACGAATGCAAGCGCGCCCGCCTCCGCGCAGGCAGCGACCTCCGGACGCTGCTCCAGCATCCACTGCATCTTCGTCGCGCTGAAGTAGGGGTCCAACAGCAGGCCGGTAAGCTCACGCACCCGCGCCCCATGCCCTTGTGCCTCCAACCCACGGCAGCGCTCGGCGGTGCGCCTGTCCTGCCAGACGATCCCGCGACCAAGGGCCTGACCCGTGCGTCGATCGAGCGCAAAAACAGTCTCCCGCTGGTTGGTGATTCCAACCGCGTCCACCGGGCCGCTGTGGCTCTTCAGCACCTCGGCCAGCACCCGGTCCACGGCCTGAAGGATGTCCTCGGCCCGATGCTCGACCAGCCCAGGGCTGGGGAAGTGCTGCTCGAACTCGGCGTACGCCCGACCGATCGGCTGGAGATCTCGATCAAACAGAACTGCGGTCACGCCGGTTGTGCCGGCGTCCAAAGCGAGGAGTGTAGTCACGCCTTCCGGTGTAGGCGCCAGCAGTCCTCAGCGCAACGAAGCTCCCCACAACGCGAGCCACCCGCCTCCCAGAAGGGAAACGGGTGGCTCATTGGTGGCTCTGGCCCAGGACCAGATCACCGCCGGGTTGCGTTCGACCTACTGATCCTGGGAGATCTTCAGTAGGTTCTCGCTCTGCTGCATCTTGAAGCTGCCGCGCACCAAGCTTTCCTGCAGGTCGGTCGCGAGGGTCTGAATTTCGAAGCGACTGTCGAGTACGCCACGGGGAGCGATCGCCGCGATGGGCAGTCGCAGCGCCATGTCCGCGGGCAGGGTCGCCCCCTCGGTTTGCAGGCCGTCCACGGAGGCCATGTAGCGCGTAGCGCTGCGAGCACCGGAGGCGATGCCGATCTCGGCCTCACCGGTGATCAGGAAGCGCATGTCCAACGAGACGAAAACGTCACCCCGGTACTCGCGTCGCTGCCATCCGGTGCGTTCCTCGACCATGTTGTAGGCCGCTCCGCTGCCATACTCGTCGAGGACCAAGTCCCCGGACTGGAAGAGGCTGATGGGTCCACGCACGTAGAGCGAGGGCTCAACCCGCACGGGAATCTCCGAGCCCTTGTTCCCATCGTCAACGACGTTGGGCAGGCTGCCGACAGAGTTGAAGCTGAATTCGTCGCCAGCCAACAGCGGCACGGAAACCGCCAGGGCGGCCAGGGCTGTGGCGGCGCCCCAAAACTTGGAGCGCCCGAGGACTGTAGTGAGAACGTTCATCATCGATCGGCTGCTACCGGTCTGCTGGGTTCGGTCTGCGGTTGTATTCATAGTCATGTCTCCCGAGTTCAGGCTTGGCCTTGGGACGTCAGGAAAGCGGGGCAGCGCTCGGCGAAGCGTTCGGCAAAGCCGGGCTGCGATTGGATCGCGTCTTTGAACAGGCTGGCGTCTACAACGAGTGACGCGGCCTCATTGACACGATTGGGATAGGTCTCGGCCAGGCCGGCTAGGTAGTCGAGGCAGCGCTCCTGCTGCCCCATCCCCAAGTAGGCCATGGCGATGTTGTAGTTGACGAACCAGAAGCGAGGCTCGCTGGCCTCCAGCCCGGTTGTTCGCACCCAGCGATAGAAGGCCGCCGCGCGGCGGTGTTCATCCTCAGCGGTGTGGAGCTGACCGAGCTGAATCGCGGCGTGCCCGCGGTTCTCCATCTGGATCGCGGTGTCGAACACCTCGCGGTACTGGTCAGCAGCCTTGAGAGGCTTGCCCTGCTGGGCGTAGACGAAAGCCAGGTAGATCCGCGCCTCTTCGTGGGAAGGATCGGTGGCCAAAGCCTGCTCGAGGAGATGCAGGCCTTTGACCATCGGGTCTTCTAGGCGCTCCAAGCGTCCGTTCAGGGAGCGGCGCGCATCGTTCCAGTCCACACGGTGACCTTCGCTGCGGCCACCCTTGAGCACGCCGTCCACGAAACCGCGACCGGTGGTACGGGTGATGTTGATCGGCGCGGCAGCCTCGAAGACCCGTTCGCGGAAGGATGCGGGATCGAGGGCGGCCAGCACGTAGGCCTTGCCGAGCGAATAGAAGATCGTGGCAAGCCTGTGGACGAGATCGATCTCGTCGACGCGCTGCTCGAAAGCGTCAGCTGCGCCTTCGATTCCAAGACCCAGGTCCCCGAATCCCGTCCCTGTCAAGGCGGTCAGGCGGGCGACCACGCGATCGGGCTCGTCCATGTCGCGGTGCAGGCGAGCGAAGCGCTGGACGTCGTCGAAGAACGAACGACAGCCTTCGTCGGCCTGCAGCTGCACCATCACACGTGCGGCAGCAGCCTCGTCCAGCTCGCCGTCGGCAAGGGCTGAAAGATCCATCTGAAGCGCGGTACGGTCCGACACCGCGTCCCCGCTCAGCTCCACGTCGAGCTCGGAGTCCCAGGCGTCGAAATCCGCCTGTATATCCCGCGAGGACGGCCGCGAGATTTGGCCTGCACCCTTGGGGGCGTGGCCGGGGGGTTGATCAAAAAGGCTCATGGGGATCCTCCTGGGCAGGCTGCGCGGCGGCATCGGCGTTGGACACAGCCCTCGAGAGGGAGACTGTCCGTTGGGGAACCGAACCACTGCTGACGCGGGTATCCACGTCGGATGAAGCCATCTTCGGCTTCGGGTCACGCGCGGGCCGGCAGTCGTGGGGCAGGCCCTCGAATACACGGTGCATCGCGCGATGGATTTTTCGTCGAGCCCGGAAGATGACCATCTTCAGGTTCTCGAGCTTGATCTCGAGGTCAGCGGCCGCTTCGCGGTAGCTGCAGCGGTCGACCTCGACCAGATGGAGCGCACGGCGCTCGCGGTTGGAGAGCATCCCGTAGAACTCGAGGTAGAACTGCAGGTAGATCACATAGACCCGCGCGCACTCCTCATCGCTCTCCTGCTCGATCACGCCGGAGAGGGGGTTCGCTGCGGAGGTCTCCGGCTGATCCGAGAGGTCCTCGAAGGGCACTTCCTGACGCCCGCCCCTGCCTTGGCTGCGCAGGTGCTTGAGCACTGTGTTGCGCACGATCATCGCGGACCAAACCCGGAAGGCGTCTTCACGCTCTGCGTTGAAGCGATGCGGGTAGCGGTAGACGTTGAAGAAGACCTCCTGGAGAACATCCAGGGCGTCGGCCTTGCTGGAGTAACGGCGCAATCGGCCCTGGACCTGGGTCAACAGGTGGCTGCTGTTCAGCTCGTAGAGCAGGCCGAAGCAGGTGCGGCTACGGGACTGACGGAACTGGTCCATCAGCAGGGTGGAGACGGCGTCCCGAACCGACTCGTGCGTCCTCTGCGCATCATCCACGATCGCCATCAGACGAGTCTTCGTGCCCTCGTTCACCTCGTGTGGCAGGTCCTGTAGGCGTGCGCGCAACCTGGGAAGGGCTGCGGCGCCAATCAAGGAGCTGCCAGAGGACTGTGGGTCGAGGGCCTGCATGGGCATTGCGAAGGATGGGAATCCTCCAGTCTCTTTAGTCTACGCCAGGCAGGCGCAGTAGGACCGGGGGACACGCAGGGCTAGTGGAATTGAGAGAGGAGCGAACACCGATCCAAAACCGAACACGCGAGGGATTTGGGCGAGGGCAGGGCGGGGTGCTCAACCTGATCTACGGGTCCTGGGGGCGGGAGTAACCAGGGTTCCCGACGAACTCTCACGAAAGACGGAACCCAAGGGATCCCGATCTGCACAAAAGCTGTTCGGGAAAGCACTTATGGCATACTGTCACAGCCAAAAAAAGGGTCTGATCCGATCCCCTCCTCGGCCCCCAGGCGTCGGCAAGGCCGAAGAGAACCACCCGTGACCCAATCCCAGCTCGCCCTCGAAATCGCCGCCGAACTCGGGTTCGACCTGGCCGGGCTGGCCCCCCTCGCCCCGGCCCCCGACGCGGGCCGCTACCGCAGCTGGGTCGAGCAAGGACACCACGGCGGCCTAGGCTACCTCGAGCGGGCCCAGACCCCGATCGCGGATCCGGGCGCCCACTTCGCGCCCGCGCGCACGCTGCTGATGGTCGGAATGGGCCACTCCCGGGCCGCGGTCGACCTGCCGGGAGGGACTCGGGTGGCACGCTACGCAGCAGGCCGGGACTACCACAACGTGATGGGCAAGCGTCTGCGCAAGCTCAGCGTTGCGCTGCGCGACGCAGGACTCGGCGGCGGCCGCGGCCGGGTGGACGCCGTCCCGCTGCTGGAGCGCTCGCACGCCGAAGTCGCGGGCCTGGGCTTTGCCTCGAAGGCCGCCAACCTGCTCCATCCGCGCTTTGGACCCTGGTTCTTCCTCGGTGAGGTGCTGCTCGAATGGGAGCCCGAAATCCCCGAGCGCCGCCCCTTCGCCGCGAGCTGCGGCAGCTGCACCGCCTGCATCGACGCCTGCCCCACCGCCGCAATCCTGGAGCCGGGACTCGTCGACTCGCCCCGCTGCATCTCCTACCAGACCATCGAGCACAAGGGCCAGATCCCCCACGAGCTGCGCCCCGCCGTCGGGCCCTGGGCCTTCGGCTGCGACGTCTGCAGCGAGGTGTGCCCCTGGGGTCGCAAGGCACCCGAGCTCGGCCAGCGCTTTGGGCTCCACGCAAGCCTCGACCCCGACCGGAGCCCGGGCGGCAGCCTGGATTGGCTGGACCCGGGCCAAGACGAGACTGCCTTTGCCGCCCACTTCCAGGGCTCTCCCCTGCGGCGGCCCGGCCGAGCTGGTCTCGCGCGCAACGCTGCAATCGTCGCGGGCAACCGCCCGACGGAGGCAGGCGAGCGGGCCCTGTTGCTCGCTCTGGAGCAGGACCCCGACCCCCTGGTGCGCGAAGCCGCCGCCTGGGGCCTGGTGCACGGTCACAGCACGGACCAGGGCGTGCTCGCCGCTGTGAATCGCGCCGCCAAGCGCGAAACCGACCCCGCAGCAGCGGAAGGGATCGCCAGAAGCCTCGCTGGCTCCTAGCACCGTCCAGAATCATGGACGTCGACAGCGGACGTCGCGGCTTCGCGACACGTCGCCCCAACCCATGATCTGGCAGACACTTACGCAGCCAGTGAACGCCCCCATCTGGCTGGGCGCCCCCATTCGCCGGGCCTGATGCGTGATGAAACCCGCCCGGCGGGGTTCATTGAAATGGACATCCGCAACTCGCAGCGGAGGCCCCCGACGGAACATTTCAGCCCTAAATCCTTCTGCAGCAGAGCATTACACCATCCTAGGGCAATAGGAAGTCGGTTTGGCAGGGGCTTTGCTCCTGCCCCCATGCCACCCAAGCCGACGAGGAACTAAGCCCATGGATCAACCCGACTTCTACTCCAACCAAAAGTTCTGCCCCCAGTGCGACCGGTACGTCTCCTACCTACAGAGCGTGGGACATGCCTACTGCGTGGAGTGCGGAGGCGAAGCGCGCCTCTTCTCGAAAGAGGACTGGCAGGCCTTCCAGGAAGGCATCACCTCCAAGCGACCGAAGGGCGGACGGCCCCGCAAGAATGCGAAGAAGGACAGCGCCTGAGCCCCAGCCCCCAGGACCCATGGGGCTAACCCAGGAGCGACCCGCGCATGCGCCCGAGGATCTCGGCCAAGCGCTCTTCGCCACCACCCCCGACCTCGGCGGTCGCCCAGCCGGTGAAGCCGATGTGTTCTAGGGATGCGCGCACCGCTTCCCAATCCACATCGCCTTCGCCGATCTTCGCCCAGCCGGCTTCGACGCCCCAGTCCTTCACGTCGAGCTTCACCACCTGGCTGCCCAGCGTGCGGATCCACTGCTCGGGTCGTCCGTACTTGCGGTGGTTGCCGATGTCGAAGTACGAGCCAACCCACGGGCTGTCGATGCGCTCGAGGTAGGCAAGCAGCAGGTCCGCGCCCTGCTCCGGGCCGCCGTCGGGATCGTAGAGGAATCCGTTCCAGACGTTCTCGATCAGGATCCGGACCCCTAGGCGCGCCGCCGTCGGTAACGCCGCGCGAATGCCCTCGATCGACCGCTCCTCGACGGCCTTCACCGACTCATGTTCGCCCGTCACACGGCCCGGTACGAGCAGCACCGAGCTGCCCCCCATCGCCTTCGAATCCTCGATCGAAGCGATCAGCGCAGCGACCGCAGACTCCCGCACCGCCCCGTCCGGATCGGAGAGCCGTGTCTGCCAATGCACGGAGTTCACGACCCCGTGCACGGGTAGACCGACCTCGCGCGACACCTTCCACACCTCCGCCTCGTCGTAGCCGTTGGGGCTCTCCATCTCGACGCCGTCGTAGCCGATGCGCTTGAGCAGCTCGAAGTGATCCCGCATCGAGCCCTCGGCTTTCACCATCGGGTACTTGACCGAGAAGAGGATCCTGCCCTTTCCCCGCGGGACCGGCCCATGTGCGGAAGCGGCGACCATTCTCGGCAGCACGCAGGCGGCGGCGGCGCCAGTCAGAACGCCACGACGGGTCGGGGAAGGGATGCGGGGCAGCATGGGCGCGGACCTTTGGTTGGGGTGCTGCCAGCATAGCGCCCGAGCACCTGGTCGGCGGGGCTCCGAACCGCCGCCCCTCCCTAGCGGCCGAGATTGCGCTGGGCCTCGAGCCCACGCCGCGCCCGGGCGGCCACCTCCGCGTTGCCCGCCTTGTCTGCCGCCGCCGCCAGCGACCCGTAGGCGGCCCGTGCGCGGCGGAAATCCCCCACCGTCAGCAGCAGCCGCGCCAGGTCCTCGGCCGCCGCAAGGTCCGTGGGATCGATCATCAGCCGCTGTTCTAGGACGCGCTTGCTCGCCTCCGCAGCAGCCAGCTCACCGTGTCGCACGCGGGCCCGCTGGGCCAACTCCTCCTCGCCCTCCTCACCGGCGGCCTGGGAGAGCAGGTACCAGGTACGCGCCGCAAAGGGCGCCGCGTCCCGGGCCGCACGCGCCGCATCCAGGGAACCTTCGCGTTCATCGTCGAAGAGCGCCGATGCTCGCCAGTACAGGGACTCGGCGTCGCCCGGCTGAAGGACGAGCACCGCCTCCAGGTCCTTGAGTCCGCCGGCCACATCGCCCGTTCGCAGGCGGACCACGCCGCGGGCGCGCCGCACGGCGAGATCGCCCGGCTTGGCGGCGAGCATCCGTTCGTAGTGCGCGAGCGCCTCCGCCGAACGGCCCAGGCTATGCAGGCTGTGGCCGAGCTGACGGGTACGCGCGAGCTCTCCGGGCGCATGGTCCAACAGGCGCTGGTAAAGCTCGACCGCGTCTCCATAGCGTTGCATGCGAAAGCAAGCCGCCGCACCCAGCAGAAGGGCAGGCGGGTAGTCGGGCTCGGTGTGCAGGACGAGGAATGCACCGTCCGAGGCACGCGCAACCCAGCCCTCCTGGAACGAACGCACCGCGGCGAGATAGGGTTCCGCCACGGTCTCGGCAGGGGCCGGGCCCGGCTTCCAGTCGGACCAGCGGCCGGGCTCAGCTCGCGGCAGATCAGCAGCGTTTCTCTGCGGCAGCTGCGGCGAAACCGTCGACTCCCCGCCCGCGGCGTCGGGCTTGCGCGCGGGCTCCTGACCGAAGGCAAGCGACATCCCCATCCCTACGACTACCAAGCATCGCCTCATTGTTCGGTCTCCTCGATTCGCACGGTTGCGCCCGGCTTCACCGGTCCGACTTTCTGTGTGACCCCCGAAGGCCAGCGCACCATGACGCTGAGCGTGCCGGGTTCCTTGCCAAGCCCGAAGTGCAGCCGCGCAGGCCGCGCGGCCTGGAAACCTGCGGAGCGCTGCACCTCCGCGCTCCAACGACGCGCGCTGCCCTGATCGGTCTTCGCCGCAACGCGAACCAAGGCACCGATCCCCGCGCGATCACCGCTGCGCGCGCGCAGCTCCACCACCAGCCAGTCGCCTTGGTTCGGAGCCTCATTGCGCAGCACGCGCACCGCGCCATCGAGCGTCAGCACCACCAGGTCCTCGTCCCCATCGCCGTCCAGGTCCCCTGCCACTCCGCAGCGGCTGACCCGCGCTGGACCCTCGCCAAGCGGCAGCACGTCGAAGCCCTCGCCGCCCTGTACGAAGAGCTGATCGACCTGGGCATAGCTGGTGTCGGTCCCCTCGCGGTCCGCCTCCGGATAGACGTGCCCGTTGAGCACCCAAAGGTCCAGGTCCCCGTCGAGGTCGAAGTCGCCGAAGCCCGTGCCCCAGCCCAGCAGCGGCTTGGCGGGACCCGCTAGGCCCGCCCGCGCGGAGCGTTCGCGGTAGGCGTCCGAGCGCTTCGAGGGGCGATAGAGCGCATTTGCTTCGCCGCTGAAGTTGGTTACGAACACGCTGGGTCGGCCGCCCCCAGACTCGCGGCCGACAGCGATCCCCATGCCGGCCTGTTCGCGGCCGTCGGCGTCATGGGAAACGCCGCGCTCGAAGCCCACTTCGCGGAAGGTGCCGTCCCCGCCCCCGCGCCAAAGGTGGTTCGCCGTCGAGTCATTCGACACGTAGATGTCGGCGTGACCGTCGTCATCCAGGTCGCAGAAGATCGCGCCCAAACCGAAGCCCGCAGGCACAGCGGCGAAGGCGTCCGGAACCTCCGTGAAGGTGCCGTCCCCGTCGCCGCGGAAGAAGCGATCCGCCTGCGGGCTCAGTCCCTCGGGTCCGAACATGACAGGCCGGCCCTTCCAGCGCGCCCCGGGCTCCCCGCGTTTCGGAACCACCTCGGGGTCAAAGTCCAGGTAGCGCGCGACGAACAGGTCCTGGACACCATCGCCGTCCGCGTCCTGGAAGGCCGCGCTCGTGTGCCAACCATCCCCGGCAAGGCCCACGTCCACCACTTCGCGCAGCCCCTCCCCCGCCTGGTTGAGGAACAATCTCAGGGGCCCCCACTGGGTCACGAGGACGTCGCACCAGCCGTCGCCATTCACGTCGCCGAGCGCGACACCGGTCCCCCAGCGCCCACCGGT
>CAYWNK010000254.1:0-9172 GCA_964459495.1 uncultured Planctomycetaceae bacterium
GCCTACCCCCCGGACTACGAGTACGTCGTCAACGGCGGCGATGTGCTCGGGAGGATCTGCCAGGCCCACTACGATTCGAGCCGGCCGCTCATCCAGGTCGTCGACGCTGTTGCGGCCTACAACAACCTACGCGCCAACAGCATCCGGGAGGGGCAGGTGCTACTCCTCCCCGACCTCGGCATCCTGTTCCCCACCGAACAATCAGCTCGGCAGTAGGGTCTTCAGCTCGCCGAGGGCCAAAAGCAACTCGCTCTGGGCCTGGCGCAAGAGCGCCTCGACCACGCTGTACTGCTGCTCGATGCAGTTGGTTTCGACCTTGCGGAGGAGCTGGGCAAAACGCATTGCCCCCACCGTTCCGTTGGTCGAGACGAACTTGTGGGCCAGGGCCGCACAGGCCTCCCACTCCTGACGGCTAGCCAAGCTCTCGATCTCCCGCATGTAGTCCGGTGCAGACGTGAGGTAGCCTTCGACCAGCTCGCGGGCCAGAGCCTCTCCGGTGGGATCCCCATCGAGGAGGCACCCAAGGATGGACGGATCGATGGCGGGGTCCGCATTGGGCGCTGGGACCGCGGCGGGCTGAGGCGCCTGATTGGGCTGCGCGGATGCCATCGGCCCCTCGCTCGCGGCGGCTGGAACCCCGGGCAGCTGGGGCAACGGTGCAGGCGGATGCGGGGTCTTCTGCTCCCGCTGTTGACCGCCAGGCTGCAGGGGCGCCGGGCTATCCAAGGCCGGCGCAGCCATGTTCATGGGAGCGACTGGTGCAGCTTCCTCACCGAGGAGCCAATGGGAGTCAGCTCCAGCGGCGCCGACCTGCTCCGACGGAGCCGGCGGAAGCTGAACCTCTGCAACCTTGGCAGCAGGGTAGGTCGTCGGCGCCACGGGCGGCTGGCCCGGACCCGGCTGCACAGCCTCGGGCCGGACGGGCGCAGGCCTGGGGGCCTGCGCCTGAGGGGCCTGGCGCTGCTGGCCTTGCCCCGTCGATTTCTGCTGAACCCGAGCGGGAGCCGGCTGGACGGGCGTGTTCGATGCCAGCGGCAACGGGTTCGTGGGGACCACCGGAGCCGCCTTGGGGGCCGGAAGGCTCTCCACGAGCTGCGTGGGCATGGTGCGAGTGAAGCTACGGTGCAGCCACTCCTCCATCCAGACCAACATCTCGCGCGGCTGGATGGGTTTGGCGATGTAGTCGTCCATGCCCGCCTCGAGACAACGCTCCCGGTCCCCGCGCATCGCGTTGGCGGTCATGGCGAGGATCGGCACATGGGTCTGGGAAGGACCTTCGAGCCGGCGAATTCGCCTGGTGGCCTCGAAGCCGTCCATCTCAGGCATCTGGCAGTCCATCAGGATCAGGTCATAGGGGCTCGAGGACACCGCCTCGACCGCTTTGAGTCCGTTGTCGACCACATCGACCGGATACCCGCGCTTGCCGAGGATGTACTGGACGAGCTGCTGGTTGGTTTGGTTGTCCTCAACCAGGAGGATGCGCACCGTCGCGCGCCGCTCAGCAGAGATGAGCCCCTCCTGCGCCTCGGCCTTCGGGGCCACCTCTTGCGGCTCAGGGCTGCGCAGCCCCATCGCCAGCTCGAGCCCATCCCAAAGGTCCCGCCGCTTGATCGGGCGCGGAAGGATCGTCGTGATGCGCGCTTCTTCCTGCTCTTCCAGCTCCAGCTTCTGAAACGCGGGCATGGTCAAGAGGATGGGCACGCCCGATAGCTGGGCGTGCGTGGTCAACGCCGCCAGGAACGCATCGCGACCCGGCAAGCGAGCGTCCAGAACCATGACGTCGTAGTTGTCGCCACGCGCAAGGGCCTCGAAGGCCCCGTACATCGATGTCTCGCTGTGCGAGGTCAGGCCGATGACCTCCAGTTCTCGGGTGCAGATGCCTGCGATGACCGCGCTCTCCTCCACAACCAGAGCACGCATGCCGCGCAGCCCCTGGTGGATGGCCGGCTCTTCAGCCTCGGCTTCGAGGACACAGCCCATCCATACGCGCGCCCAGAACGTGGAGCCCACGCCCTCTTGGCTCGAGACCCCCACCGCGCCGCGCATCAGCGTGGCGAGCTGCTGGGTAATCGCTAGCCCGAGGCCGGTCCCGCCGTAGCGACGGCTCATCGAAGCGTCGACCTGGCTGAACGACTCGAACAGCATGTGCTGCCGATCGATCGGAATCCCGATGCCCGTGTCCCGAACATCGAGGCGCAGGTGCACGCCGCCTTCGACGCTACGCTCGTAGACGAGCTCGATCACGACCTCGCCATCTTCGGTGAACTTCACCGCGTTGTTGGCGAAGTTCAGGATGATCTGACGCAGGCGGCTCGGATCGCCGACGACGACCTCCGGGACACCGGGCTGCACGAAGGAGCCGACCTCGATGCCCTTCTCGTACGCTGCCTGGGCCACGAGGTCGCAGGCCTCCTCCACGATTTCACGGGGCCGAAAGGGCACCTCTTCCAGCTCGAGCTTGCCTGCCTCGATCTTGCTGAAGTCGAGGATGTCATTGAGGATGGCGAGTAGCCCCCCAGCGGAGCGCACGACCTTTTCGGCCATGTTGCGCTGCTCGCCCTCGAGGTTGGTATCGAGCAGCAACGCTGCCATGCCGACCACCGCGTTCATCGGCGTCCGAATCTCGTGGCTCATGTTGGCCAGGAACTCAGACTTGGTCGCGAGAGCTTCCTCTGCGAGCTCGCGGCTCCGCGTCAGCTCCGCGTTCACCTGGACTAGCTCTGCGGTCCGAGCGTCGACATCGCGCTCCAAGGACTCCAAGGTCCGAGCCAGACGACGGTCACGCTTTTCGATCTCCCAGAGGATCATGTTGAACGCGTCGACCAGCTCATTCGTGTCGGAGTGGTTCGACTTGACACGTGCGCCGTAGCTTCCCTTGCGGACCACCTGATGGGCCAGCGCAACGATCTCGTGCACGGGCCGCAGCAGCAGCTGCTGGAGCGTCCGGACCATCGCGAACAGCAGCAAGCCAAAGAACACGGCGACTTTGAGACCGCTGTAGATCCAGCTCCCAGAGGTGACCCCCAAATCGGCGGGCGACCAGGCGAGCACGAGCTGCCCCTGGGTCCCGTCCGGGAACGGCAGATCGCCGTCGATTGTGACGTTGGGCTCCTGGAGCAATGGCTCCAGCTCCGCGACGGTCAAGCTCTTGGCCCAGTCGCCCTCTCGGCGCCACCCCCAAACCAGCTCAGCGTCGGGGCCGTAGACGGCAGCTGCGGCAACCGAAGGATGAAAGCGAAGCCCCGACCAAGGCCTGGGCGGATCCTCGCCCGTGTTGGCCGAGTCGTACTTGAAGTCCGCCGGCGAGGACCACTCTGTGACCGAGGCAAGGTTCGCGATATCGGACTTGATCCACTCGCGCTTCGCGGCGAGATCGCTGTGCTCGCGCCCAAGTACAGCTAGGGATACCACCGCCACGGCGACGAGGTAAACGCGCAACGACGCGTTGTGAAGTAGGGAGGGGCGCTTCATGGGGACGGCTACGGGGTGTTCCCTGCATCGGAAGAATCGCTCCCCTTACCTGAATGCCATGTCGCGGTTCGGGTCGCCGCCCCTGCCCTGCGAAGCTCCCTCAGGCAGTCTCGATTTGAACTTGGGGCCCAGCTGCACGCCTCAGGATGCCCAAAGCTCCCGGACTGCAGCGCGCATGGACGATCAGGAATTCCCCCTCACATTCCTCACTTTGCACCGCCGTGTGGGATCGAACGAGGGCGATGGACTTGCCATCCGCCAATGGAATTTCCATTCGGACAAGCTCTGAGCGAGCGTCGAGATCTTGCTCAACTAGCTCCGTCAGCCGGTCCATCCCCAGGCCGGTCTTGACGCTGGTGTGTACGACCTTGGATTCCCGCCCTTCGACCAAGAGGTGGAGGTGAATCGGGTCTTCGACCCGATCCACCTTGTTGAGGACAACGATCTGAGGCTCCAACCTCGGCGAGAGGCTTCCCAGCACAGAATCGACGGCCCTCATCTGAAGGGCAGCGTCCGGGTGAGATGCGTCGACGACATGCAGGAGCAGATCCGCCTGCAAGGTCTCCTCAAGGGTGGCGTGAAACGACGCAACGAGATGGTGCGGGAGACGCTGCAAGAACCCTACGGTGTCGGATAGGAGCACAGTCCGGCGATCGGGCAGGGTCCAGCGCCGCGTTCGGGTGTCCAAGGTCGCAAAGGGCATGTCAGCCGCGAATTCCTCAGCGCCGGTCAGGCGATTGAGCAGAGAACTCTTGCCCGCGTTGGTGTACCCAACCAGCCCAACCGTGAACTCGCCAGAACGAGTGAGCACCTGACGCTGCTTGCGGGCTTCGATCTGGGAGAGCTCTCGCTTCAGGTCGGTGATCCGCTTGTTGAGCAAGCGCCGGTCGGTCTCCAGCTGGGTTTCGCCCGGCCCCCGCGTGCCGATCGCTCCCTCCATCCGCTCCAGGTGCGTCCACATGCGGCGCAACCTGGGCATGAGGTACTCATTCTGCGCGAGCTCGACCTGGAGGCTCGCCTGCCTGGTCTGGGCTCGACGGGAGAAGATGTCGAGGATCAGCTCCGATCGATCCACAACCCGCACGCACCAGGCCTTTTCCAAGTTGCGGACCTGGGCAGGCGTGAGGTCGTTGTCGACGACCACAGCGTCCGGCTGGTACCGCTCGACCGCCTCCTGCACTTCCTCAACCTTGCCCCGCCCCATGAGAGTCGCGGGGTGTGGACGGTCCCGGCGCTGCAAAATGGCCTCACCGACCACAACCCCCTCCGCCGCCGCCACGAGGGCCTTGACCTCGGAAAATTCCCCGCCGAACTCCCTCGGATGTCCTGGAAGAATGACGCCACAGACGACGACCCGCTCTTCGGGTGCCTTGGTCGACTCAGAGTCGCGCGTCATGCGACGCCCGAGGGCTGCTGAATCGGAACCCGCGAAAGGCTCACGTGAGGGATGAGCTCCCCCTCGAGCTGTGGAGTGAGTTCGGTATGCGCTGCCCATTCCGCGACCTTGTCGGGGAAGTCGCTGCGGTAGTGCACGCCTCGGGATTCCTCTCGCTGCAAGGCAGCAAACGCCGCCATGCGCGCGACGAGCAGCATGTTTTGAAGCTCGCAGAAGCGGGGCTTGTCGCTCGGCTGCCCACGGGCAGCCTTCGTCCAGAACGCAAGCCGCTCCACCGCCTCCTGCATTTCGGAGCCGTTGCGCTCCACCCCCATCTGACGCCACATCATGGACTTGAGTGAATAGGTGAGGTCGTCCACGTTGAGGTGAACCTCAGAGGGAGCGGAGCTCCGCACGCGGGCTGGCCCCTGAGGACGCATGTCGGGGGATTCAGAAGTGAGCGACTCCGCCGCCTGACGACCGCAGCGCTCGCCGAGAACGAGCGCCTCCAGCAAGGAGTTCGAGCCCATCCTGTTGGCTCCGTGCAGGCCAGTCGATGCGCATTCGCCCACCGCGCGCAGACCCGGAACGCTGGTGCATCCACTGCGATCGACGGCCAGACCACCGACCAAGTAGTGCATCCCCGGCCGCACGGGGATCGGGTCCTTGGCGATATCGATCCCAAAGAAGGAACACACCCGACTGATCGTCGGAAAGGCCTGGTGAGGATCTGTGTCGACGGCGGAAAGGTCCAGGTACACGCTGGTGTCCTGCGTCGCAACCATTCGAGCGAAGACAGCCCGACTCACCACGTCCCGAGGCGCGAGCTCGGCGTCGGGGTGAAACCCCGGCATGAAGCGATCCCCAGCCTTGTCGCGAAGGATGCCGCCGGCCCCACGAACGATCTCGGAGATCAGAACGCGAGCCGCGCCCGCAATATAGAGACAGGTAGGGTGGAATTGGGTGAATTCCAGATCGCGCACCTTTGCACCAGCGCGCACACCCATCGCAATTCCATCCCCCGTGGCCAGCACAGGGTTGGTGGTCTCTCGGAAGATCTGGCCGGCACCACCCGTCGCCAGAATGACCTCCTGCCCAAGGACCGATACACGGTCTCCGCGATCGCTGCGGCACAGCACTCCAATCGCACGCCCGTCGCCATTGGAGAGAAGGTCCATGGCGAAGTGTCCTGGAAACAGGGTGACCCGGGGATGGGCTTGCAGCGCCCCCACGATGGTCTCTTGGATCTCAAGCCCGGTAGAGTCTCCGCGCGCATGGATGATGCGGGGCTCGGTGTGCCCACCCTCTTTCGAAAGGGCGAACTCGCCTGTGGGTGTCCGGTCGAAGGCAGCACCCAGCTCAACAAGCCGGTTGAGGGCATGGGGCCCAGCTTCGACCACTTCCTTGACCACGTCGTAGTCGGAGAGCCCACAACCGACCTCAAGGGTGTCTTTGAGGTGGAGTTCAAACGAGTCCTTGGGACCAAGAACGGTAGCGATCCCCCCCTTCGCCCAACGGGTATTCCCATCCGACAGCTGGCCCTTGGCTACGACCGCGACGAAAGCTCCCGCATCCGCCGCAGCCAGAGCCGCAAACCCACCAGCTGCACCAGTTCCTACGACGACGACGTCGAAGCGGTACTGGGGCACGAGACGGGGATCGAACGGCGCCAAGTGCCGGTCCAGTTCCAGATCGAATGTTTCGGTCAAAGATGGGTCCTCAAGGGCCTCATCTTAGACCGCCCAGGGCGCTTCCCAGCCTCGTTCTCGCCCTAAACACCTGCCTTCACGCCACTTGCTGGACACCCTCAGAAATCCTCGGGGTTTGGCACTTGTTCGGGCCCCACCCCACCGATCAAGATAGGCATACGTTAGGCCTCTCGGCCACCCGCTCCGGTCGCGCCTCGGCCGGGGAGGGTGGCACCCCGCACCCGGGACGAGAGCCTGGCTCCCCGCCGCAGCACACCGGGTAGCAGAGCCCGGCCCTCGGCGGAACACCGAAGGTAATCGACAGATGAAACGCAACGCCTCATCGCATCAAACGGTCTCCCTATCCGTGTCCAAACAACCCCTACTGGATCCGGACTGGCAAACCCAAGCCCGCAATGCCGTGTTCCCTGCAAGCTACCCAGCGGCAGAGAAATGCAAGGTGCCTGCAACCCAGGCCTCCCACCGCGTGGTTCAGGCCAGCCAGAACACCCCACTGGAGACCGAGCGAGGCGACAGCTGCTCCCAGACCCTGCCCGCCAGGGGCCCAAGGTCCGTAGACCACAGGCCCTCCCGTCGGACAAGTGGTACGGGAGAAGTCCTCCGAGGCAACCATCCGACCAAGGGCAGAAACGTGCCCGAGGAAGGATGGCGGGGCACCAGAGGGGGTCGGCCTGACAGACCCGACCTCCTCTTCCCTCCTACACGAACGGTCGCCATCCTCGCCGTTCCGCCTGGTGCCAACCAAACACCAATGCAGACCAAGACACGCTCGAAAGGAATTTCAACGGGCAAAGCCCTCGCGTCTCGGCTGCCGCGCCGTCCGACCAAATCGATTCACCCATCGAAGACCACCAAGATGATTCGCCCCACCCAAAAGGCTCAGCGCACGAGAGTCACCCGTGGAAGAGCCACCCGCGAAAAGACAGAGGCTTGCTACTCCCTTTCGAGCCAACCTGCGCTGCAGAACATCGCGCTGGAGACATCCACCAGTGACTGGCTGAGCTACGCCTTCATGGGGGTCATGCTCGCCTGCACCTTTCTCGTGTAGCCATCACCCCATCGAGTCACCTCCACCTGTTGAGCAGCCTCCCCCCGCCGATCCCAGACCCAAGACCCATTCCCAAGCAATACGAGCATCCCAGGGACCGGATTGGTTCACTCCAATTCAGAACCACGCACTCGTCTGCCGGAGGACACTGATGCCCCAAGCCACCCTCACTCGTCGACAGCACGAGATCCTCGAATTCCTCCGCAGCTACGTGGAGAGCAATGAGATCAGCCCGACTCTCGAGGAGATCGCAGAGCACTTCGAGGTGAACAAGGTCACCATCTTTGGGCACGTCAAAGAAATGGTGAACAAAGGGGTCCTCCAGAAGGGCGCCCCCGGCACAAGCCGCTCCCTTCAGATCGTTGACTGTGAGGAACGTTCTCCCACTGTCCTGCCCATCTTGGGGAGCATCGCTGCAGGCTCACCAATCGAGGCAATCGAGGACGTGGAGAACCTCGACCTCGCCGACATGATCCCCGAGGGCCGTGACGTATTCGCCCTTAGGGTCCAGGGAGACTCCATGATCGAAGATGCCATCGCAGATGGTGACATCGTCTTGATCGAATCACGCGATACAGCACGCAACGGCGAGACCGTCGTCGCCGTTCTTCCCGAGGGGGACGTAACCCTGAAGCGCTTCTACAAGGAGAACGGCCACATTCGCCTCCAGCCAGCGAACTCCACCATGGAACCGATCCTTGTGCCTGACGTCCGTGTCCGCGGAGTCGTGATCGGAGTGGTCCGCCGCTACTAGCCCCAGCCAAGGAGGGGTCTCGCGACGTCACCCTCCCCGCCTACTGCCTCCGCGACCAATCCGGTCGAAGGCCGCGGCACGCTAGCTTGAAGACAAGATCGGCAGGAAGAACGCTCGAGGCGCCCCTCTGACCTGGACGCATCGCCCGCTTTCAACACTCTGCCAGTGGAGGGTCGGCAGGTCTTTACCGTCAACAATAAGCAGCCCATCCTGAAGCCGAGGAAGACCAGACCCTGGTACTGGACCTCGACCGTTTGGCTCTCAGAATCTCGCCACCGATCCTGCGGGCAAGACCCAATGACATTCCACATCCTGCCTCCAAGCACCGCTGCAGGAAGCCAAAAATGAAGCGAATCAGGTCAGACGCAAGACACTAGGAGAGGTGGACCAGTTCAAGCTGAGGTTCTTCACGGAGCAAGTCCGGAAACGAGTGAGCATGCGATCCCCGGAGGTTGCTAGATCGCACACACGACCCTTAGTCAGAAACCACCAATCCTTTGGCTTTGTCGCCAAGAGTGCGACCATCTCGATCTGCCCCGCCTAACCGACGCGGCTGCAGCAACAGTGCATCGGCCCAAGCGCCAAAAGAGCCGGCTACACCGAGCCAAGATCGGCAAGCAGCATGGCTCATCGATCCAAACATGACCCGAGGCCCGCTCCGTGGTCTACCGATCGAGGTCAGAGACAAGGGTCGAAGGCATCCTCGCTTAAGCCAAAGAATTGCTAGGCAAAGCCATGGACGCAGTGAGCGTGGGCGTGAATCGTGACGCGATCCTCGCCGCCTTCGACGCCGCCCTACCGATCATGCCTGCCGA
>CAYWNK010000255.1:0-9108 GCA_964459495.1 uncultured Planctomycetaceae bacterium
GGCTTGGCTGTGGTGGGCCTCCGGAGGCTTCGCTGGTGCGAAAGTATGGCCTCCGAATTTCCGGCGGATAATAGGGGATCCGCAGGGCCTGTGACAGGAGCGGAAGGGGCGAATCCGGACCGTGGTTACAGCGACGGACCCTGAAGCCCCACCCCGTTCTAGATCGCCCGCCACCAAAGGGGGCGCCGCGCCCAGCGCTCGGCATCGACCGGCCCAGAAGCGTCCTCGTAGCTGCGCTGCAGCAGGCGCGCCTGACTGCCTAAATCGGAGTCGTAAGCCAGGTTGCAGGGCTCGAAGCGGATCTCGAAGCTGCGCCTGTCCAGGTTGCCCGTGGTGACCAGCGCGAGGGGGCGATGCACCGTCACGGGCTTGGAGAGCAGCAGCCCCTCGCGGAATCCATCGATTTGGACCCCCGCGTGCAGGAGGGGCTCGCAATTGGCGCGGCGGGCGGCCTCCTCGGGCTTCGAGCCGCTGCGCCTGGGCGCGGTCAGGCGCCACTGGACGCCGTGTGGGGCAGCAGTGGTGATCGCGTCTAGGGTGCCCTCGTCCGGCACCAAGTCAGGCGTGGTGAGCTGGACCTCCCCGTGGGCCGGGTGCAGGGCCCCTGGATCAGCTGGCCCGCCAGGTCCTCCCCCGCGTTCGGGAACCCGTCCTAAACAGACAGCGCGGCCAGGTCGAGGCACGCAGGGCCCCCGATGGGCAGCATGCTGTCGACCGACAGGCATACTCGGATTTCAGGTCGAAGCTGGGGCGGGTCAGGCTCTGGGAGCCGCTCTAGCCGATCCTGTGTTCGATCACGCGGATCTAGCGCTGGCTGCAAAGGTCGATGGGGGCGCCAGCTAGGGGAGCCTCGGGGCCCGGAGCGGGGCCTCGATCTGGACACCCGCAGTCCGCATGCGATCGCCTAGCGCGGACACCAGGAACAGCCGTTCGCCCAGGGGGGGGCGCACAGCAGTCGGCAGGCGCCCCCGCGCCTGGTGGCTTTGATCGGGGCTTGCCCGACGAGCCTGCCCAGCTCGTCGTCTAACTGGCGGTTTCGTCGAGCAGGCGGCACTGCTCGGTTGCAGCGTCGATGTCCGCCACGATTCGTTCGATGACACTCGCGCCAAGGGCCGGCAGGGGCAGGATCACCAGGATCCAGGCCAAGTTCGATGACTGCCGGCGCATGGGCCGCAGCAGCACCAGGTCCTATGCAAGCGCCTGGACGGCGACCAGGCCAATCAGGGCCAGGCCGCCGTCCATCTGTCGCTCAGGAGCAGGGCCAGCAAACGGCCCCTTGCGGCTCCCCTCGGGGAGCTCGTGTGCCTACCAGCGCCACTTCTTTTCGAAGAAGCTCTCGGAGGGCTTCATCTCGAGCGTCATCGGCAGGTAGCGCTTGCCCTGCTTGGTGGGGATGTCGGCGTAGAGTTCGATCCAGCGCTCGGTGATCTGGACGTCGTCCTCGCCCTCGACCTCGTTCTTCACCCAGATCTTCTTCTCGGTCTCCTTGAACTCGATCTTGCCCTTGGCGCCTTTGCCAATGCTCAGGCCACCATCGAGCTCCACGTGGGCCATGAGCTCACCGCTCTTCGCGTCGAGGATCACCAGGTTGTTCTTCTTGAGGTCGATCTGGCCACCGTAGAGCATGCTCTCGTCCTCGGACTCAGCCGCGGGGTCGCCCTCGGGGTCCTGACCGCCATTGTTCTTATTGGCGTCCTTGTCGACGATCGTCTTGCCTTTCGCCCGGTAGCCGATCAAGTACACGCCCTCGGCCAGGGTCGGTTCGATCATCGGCTCGGTCAGGCTGAGGAAGCCCAGCTGCTGGACCTCTTTCAGGGTTTCCCGCTCGAATTGCACGTCGCTGGTCTGCGCGATTTCCGTGCGGGGCACGAAGAGCATGTGCTCATAGCCGGTGACGACCGCTAGGCCCTCGGGCATCTCATAGCCGCGCGCTTTGCGATCTTTCTCGATAATCTCCGGCGTACAGGCCGTCGGGCGGGTTTCCCAGAAGTCGACGAGGGCGGCGTTCTGCTCGTCGAACACCACGTCCTGGCCGCGGGCCTGGGAGTTGGAGAGGGTGTTTTGGAACACAGCGCCCGCCAGATCGGAGCCCGGCACCATCGATGCCACGACCCGGAATCCGACCGCGTCGGTCTGCTGGTTGGGGGCGGTGGCACGGCGGGTCGTGCACATGGCGGCGATGCTGCCGTTCACGTAGGCCCCGCCCTTGGTCACGCGCAGGCTCGGGTCCCAGTTCGACAGGGGCTGCAGGATTTCGCCCGTCTTCTTGTTCTTGCCCAGCAGGTACTCGTTGCCCGGCTTCCAGCCCTTGTACGGGGCGTAGGGGCTCACGGTCCACTCCCAGACGTTGCCGGCCAGGTCCATGACGCCCTCGGAGCTGTTGCCCGCGGGGAAGGAACCCACGGGGAACACGCCGTTGGCGGCGCGGATCTCATTGGTGGCGGCGAACTTGCCGTCTTCCCATTCATCGCCCCAGGGGTAAGCACCGGTGCCGTTCCCGCGGCAAGCGCGTTGGAACTCCGCGTCGGTGGGCAGGCGTAGGCCGATCCAGGCGGCGTAGGCCTGGGCATCGCGCAGGGTGACAAAGGTCACCGGGCGAACCAGATCCACGCCTTCGGGTTCAGCCCACTCGTGGTCACGCCAGTTCTGGATCCACCAGCCCGCCGGATCGAAGGAGATCGAGCGGTCGCGGTTCCGGTCGGAGAGGAACTCCTTCCGCGCGCCGTCCACGGCCTCGGCGGCCCAGTAGTGGGGCGGCCGCGCGCCGGTGGCCTTCACGAACTCCATGTACTGTTCATTGGTGACCTCGGTCTGGCCCATGAAGAAGCCAGCCACGGTCTCGTCCACCTGGGGGGTCGTGCCGTCGAGCGTGCGGATGAAACCCTTCGCCGTCGGCTTGTCGTTGATCATCTTTTCGATGGTCTTGAAGTCGTAGCCGAGCTTGGTGCGGCCGCCTTTGACAAACACCATTCCGGGGGGCGCGGCATCCTTGCCCTTTTTCTGCACTGCGGGGCCCGTGGGGGCCGCCGGGGCAGGGACGGAGGTGAATAGGGCCAGTACGGGTACGAGCAGGGTCGGGGCCAGAATCAATTTTCTCACGGGGCTCCTCGGGAGGGGTCCAGGTGCATTGCGCGTCGGGGACACGGTCCGGCGGACCGAGTACGCAGGTCCCAGGCCGAAAGACCCGGAGCGCTTGCCCCTCCTATAGGGGACGGCGGGCCGGGTTTCTCTGGAAAGGGGGGCGCAGAGGATAGCCCCGGGTTCGCGCCAGGCCAACGCCGGCCCCGGGAAGCGAGGCCTAGAAGCCCCTGAGGGCCATTCCGCCGCCGGGCTGAGAGTCCCTCTCTCCCCAGGGGCAGCCTAGGGGCGGCCTGGGCGCAGCTAGCCTACAGGTCCTTAGCGCCCGATCTCGTGCGCTGCGGTCCTCGACGGGGCTAGGACGTCTGCAGGGCCGGCTGGAGCAACCCAGCTGCCTCGAGATCCTGCTGGGGGGCCCGGAGCCAGCTCTCTCCCTCTTCCTCGAGCAGGCGCAGGAACACATCCAGGACCTCGGGCTCAAAGGCCCTGCCGGAGTTCGACTCGAAGAAGTCCATGCACTTCTGCAGGTCCCAGGGCGCCTTGTAGGAGCGCTTGGTCGAGAGCGAATCGAACACCTCGACCACGCACAGGATGCGGCCCGCGGGGCTGATCTGGCTGCCCTTGAGGCGGCCAGGGTAGCCCGTGCCGTCCCAGCGTTCGTGGTGCTCGGCCACGTATTGGCACACGTCGGTGAGCAGCGGATTGGTCCCCAGTTTGCCCGCGCCCACCTCGGGGTGGCGCTGGACCTCGCGGTACTCGGCCGGGGTCAGGGGGCCCTTCTTGGTGAGAAAGCCCAGGTCATCCAGGTAGATCTTGCCGTAGTCGTGGGCGATGGCCGCGAGCTCGAGGCGCTCGGTGGTGGAGCGGTCTAGGCCCAGGTTGCGGGCGATCGCGCGGCAGTAGCGCCGAGTGCGCTCCCCGTGACCGGCCGTATAGGGGTCGACACGCTCGATGGTCTGGGCGACGAGGTCGGACAGGATGTTGACCAGGTCGTGGAAGGAGAGCTCGGGGGAGATGATCCTGCGCTCGGAGACCGCCCGCTCGATCGTGCGCGCCAGCACCTCGGCGTCGACGGGCTTTTGCAGGTAGTCGACCGCACCGGCCCGCAGGGCATTGACGGCTCCGCTGATGGCGGGGTATCCGGTCATCAGGATGACCGCGGTCCCCGGCGCCAGCTCCTTGGCGGCGGCGATCACCTCGGACCCGCGGTCCGCGCCGTCGAATACCACGTCGCTGACGACCGCATCAAAGGTGCCATGGCGCAGGAGGCGGGTGGCCTCGCGGGCGGAGCTGGCGCGCTGGAGCACAAAGCCATGGCGTTCGAGCAGGGCGCCCATGACGTCGAGGGTCCCGATTTCGTCATCGACGAGCAGGACGCGGGTGCGGGAGGCGGGCTGGGGCTGGGCGTGGAGCATGGGCAGTGCGGGGGGAGGACTTCCCTATCCTCAGCGGCCGGGCAGCGTTCGCGGAAGGTCACGAACTTCGAATGAGGCGGTTCGGGTATGTTCTTCCGCCTCCCTTTCCCAACGCTGGGAGCTTTGGGGGCGTCCTCGCGCCCCTGTGTCCGACTATCCTTATGGCTAACCAACGCATCGTTTCGCAGTCGGAGGCCGGGCTACGCCTGGATCAACTGCTCGCCTCCTGGCTACCGGGCACGTCCCGCAGTCGGGTGCAGCAGTGGATCGGAGATGGCCTGGTGCTGCTGAACGAGCGCCCTGGCAAACGTGCGTCCGAGCGCGTGGAGGAGGGCCAGGCCGTGGCCTGGGACGCGCCTGAGCGGCCCCTTGCTGAGGACGTGACTGGCGTGCGGGTGGTCGAGCTCGAGATCCTGCACGAGGACGATCACCTGGTGGCGATTCACAAGCCTGCGGGGCTGTTGTCCCACCGCAACCACGCCGACCAGGCGGACTCGGTGGTGGAATTGGCCACCGCTCGCTTCGGCGAACTGCCTAGTCCCGCCCGCCCCGACCCCACCGCGGTGTCGCGCGGCGGCGTCGTTCATCGTCTCGACCGGGGCACCAGCGGGGTCATGCTGCTGGCGCGCACGCCCGAGGCCCTGGAGAACCTGCAGCGCCAGTTCCAGGACCGCAGTGTCGAGAAGTGCTATCGCGCCTGGGTGCATCGCTCACCGCGCTTTGATTCGGAGACCGTGGATGTGCCGATCGAGGTCGATCCCCATCGACCCGACCGTCGCCGGGCTTCCCGTTGGACCGAGGAGGACGATCGCCCGGCGCCGCGGCCGGCCATCACGCGCGTCGACGTCGTCAAGCGCTTCCATTCGGCGGCAAGTGTTCTGTGCATGCCGAAGACGGGGCGTACGCACCAGATCCGCGTGCATCTGCTTTGCATGGGGCTGCCGATCATCGGGGACCGGGTGTACCGCTGGCCCGGTGCGCTGCCGGACCCTCTGCCCGATGACGTACCGACCCCCGGGCGCCCCGCGCTGCACGCGGCTTCGATCGAGATCACGCACCCAGCGACCGGGGAGCGCGTGCGTTTCGAGGCCCCGGTCCCGGCCGACCTCCAGCGCCTCGACGACTGGCTCGTCGCCCGCGCGTAGGCGCAGGCAGGCGCGGCTCGCCCGCGGACGCAGGCGAGCCCGGCCGACCGAGCCAACAGGTGGGCCCTACTTGAGCCGCACCGTCAGCCGCTTTTCGTCGTCCCCGCGTAGGCGCACCGACTTTTCGGCGCTCAGGCCATCGGCGTGCGCACGCACGATGTACTTGCCCGGGGGCAGGGGGCCGAGCCGGTGCTCCGCCGGGGAGAATTCGCCCTCGATGTAGAGCGCCTGCAGGTCGGCCATGCCCACCATGCCGCTGTACTCGCGCCCGTCGGTGTCGGTGACGCTGACGGTCGCTGCCTTGGGGTTGCGGTCCGAGTCGGTGAAGCTGAGCCACAGCACCGTGCCGGGTTCGAGGACGAGGGCCGCGCGCGTCGCTTGGCCGGCCTGCACGCGGACGGAGCCGGTCTCGATGGAGGTCAGGCTGCCCTGGCGGGCGGTCAGGGTGTATTCCCCGGGCGCGACGCCGCGGTACTCCGCGACGCCGCTGCCGTCGCTCGCCACCATGGAGAAGGGCTCGAGGATGCGGCCGCCTTCATCCCGGACAAAGAGGGTCGCCCCCGGAAGGGGCGTGCCTTGGCCGTCGGTGATCGTGACCTCGAGAGATCCGGGATCGGGAAGGCTGAGGTCCATGCCCTGCTTCCATTGATCCTCGCCCAGGGCGATGCCGCCCACCGACACCCGGCCGAGGCGGTCGGTGCCTTCGCCGGTGAAGGGAGGAGCGCCACCCGCGGAGATTCGATAGGTCCCGGGGCGCAGACCGTTCATGTCGTAGGTGCCGTCGTTTCCCGTCATGAGCTCGGCGTACTGGCCGCCGAGCAGATTGTCCGAGCGGGCGGTTCCGTCCACCGTCAGGGTCACCCGCTCACCGCCCGCGGGCCGCCCGGTGCTGTCGGTCACGGTGCCGCTGATCCGTCCGAGGGGGAGCTCGAGGTCGAGCTTGTGCTCGGTGGTGTCGGGGATGCGCCGCGAAAACTCGATCGTGCTCTGCTGCATCATGGTCGTACCGGTGCGCTGCACGCTGATCACGTAGCTGCCGCCCTGGTCGAGCACGAGTTCATAGCTACCGTCGTCCGCGACGGTGGTGAACTTGAGACGCTCGTAGATGCCGGAACCTTCGGGAAAGAAGCTCAGGATCGCTCCCTCGACCGGCTCCTCGTTTTGGGTGACCTTGCCGCTGACGCGGACGGGATCCTCGGGGGCAGAGCCTAGGACGACGTGAACCGTCTCGCCGTCGACCACCGAGGCCTGGCCCATCAGGATGTCCTTCATCATGGAGGCCATGTCGATACCGCCGCCCTCGGTGACACCAGACCAGTCGGCCTTCTGGTCGATCCCGATCACCTGCCATGCGCCTTCGGGCACGTGCTCGAAGAGGAAGGTGCCGTCGGCGCCCGAGCTCGTGTTGATCGAGGACTGGTCGGCCGAATTGTTGGCGGTGATGATGTAGCCCGCGCCAGGTGTGCCGTCCGGCCGGAGAACCTCGCCGGTGATCGTGCCGCCGAGCTTCAGGACCAGGTCGACGTTCGCCCGCTGCTCGCCGGAGGCGAGGTCTAGACTGCGCGCCGGGCTGGCCGCGAAATCGCTGTGCTCGGCCACCATACTGGCCCCACCGGGGGGGATGCTGGTCAGCTCATAGGCGCCTTCTTCGTCGCTGAGGGTCTCGGGCGGGAAGGCGGCCTCGGTGAGCAGCGACTGCCAGTTGGGTCCGCCCTCGCTGGCGTACACCTTGGCTCCTTCGACGGCTTCGCCACCGGGGTTCAATACGCGGCCGGTGACGGTGGCTGCGCGCACCAGGGAGATCAGCAGCGGTTCTGCCCCGTCCGCCTGGGGGAGGTCTACCTTCACGGGCGATCCAGAGATCAGCCCATCCCCCTGGATCTGGACTTCCCAGCTCCCTTCCTCCAGGTCGGCGACCTTGAATTCGCCGGCGTCCGACTGAACGTCCATGCGCCGCGCATTGCCGGTGAGGCGGATGATGTCGCCGGCATTGATGCGCGCCATGTGCAGGCTGAAGTGGGTGACCGGCGCGCCCTCCTGGTCGATGACGCGTCCGGCAACGGTGATCTCTGGGGGGAGGATGAGCTCAAGGCCGTCCTGGCCGGGGCGCACCCCGTCCCGCCGGGCGCGGCCGCCGCTTTCCCCATTGGCGCGTACGCTAAACGGTCCGGTGCCGAGACCGCGCAGCACGAAGACCCCGTTGCCGTCGGCAACTGTGTCCGCCCTTGCCCCATGGTTGGCGGCCACCGCCTGCATCCCGACTCCGTAGGCTGCGTCGAAATCGGCGCGTACCTGCACACCCGCCGCGGGCTGGCCATCTGCCCAGCGGACCGAACCGGAAATCGTCTCGCCCTCCTCCAGCACGAGGTTGACCCCCTCGAGGGCGCCGGTGGGGGGCACCTCGACGGACTGGCGCGTGGTTTGGAGGTAGTCCCCGTGGTTGGCGGAGAGCTTCAGAGCTTCGATGGGGACGGCCACCAGCTTGAAGGCCCCCGAGGCATCGGTGCGCGCCTTGCGCACGGTGCTGCCTTCGGAGCCCAGGACGCCGCCCGCTCGCGTGGCGACCACATCGGCGTCCTCGACGGTCTTGCCGTTGGAGTCGACGACATAGCCCTGGATGCTGCCTCCCGCGCTGAGCGAAATCTCCGTCTGGAGGTTGGCGCCTGCGGCCTGGGGGTCCAGGACGGTACGGCCGTAGGCCAAGTCCTCCTGGGGCATGGCCTCGACGACGTAGGAGATGTCAGCATAGGCGGCGCGGAAAGCAAACCTGCCGCCGGGGCCCGAGCGCTCCATGCGGGTGGGCGAGACCTGGTCGGATCCAAAGCCCAAGCCGACGAGGTTGCTGGTGTCGACGGTGAGGCGCAGCGGGATGTCTTCAACGCTGCCTTCGGCCCCGTTCGCCTTGGTGACCTTGCCCTGAATCCAGAAGCCCACGTCAGGCAGGACCTGGACCTGATCCTCCTTACGGGGGTCGATGGGCATGGCGTGCATCTTGAAGAGATGGCGGCCGCGGAGGCTCAGCCAGCTGGCCCGTGCAGCGGCCCCGTACGGCAAGCGAAAGGAGCCGTCGCTGGCGACGGTCGCGCGGGCGACCACGGCGCCGCGGCGACGCTCGCGCACGAGCAGCTGGTGGGGGGGGACCTCGTCGAAATCGAACCAGGGATCCAGCACTGAGGCGAGCTGGGCGGCGTTGAGGTCGGCGCTCAGGGCGAAGACCTCCAGGGTCTCGTCCGCGGGCACGCCGGGGGGCAGGATGACCTGGCCCTCCACCCACTGGGCGCCCTCGAGTTCGGGGCCCGCGCCGGCGGCGGCCGGCCCCGCCGTCAGCCCATTGCGGCCTGCTGCGGAAGCTGGGCCGGCTTCCTCCAGGACCGCGCTCTGGCCGGTGGCGGTCGCCCCGGGGGCAGCGGCACCGGGGCATGGCGTGCATCTTGAAGAGATGGCGGCCGCGGAGGCTCAGCCAGCTGGCC
>CAYWNK010000256.1:0-9053 GCA_964459495.1 uncultured Planctomycetaceae bacterium
CCCATGCGCGCCTCGCCGACCGGCGAATCGGGATCAGTGCCCAGGTGGAGCTCGAGGCTGAGGAGCCTGGGGCGGGCAGCGCAGCGCCCCAGCCGCTTGCAGGCGCGGTGCTGCAGGCGTTCGCACGGGTCACGAGCGCGACCTACACCGGCAGCATCGAGTTGCATGACGATGGGCTGCACGGGGACGGCGACGCCTTGGACGGGCGCTTTGGTGCGTCGCTGCCGACAGGTCTGAGCGGCCAGGTACAGGCCCGCATCGAGCTTTCGGGGAGCTGGGACGGGGATCGATTTCTGCGCACGACCGCGCTTTCCTTCGACGTTGCCGAGCCCCTGCTGGAGCTGACTGGCAAGGTGACGACGCAGGTGGAGGACGCGGGCCGGATGCGCTTTGACCTGCTGGCCTTGCCCTTGGCCGAGGCACAACGGGTTCAGATCAGCGCGGAGGTTTGGGGTCGCAATGCGAGCGGACACCCAGTGCCCATCGCTTGGCTCTCGCGCATGCAGGACCCGGTTCCGAAGGGTGAGACGTGGGAGCTTCCCCTCTGGCTGGACGCGGGCTGGTTTGCCGTGGCCGGAGCGCAGCCTCCCCTGGAGCTGCGCGCCGTTCGCATCCAAGACCCCGGTCACCACGGGGTTCTGGCAGCGCTCGAGTCGATTCCGGTTCCGGCCGGGGCGCTGCCCCCGCTCGCGGGCCGTGGCGCGGGCGAAATCAGCGTTGCGGCGCTGACGTCGTTCAGCACGGCGAACCCGACGGGTCCATTCGCGCCGTCCGGCGCGGCCCTGATCCAGCCGGGACTGCTGCTCAGCCATGGCTATTGCTCCAGCGGAGGAATCTGGCCCAGCGCTGACTTCAGCCAGCCCAAGCTGAACTTCTCGGACGGCAGCCAGAATCGAACGCACGATGAGTTCGCCCAGCTGCTCGCCCAGCAGGGGGCGGGGTTCAGCTCGTTCGGCGTCGTGGCGCACAGCCAGGGTGGCCAGGCTGCCTTGCATCTGCTGACCTACTACCAGAGTCCGCTGGACCGGGCCAAGGGGGCGCGCCGCATCCAGAGCGTTGGGTCTCCCTACCAGGGGACGCCACTGGCGGCGCTGGGTTTCTTCGCCTGCGGGGTCAACAACGACATGACCCCGGGCGGAGCGAGCACGTGGCTGGCGGGCATTCCCTCGGCGGCACGCGCCGAGGTGTACTACTGGACCACGGCCAACGACGGGTCCGCCTGCAATTTCTTCACCGATCTGCTCCTCAGCAACCCTGAGGATGGCACCACCGAACGCTCCCGCGGACAGCTCCCTGGCGGCAACAACATGGGCCACACCACCGGTTGGTGCCACACCACCGGCATGTCGGATCCTCCCCAGTACACGGACTCATCCCGCAACGCGCAGATGGACGCTGAGGCGGCGCGCTAGCTCCTCGATTTCCTGCCCGATCCTTCGACTTCACGATCCTCCGCCCATGTCGATCATTCGCAGACCCCGACTCGTAGCCTGTGCCTGCTTCGCCCTGTTGCTTGCTCCGAGCGCTGCACCTCACACGCAAGACGCTGGGCCGGAGCTTGAGGAGCAGGCTCCTCAAGAGAAGGCCAGGCTCGTGCAGTCGCCCGTCGTCAGCACCCATGAGCTGTGGGTCGGCAATGAGCGCCAGGACGTCGAAGTGCACGCCGGCTACCTGCCGCTGGCGGAAGAGAACGGTGACCTGCTCGCCCGCGTGTTCCACATCGCCTACATCGCTCAGCAGCCGGCGGATGCGCCGCCGCGTCCGGTGACCTTTGTGTTCAACGGCGGGCCCGGGTCGTCTTCGGTTTGGCTGCACTTGGGCGGAGTTGGGCCCTGGCGCGTGGATATGGGGGAGGACGGCCTGGACGGGAACGCGGGCCAGACGCCCTTCACTCTCGCGGAGAATCCCCACTCGCTCCTGGGGGTCAGTGACCTGGTGTTCTTGGACCCGGTTTCTACGGGCCATAGCCGCGCCGCGAGGGGCGTGGACGCCAGCCGCTTCCACGGGCTCGAGGGCGACGCGGATTCTGTGGCCGCCGCGATCCGCCTCTGGACCCAGCGCAATGCACGCTGGGACTCACCCAAGTTCCTCTGCGGGGAGAGCTACGGCACGGCCCGCGCGGCTGCGCTTTCCAAGGTGCTGCAGCGCACGCAGGGCATCGAGCTCGAAGGGATCGTGCTGATCTCCGCAGTGCTCGACTTCGCTACCCTGCGCTTCGACCCGAGCAACGACCTGGTCTACGCCCTACTGTTGCCCTCCTTCGGGGCCACCGCCGCCTACCACGGACGGATTCCGGTCGATCTGGAGAAGGAGCGCGACACCTTCCTGGCCGAGGTTGAGACCTTTGCCCTCGAGACCTACCTGCCGGCGTTGGTGCTCGGCAACCGGCTCCCCGAGGAACGGCGCGTGGCGCTTGCCGAGCGGCTTGCGGGGTGCACGGGCTTGAGTGCAGAGGAGCTGCTCGAGTGCAACCTGCGACCGAGTCTCTCCCTGTTCACCAAGTCCCTGCTGCGCGGATCCCGGCGGACGGTGGGCCGGCTGGACTCGCGATTCTTGGGGCGCGACCGCGATGCGGCCGGGGAGTCCTACGAGTACGACCCGAGCTACGCGGCGATCCTCGGTCCGTTCACGGCGGCACAAAACCACCTGATGACGACCAAGCTCGGCTGGTCCCAGGATTTGCCCTACGAGATCCTGACCGGTCGCGTACGGCCCTGGACCTATCCCGAGGGCCGCTACCCCGATGTCACCCAGGACCTGCGCGAGACGATGGCGCGCAACCCACACCTGCGGGTCTTCGTCGCCGAGGGCATCTTCGACCTGGCGACCCCGTACTTTGCGATCCGGCACACTCTTTCGCACCTGGGTTGGGAAGACGACATGGCGGAGCGCTTCACGATTCGCCGGTATGATGCCGGGCACATGATGTACATCCGTCCGGCGGACAACCTGCAGCTGGGGACCGACCTGGCGAGCTTCTACAGCAAGGCCTTGGGACGATGAGAGGCGAGGCATTTGACGGTGCGCCCAGACCGTTGCTCATCGGGGTCGTGCACCTTGCTGCGACTCCCGGCGCCCCGGGCTACGAAGGGGATTTCGGCAGCGTGCTCGAGGCCGCCCGGCGGGACGCCCGGGCCCTGGCGGACGGGGGCATGCGCTACGCGATCGTCGAGAACTTCGGTGATCATCCTTTCTTCGCGGAGCGCGTGCCACCCGAGACGATCGCGGCGATGGCCGTGGCGCTGGCTGAGGTGCGGTCAGCTGCTCCAGAGCTCGTGCTCGGTGCAAACGTGCTGCGCAACGATGTCCGCGCGGCCCTTGGGCTGTGCGCTACGGGGGGGGCCAGCTTTGTGCGGGTCAATGTTCATACGGGCGCAGCGATCACCGACCAGGGCATGGTCCAGGGCCGAGCGGCGGAAACACTGCGCGAGCGGGCTCGGTTGGCGCAGCGGGCGAGCGTGCTGGCGGATGTTCACGTCAAGCACGCGACTCCGATGGGGGCCGAGTCGCTGGCGGACGCCGCCCGCGAGACCGTGGGCCGCGGGGCAGCGGACGGGCTGATCGTCAGCGGTACGGCCACCGGTGCAGCCGTCGATCCAAGCGATCTCGCCGAGGTGCGCGAGGCCTGCCCCGGGGCCCTGCTGCTGGTGGGGTCCGGCATGACCGTCGAGTCGGCTGCCACGCTGCTCGCACACGCCGATGGAGCGATCGTCGGGACCGCCCTCAAGGTGGGCGGGGACGTGCACGCGCCGGTGGATGCAGCCCGGGTGCGCGCGCTCGTGGAGGCGGGGAACTTAGCCGGCTCCTCTGGCTTCCCCGGGGGCCAGTAGAAACCGTGCCCCGGGGAGTCTAGTTTTCCCCCATGGGCTTAGAGCAACATCGACGCGAAGGCGCAGGCCGCTATGGCTTCGCGATCGTCACCGTCAGCGACACCCGAGACCGGTCCACCGATCGGGGCGGGGCCTTCTTGGTTTCCGCCGTGGAGGAAGCCGATCATCGGGTGGAGGCGCGGCTGATCGTGAAGGACGACCGGGATGAGATCCTGGCTGCCCTGGGCCAGACCACGGGGCAGGAGGAGGTCGACGCGGTGCTCTTCACCGGCGGCACCGGCCTGGGCCCCAGGGACGTGACCGCCCCTACCTTGGAGGGGGCGTTTGAGAGCCATATCCCGGGTTTTGGGGAGCTCTTTCGATCCCTTTCGTACGAGCAAATCGGCAGCGCTACCATCCTGTCGGGGGCCACGGCGGGGGTCCTGCGGGGCCGGATCGTCTTTGCGCTGCCCGGCTCGCCGAAGGCCCTGGGCCTGGCGATGGAGAAGATCGTGCTCCCGGAGATCGGGCATCTGGTGAGTCAGGTTCGCGGCTGAGGCTCGCGTTCGTATATTGGCGGCAGCATGAGCCCCTCCAGCCCCTCGCCCGACGCCAACTCCACTCCCAACGCATCCGCTGACCCCAAGGCCTCCGACGGGGGGGGGGCGGCGGCTGCGACCGAGGAATCGACCGGGCAGGACGGAGTGGCGGCTGAGGTGTTGCACGGAACCTCGGTATCCCCGGGCTTGGCCGTGGGTCGCGCCTATCTCACCCAGCAGGATCTCTCGGGAGTCCCGATGCGGCGCGTGCCCCGGGACGGGGTCGAGCGGGAGCTGAACCGCTTCCAAGAGGGCCTCGCCAAGGCGGCCGAGCAGCTCGGCGAGCTGAAGGCGCGGCTGGTGGGGGAGGTGCCGCCCGAGCACGCCCGCATCCTCGATACCCACCTGGCCTACCTGAAAGACGGGGTGTTTCTCTCCGACGTGGAGAACCTCATCCTCGCCGAGCAGATGGCCCTCGAGGCGGCCATCGCCAAGGTCATCCTGGACTTCGACCGCATCTTCCGCCTGGTCGAGAGCGACCTGCTGCGCGAGCGGGCAGTCGACCTGCGCGACGTGGGCATCCGGGTGCTCAAGTGTCTGGACGCGGAGGACGGATCGGTGGGCAGCCTGCCCCCGAGCGGGGAATACATCTTGGTCGCCGCGGAGCTGACGGTGGTGGATGTCTTCGGGATGGCAGAGGGGCGCGTCTTGGGGGTGGTCACCGAGGAGGGCAGCCTGACCAGCCACGCCGCGATTCTTGCCCGTTCGATGCGGATCCCGACCCTGACCGGCGTCACCGGTTTGCTGGAAACGGTGCGCGACGGGGACGACCTCGTCGTGGATGCGAGCGAAGGCCTCGTGCGGATTCGCCCCGCGGCCCGCGTCCTGGAGCAGTTCCGTGGGGCGGCCGGCGACGCCCTCGGACCCGTGGAGGCGGAAGCCCTCGTAGACGGGCCGACGCAGACGATGGACGGTGAGGCGGTGGCGCTTTCCGCTGCTTGCGGCAACCTGGCGGAGGTCGAGACCGCGCGCCGCCTGGGTCTCACGGACGTGGGGCTTTACCGCACGGAGCTGTTGTTCCTGCTCGACCGTGAGCCCCCCGGGCTGGACGCTCTGGTCGCACACTACTCGGCGGTCCTGGAGACGGCCGCCGGAGGGACGGTGACCTTCCGGCTGGCCGATTTGGACTCGAGCATGGGGGCGAGCTACATGCACCCCGAACGCGAGGCCAACCCGGCCCTGGGGCTGGCGGGCGTGCGTGCACTGCTGGCCCACGAGTCGATCCTGCGACGTCAGCTCAGCGCAATTCTGCGCGCGGGTGCCGGCTACCCCGGCACGCTGGCGATCGCGGTGCCCAAGGTCGTCGACTGCGGCGACCTGCGGCGCGTGAAAGAGGTGCTCTTCGAGGAGCGCTACGCTCTCCGCAGGCAGGAGCTGCCGTTCGCCGAAGACCTCGACGTAGGGGCGGTGATCGAGGTGCCCGCGGCCCTCTTCGGCATCGCTGACCTGGCCGGTGAGGTCGACTTCCTCGCCCTGGGGCTCGATTCCCTGCAGCAGTACCTGCTGGCGGCGGACCGCGACGAACCCGACCTTGCGCCCTGGTTCGAGGCTCTGCACCCCTTTGTGCTGCGCGCGATCGAGGGCGCGGTCGAGGTGGCCGAGGAAAGCGGTGCGCCGCTGCGGGTCTTTGGCGTGACCGCGGCCCAGAAGGCCAACCTGCCGTGGTTGCTGACCGTTGGCATTCGCCAGGTTTGTGTCTCTCCGATCTCCCTGCCGGATGCACTCGAGGGCCTGCGGGCCACCGACCTAGGCGAAGCCCGCAAGCAGATCGGGGGCGTTCGCGACGTCAGCTCAGCCCAGCAGTCTTCGCCCTATCGCCGTTAGACGCACAGGGCCCCGAAGACCACGGGGCGCGGTTCAGACCTAGCCCATCTCCGGCTCCGGCCTGCTTGCCAGGCATCGTGGCCGCAAGCATGCCGCGGCGACTGGCGGGATCATTCGCTCGTCGCGCTGAGGCCGAGGCCGGCCTCGACGCGGAACGGAACGGTCTCCTCACGGACCTCTTTCCAGTGCTCGATTTCGAGGATGCCCTTGCCGTTGGGAGCGGCGGGTAGGGTCAGCGACTGGGACCAGTAGCCCATGCCGCTCATGCTCGAGGCGGGGGTGATCTCGACGCGCTCGCCGTCTTCGCCGGTGAAGAACCATGCGATGACGCCGCTCAGGTCGGAGCGCGTTTCGAGGGTGACCTCCCAGCCGTCCGACCACTGACTCTTGCCGGTCTCCGCGACCTCCATGTCAAAGGGCCCGCAGACGACGTGGGAGTCCGTTTCGAGGTAGACGGGTTGCGAGCTTTCGGTCGTGCGCTCGCTGGCCCGGCGTAGGACGAGCGTACCCTCGGCGTGGACGCTGCTGGCGTCGGTGGAGAGCCCGGTCTTGCTCTGCAGCACGAAGGCGAGCTGGCGATGATCTTTGGAGAAGTTCGGCATCATCTCGAAAGGACCGAACACGTCGTCGTGGTCGAGGAGGTCGTGGCCGCGATCGTCCTGGAACGAGGTGACCTGGCAGTCCCCGTGCACCCAGTCGATCAGGTCGTCCGCGTCGTGGCTGTACTCGATCGCGAGGCGAACCTTGGCCTGGGATCCGGCGAAGGGCATGCGGCTTCCGAACTGACTCTGCATGGAGAGTTCGTGCTGAACGAGCAGGCCTGTGACGCGGAAGGGGGAGCGAGCATTCGCCTGCGCAAGGCTCGGCTGTGGTTCGCTCTCCTTCGGGGGGACGGTCTCAGTCTTGCACTCCTCATCGATGCCAGCCAGGGGGCCGGTGGGCGGAAGGTGCGCCTTTTGGCGGTGCTGGATGAAGGCTGCGGCGGTGCAGAGGGAGGCGGCCGCGGCGAGGGTGAGGGCGGTGCTCGTCTTCATAGGGTGAGATCTCCAGTGCGCCCTATCGACATCTCGCGGTCTGGTCCTTGATCGGGAGGCCCCACTGATGACGGCGAGGTTGATTCCCGGCGCCGGGGGAGGGTCGTGAGCGATCGTTCAGTCCCTTGGCGAGGTGGCTCGATACCCTGCTATGGAACAGATCCAACAGTCCTTGATGCCCTTCAGGGCCCAGCAGGCCCCCAGTCGCTTGGGACGCTACCTGGCGGCCCACGGCGGTGTAGAAGGTTGGTTTCTGCCCGAGGCGGCGGCCACCTGGGACGCGCTTCTAGAGCGTCAGCGCGCCGAGGGGGTCGGTGGCCACATCCTTGAGATCGGGGTCTGGCACGGCAAGAGTGCCGCCATGCTGGGCCTCCACGCCGAGTTCGGATCGGAACTCCTGATCCTCGTCGACGAGTGTGTAGGGCCCGATGTTTGTCAGGCTTCGCTGGGCGATGCCGGAGTTCCCTGGGGCGAGGGAATCCACCACTTGCAAGTGCCCTCCGAGGAGCTGGCGGCGCTACCGCTGATGCAGGGCGGATTCCAAGCCTTCCGCTGGATCCACGTCAGCGGTGAGCGCACCTTCGGCGCAGTCATGGGGGATCTTGCCATCGCGGACCGGTTCTTGGCTAAGAACGGCGTGGTGTGCGTCGACGACTTCTTCAACAGGCGCTACCCGCAGGTGAGGGAGGCCGTCCAGCGCTATGTTCAGGAGCACAGCGAGCAGTTCTCACTGTTCCTCTGCGGGTTCAACAAGGCCTACCTCGCCCGGCCGCACGATGTGCACGGGCTGCAGGAGTACTGCGCGGGCTCGCTTGTAGATGACTTGGAGTCCCGCGGCGTTGAGACGATGATCACTAAGACGAGCGATCCCTCCGGGATGAACTGCTTGGGCCTCGGCCCACGCGTCGATGGCCGCCGAACGATGGGGACCGAGAGCGAACCGCCGGAGATCCGCGCCTGACCGTTAGCGGCCCCCTGGACTGGCTGGCTCGGTTCGAGAGAGGGCTGCACGCACCTGGGCCGGGCTTGGGGCTGGACCGATCCACGGGTCGTCTGCGGCCAGCCAGCTGGGCCGCGACTCGGCTAGGGAGGCTCCAAGTCGCTGGAACAGATCGCGCAGGGGTTCGGAGTAGGCCGGTTCCGCCACCAGGTTGATGCGTTCGCCGGGGTCCTTGCGCAGGTCGTAGAGCTGGTCGAGGGCGAGGCTCTCGGAGGCGCCCAGCACGAGCTTGTAGTCGGGTGTACGAACGGCGCCCCACAGGCCCATCAGCTCGGACATGGTGTGTGGGCGGGCCGCTCTCGACGGGGCCCGAAGGACGTCCGCAAAGCTGCGGGCGTCGAGGCTTGCGGGGAGCGGCAGGCCGCTGAGCTCGCAGAGGGTCGGAAAGACGTCCATTAGCTGGACCAACGACCGGCTGCGCGCCGGCGCGAGGCCCGGGGCGCGCACGATGAGCGGCGGCTCGAGAACCTCCTCGAATGGGGTCGACTTGGAGAGCAAACCGTGTTGGCCGGTCAAGAAGCCGTGGTCGCTCGCAAAGACGACGATGGTGTTGTCGGGCATGTCCGCCATGAGCCTGCCTACTTGGCTGTCGACCCAGGCGGTGGACGTCAGGTAGGACGCGACCGCCCTGCGGCGATCCTCCGCGCCCAGCGGGCCGTCCTCCGATGCGCGCAACGACTTGAGCTCAACGATGCCAGGAGCATTGCGCTCGAGTTCGCCCTCGGTGACTTCGGGTAGCTTGACCCCGGCGGGGTCGCGGCGGCCCGCGAAGCTCTCGGGGAAGATG
>CAYWNK010000257.1:0-8912 GCA_964459495.1 uncultured Planctomycetaceae bacterium
GACGTGGGGGTGTCTACTTCTTACGGCGGTTTTTGCGCCGGGCTTTGGCCTTGGCCTTCTCTCGCTTGCGGTCATCTGCCCCCTTGGCCTTCTTGCGGGTCGGGGAGCTGCCCATCGGTCGACTGCCGAAGGGATCCATGCCCGGGGGCATCTCGGGCATCCCGGCGGGGGCTCCCCCACCGCCGAACATGCCGCCCAAGCCGCTGGCCATGCTGCCCAGCATCCCTGGCCCCTTGGCCCCCTTGGGGTCGATGAGCTCGCCTGAGGGGGACATTCCCTCGAGGGCCGCGCGCTTGCCTTTGCCTCCGAGCATCGAGCCAAGGCCCATCTTGTTGAGCTGCTTCATCATCTTCTTCATGTCCTTGAAGCGCTTCAGCAGGTCGTTGACCGCCCCCACCTCCTGACCCGCCCCACGGGCGATCCGGCGCCGGCGGCTCATGTCGAGGATTTCCGGCTGGATGCGCTCACGCGGCGTCATGGACGTGAACAGGGCGTCGATGCGGTTGAACTGCTTCTCGTCGACGTCCATGTCGCCGAGCTGCCCCATGCCGGGCATCATGCTCATGACCTTCTTCATCGGCCCCATCTTCCGGACCATGCGCAGCATCCCGAGCATGTCCTCCAGGGTGAAGGAGCCCATCACCATCTTCTCGAAGCTGGCCTGGGCCTGATCTTCGTCGATCTTCTCGGCAGCCGTCTCCACGAGGCCGACGACATCGCCCATGCCGAGGATCCGCCCCGCCATGCGCTCGGCGTGGAAGGGGTCGAGATCGTCGATTTTCTCCCCCATGCCCAGGAAGAGGATCGGAGCTCCCGTGACGGCTTTCAGGCTGACGGCCGCGCCCCCGCGGGCATCGCCGTCCATCTTGGTCAGGATCACCCCTGTCAATTCCAGCCGCTCGTGGAACGCCTTGGCCGAGTTCACGGCGTCCTGGCCGGTCATCGCGTCGACGACCAGGACTTGGTTGTGGGGCTTGGTGACCTTGGCGATCTCGGCCACCTCGTCCATCAGCTCCGCGTCCACGTGCAGGCGGCCCGCGGTGTCGAGGATGACGACATCGCAGCCCGTCGCCTTGGCTTCGGCGACGCCTGCGACGCAGACCTTCGGCGGGGTGGCCCCGTCCTTGTGGAACACGGGTACTCCCAGCTGCTTGCCCAGCACCTGGAGCTGCTGCACGGCCGCCGGTCGCTTGACGTCCGCCGCCACCAGCAGGGGCCGCCTGCCGTGCTTCTCGCGCAGGTGCTTGGCCAATTTGGCGCAGGTGGTCGTCTTGCCCGCGCCCTGCAGGCCCGCCATCAGAATCACGGTAGGACCTGACTTGGCGACCTCGAGGGACGCGTTCTCCGGTCCCATCATGTCCACCAGCTCGGTGTGCACCGCGTGCACGAACTGGTCGGAGGCCCCGACGCCCTTCAGCCGCTCCGCCCCAAGAGCCCGCTCCTTGACGCGCTCGGTGAACTGCTTGGCCAGCTTGAAGTGAACGTCCGCCTCCAGCAGGGCGGTGCGCACCTGGGAAAGCCCCTCGCCGATGTTGTCGTCGGTGAGTTCGCGCTTGTCGCGGAAGAAGGAAAAGGAGCCGGTGAGGCGCTGAGTCAGGGATTCAAACATGGAGGCGCGGCGCTTGGGGGCAGGGGAGCCGCCTTGCTTCTAGCACACGGAACAGGCACTGGCCAGCGGCGGGAGTCCCTCCTCAGCCGCCCAGGGCCCGAACCGTCCCCCCGTAGAAGAACTCGCCCAGGCCGATCGTGAACACGAGCTGCCCGTACAGGGCGTGCTCGATGGAGGCTAGCAGGAGGCTGCGGGTCCGCTCGAAGGTCCTGGCAAAGAAGCCCCCACCGATCAGGGTAAGGGCAAGGGCGACCCAGTTCCCAAAGAGCAGGTGGGCCACGCAGAAGGCCAGCGCGGAGGCCGGCACCGTCCAGCGCCCCAACCACGCTTCGTAGCGGTGGAAGAAATAGGTGCGGTAGAGAAATTCCTGCGGGAGCACCGAGAGCACCGGGTAGCCGACCATGACCAGGGCCCAGAACCAGGGTCGCTGCCGGGGAAACCCAAACAGGAGCGACGGCTCGACAAGCCCGAGCACCAGGGTCAACAGGGCCCCCGAAATCGCAAAACGCCGGAGCACCGGCGCCAAGTCCGCCCGCTCGAAGCCCCCCCCCAGCTGCTCACGCCAGCGAAACTCCGGATCACGGGCAAGCTGCAGGCCGATCAGCAAGCTCAGGCCCACCAGCACGGGGATGATAGGGACAGCCCAGCCGCCGAAGAGCTTGGCCCAGGCGAGCCAGACGGGAAGCGCCCCAAAGAGCAGCAGGCACTGGACCATGGAAGCGCTAGCGCGCGGGGGAGCCCCCGCCGGATGGGCCCACAGCCGGCCCCTGCCAAGACACGATGGACGCCCAGCTGTGCGCTCCAAACAAGGCGTCGGGGATCGACCAGTCGTAGCTGGAACGATCGTCCCGCATGCTCAGGATGGCGAGCTCGGATCGTCCGTCTCCGTCCCAATCGCCCTGGCCCCAGCCGATGGGCCCGCGCCCGCCGCCCCCCGGCGCAGGCTTCTCCTCCCAAACCAGAAAGGTGCCGGGCCGCCCGGATTCCGATCCGACACGGGGAACCTGGAAGGGGTGAAGCGCAGGCCACACCGGAACGCTGACCCGCAGACCCGGTGGAGCGGGCGGACGGCGATAGGGATCTGCGTCCGCCCAGATCACGAGGGCCCCAAGGATGCAGGCCAAGAGCGCGACCAGGGCCAGGACCCCCACCACCCAGACAGGAGCCCGGCCCCCCTGGGAAGCCCGGCCCCTCGGCCACAGCCGCGGAGCTTGGGAGCGGGCGCGGACTACGACTCCTGCACCCGCTGAATCGCTCCACCCAGGGCCTGGATGCGCTCCTCGATCCGTTCGTAACCACGGTCGATGTGATAGACGCGGTGCACCTCGGTGGTGCCCTCCGCCACAAGGCCAGCCATCACGAGCGCCGCCGATGCCCGCAGATCGGACGCCGTTACAGGAGCTCCAGAGAGGCGGCCGGTGCCGCGCACGACGGCCGCTGCGTTCTGCCGCCGCACCTCCGCCCCTAGGCGCTCCAGCTCCGGCAGGTGCATCCAGCGGTCGGGGTAGATCCGCTCCGTGATGATGCTGAAACTGTGCCCACGCGTCATCAAAGCCATCCATTGCGCTTGCAGGTCGGTGGGGAATCCCGGGTAGACGTTGGTCGAGACATCCGTGGACTGCAGCCCATTCGAACCGTAGCCGCGGGCCACGGTTTCGATCCAGTCCTCCCCGCTGTTGTAGGCGACGCCCGCCTCCCCCATCAGGTGCAGCAGACATGCGAGGTGGTCGGGGCGGCAGTCCTCGACGCGCACCCGGCCACCCGTCAGAGCACCGGCAAGCAGGTAGGTGCCCGCTTCGATGCGGTCGGGAATGACCTTGTGGTCCGCGCCATGGAGTTCATCCACGCCCTCGATCGTGACGACGGGGGAGCCGTGGCCGCTGATCTTGGCCCCCATGGCGATCAGACAGTCGCAGAGGTCGACGATCTCGGGCTCGCAGGCGGCCCCCTGAATCACCGAGGTCCCCTTCGCCAGGGTGGCCGCCATGACCACGTTGGCGGTACCGAGCACCGAAGAGCCGAAAGCCGAGCCCAGGTACATCGACGCCCCACGCAGCCCCCCTTGGGGGGCCTCGGCGATCACGAATCCGTGGTCGACCCGCACCCGCGCCCCCAGGGCCTGGAGACCCTTGAGGTGCACGTCGATCGGGCGAACGCCGAAGACGCAGCCCCCGGGCAGACTGACCTCCACCCGGCCCAGACGAGCCAGCAGGGGGCCCAGGACGCAGACGGAGCCGCGCATCTTGCGCACGTCTTCCCAGGTGGCCCGGTTGCTGACGTCGGCCGCGGCCGAGATCTCGACCGTGCCATCGGCCTGCTGCTCCCCCTCGGCCCCCAGCTTGCGCAGGATGCCAAGCATCGTCTCCACGTCGGAGAGCTTGGGCGCCCCCCGAATGCGAAGGGGCTCCCGGGAGAGCAACGACGCCGCCAGAATGGGCAGAACGGCATTTTTCGAGCCTGCGGTGCTGACGGACCCATCCAGGGCCCGGCCACCTTCGATCAGTAGCTTGTCCATGTTCCCCTCGAGGCGCCGTCGGAGGGCGCCCCTGGGGGGCAGCGCGTACGGTCGCACCGTTCCCCCCGTAGGACCCGAGATTAGGAATCCAGCACAGGCCATTTCCACGGCCAGCCCGGGGAACCCTTGGAATCCACGGCTAACCTCCCATGTACGGGTTCCCGGCCCGGTTGCCCGGGCCTCTCGTGCACCCTATACTCCCGGGCTTGCCCCTAGGCCCCGGATCCGGGCCTGCCGCGGCAGCTCACCCATCACTGCAGTCACGCAACCCGGAAAACCGCGCATTTCCCGGGACCGAAGTACGGCCCCATGCCGTCCCGCGCTACGCACCTCCATGACGATTGCCACCGAGTCCCACGGGCCGCCCGAAGGCTCCGATTTCCAGCTGGCCACCGCCCCCATCCCGAGCTTCGCCGCCCTGGTGCAGGAGCGCGCGAAGGTCTTCGGAGACCACACCCACCTCGAGTCCTTCCGCGGACAGGTGGAAGCCCTCGGTGACGCCGGAGAAGAGGGCCGCCGCCGGGGTCTTGGACTCTGGCTCGTGGGCCGCTTCGGTGAGGCCGAAGCCGCGCTTGCCGCCTATCCCGACGACGACGTTGCAGCCTTCACGCGGGCCAACGCCCTCATGTCCCTCGAACGCCAGCACGAGGCCGTGCCTGTGTTCGAAGCCCTATCCGCCAAGTACCCCGACGAGCCCCGCCCGCGCGGCGGCCTGCTCGACGCCAAGTTCGAGGCTACGCAGAAAGAGAAGGGCGAGGAAGCGGCCGCCGACGGCCTGGACGAGTCCCTGGGCGGCGTCCCCGGCTCGTTCACCGCAAGCGCCGAGTGGCACTATCTCAAAGGACGCCTGGCCGAAGCGCGCCACGATCACCAGGAAGCCCTGGACTCCTACCGCGCGGCCCGTGACGTCGATCCCAGCCTACGCCGCAACCTGTTCCGCCTGGCCTACGTTGCCGAGCGCTACGGCCAGGAAGAATTGGCCCTGGACTGCTACGAGACCCTCACGCGCATCCTGCCCATCGATCGCGTGCTGATGAACAACCTCGGCGTCCTGTACGAGGACATGGGCCGCGACCAGGACGCGGCCGTCTGCTACGACCTGATCGCCAAGTCCTTCCCCGCCGATCGTCGCGCGCGCCTGTTCCTCGAGGACGCGCGCGCCGGGATGGAGATGTACTACGACGAAGATCTGGAGAAGAAGGAGGATCGTCTCAACCAGATCCTGCGCATCCCGATCACCGACTTCGAGCTGTCTGTCCGGGCGCGGAACTGCCTGAACAAGATGGACATCATGACACTAGGCGACCTGGTCAAGAAAACGGAGGCGGAGTTGCTTAGCTACAAGAACTTCGGGGAGACCTCGCTCGCCGAAATAAAAGAAATATTATCTTCGAAGGGACTCCGTTTGGGCATGGCCCGCGATGAGGCTGTTGCCAGCATCGCCAAGGCCAGGCATCTCTCCGCCGTCGCTGACCCCAACGACGTACGGAACAAGCCGATGAGCGAGCTGAAGCTCTCGATCCGCGCGCGCCGCACGGTCGAGAACCTGGGCTGCATGACCCTTGGGGACGTGACCCAGCACTCCGAGGACGAGCTGCTGGGCATGCCCAACTTCGGCGTGACCAGCCTGCTCGAGCTGAAGCAGAAGCTCAGCGAGTACAACCTCAAGCTGAAAGGCGAGGTCTAGCTCGCACCCAACGGATCCCGGTGGCCCATGGCCCCCGGGATCCAAACCCGTCTTTTGGCCTGGCCCGAGGCTGATCGCCTCCAACACGAGCGCGCATGTACGACTTCATCGAGGGCAAGGTGGACTCCCGCAACGCCGCCACCGTGGTGGTTCTGGCTGCGGGGGTGGGTTACGAGATGCGCGTGCCGCTCGGTGCCGTGATCTCCCCGCCCGGCAGCACCGCTCGGCTGTACACCCACCTGGCTGTCCGGGAGGACGCGCACACGCTGTTCGGCTTCCCCGATCAGGCCACCCGCGAGCTCTTCCGCACGCTCTTGAAGGTGCGCGGGGTTGGCCCCTCGATGGCGCTGGCGGTCCTGTCGGGTCTCTCCCGCGAGGAGCTGATTCAGGCCATCGTCAGCGGCAACGTCAAGGCCCTCCAGCGCATCAAGGGAGTCGGGAAGAAGACCGCTGACCAGATCCTGCTCGACCTTGCCGATCGGGCCGAGAGCCTGGCTGTCGGCGCGTCGGTGGCAGGCGTCCTGCAGCCGGTGGCTCCCCCCAGCCAGGCCTCGGACAACATCGAGGACGCCACGCAAGCGCTCGTGTCGATTGGGTACAAGGAACCCGAGGCGCGCAAGCTGGTCGAGAAGGCGGCGGCCAAGGTGGACGCCAGCGACCTCGACGCGCTCGTTCGAGCCTCGATTCGACTGTAAACCAGCGGGTCCGGGAAGCTACCCTCAGGCCCCGATGACTCCTCGCCAACCCTCTGCGACCCGCGTGCTCGTCTGCGACGAGCTCGACCCCATCGCCCTCGAAGAACTGCGCGCCAAGGGATTCGAACCCGAGGTGCGCACGGGCCTCACAGAAGATGAGCTGGTGCAGACCGTACCGGGCGTGCATGCCTTGCTCGTGCGCTCGGCCACCAAGGTCACAGCCCGCGTGCTGGAGGCGGCCGACATCCTCGAACTGATCGGCCGTGCGGGAGTAGGCGTCGACAATGTCGATGTGCCCGCCGCCACCGCCCGCGGCGTGGTGGTGATGAATACGCCCACCGGCAACACGGTGACCACCGCCGAGCTTGCGATCTCGCTGATTTGCGCGCTCGCCCGCCACCTGCCACGGGCCGACCGCACCGTGCGCGCGGGCACCTGGTCGAAAAAGGGACTGATGGGCACCGAGCTCACGGGCAAGACCCTGGGCGTCATCGGCCTCGGCCGCATCGGCGCCGAAGTCGCGCGCCGCGGCCAAGGGCTTTGCATGCACGTGGTCGGCTCCGACCCCTACCTCTCCGGGACGGGCGCGTCGTCTCCGGTTCAGGGCGTCGACCTGGTCGAACTCGATGACCTGCTGGAACAGGCGGACATCGTCACCCTGCACGTGCCCTTGCTCGACTCGACCCGCGGGCTGATCGGCCCCGAACAGATCGCCCGCATGAAACCCGGCGCGCGCATCGTCAACGCCGCCCGCGGAGGACTGATCGACGAGGCGGCGCTGCTCAGCGCCCTGGAGAGCGGCCACCTGGCGGGGGCTGCGCTCGACGTCTTTACCGAGGAGCCGCCCACCGCTGAGCACCCACTGCTGCAGCGCGACGAGGTGATCGCCACCCCCCACTTGGGCGCGTCGTCCAAGGAAGCCCAGCGCAACGTCGCCGTGCAGGTGGCCCAGCAAACCGCCACCTTCTTCCTGGACGGGGTCGCCCAAAACGCGATCAACCTGCCCGCTCTTTCCCCGGCCGAGCGTCGGGCGCTGGCGCCCTGGGTGCAGCTCGCGACCTCGGTAGGTCGCTACCTCGCCGCCCGCGCAGAGGCCCCCATCGCCAAGCTGGAGATCTCGATCCTGGGCGACGCGACCAAACACTCCGCCGACCACATGCAGCGCGCGCTGCTCACGGGCATGCTCAGCCAATCCCTCGACATCGGGGTCAACCTGGTCAACGCGCCCCAGCTCGCGGAGGAACGCGGCGTTCGAATCCTCAGCCGCAGCTCCGACGACGCCGAGAGCTTCACCGGCCTGCTCCGCGTGCGTGCGACCTCCAAGGGCGCGGGTGAGAGCCACCTCGTCGCGGGCACGGTGTTCGGCGACAAGCCGCGTTTTGTGCGGGTGGACGGGGTGCACGTGGACCTGAACCCGACGGGCCCGATGCTCGTCACGCGCCACCACGACCGGCCCGGCGTCCTGGGCGCAATCGGCACTGCGCTGGGCGCTTCGGGGGTCAACATCCGGCGCGTCGAGCTCGGCCCCCCCTCCGCCATGAACGAGGGGCTGGCATCGGCCTTCCTCTCCCTCTACGAGCGCGCCGGCGACGAAGCCATGGAGAGCATCGCCGCGCTCGATCCCGTCGTCAGCGTCAATCAGGTGGAGCTCTGACATGGACCGCAGGCCCGAGCCCCCGCCCTACCGGGGCATCTTCTTCGACTGCGATTCCACCCTGGCCAGCATCGAGGGCATCGAGGCCCTCGCCGCCGACGCCCCCGAGGCAGTGCGGGCCCGGATCGCCGAGCTGACCGCGGCAGCAATGGAAGGGCGCATGCCGCTGGAAGACGCTTACGGCGCCCGGCTCGAAGCGATCCGCCCGAGCCGCGCGGACGTCGATCGCATCGGGCAGCTCTACGTGCAGCACGCCCTCCCCCATGGGCGTGAGCTGATGGCCGCGCTGCACGCGCTCGACAAGGCGGTCTTCGTCGTCTCCGGCGGCTTGCTCGCGCCGGTACAGCACCTCGCCGAACACCTGGGCATCCCGCGCAAGCGCGCGATGGCCGTCGACGTGCACTTCGCAGAGGACGGCAGCTACGCGGGCTTTGAGTCAGGCAGCCCCCTGGCCCGGGCGGGAGGCAAGCTTGAGGTCCTGAGCGCCCTGCGCCCCCAGCACGGCCCCCTCGCCCTGATCGGCGATGGAGCCACCGACCTCGAAGCCGCCCCCGCCTGCGCGCGCTTCATCGCCTTCGCCGGCGTGGAAGCCCGCCAGAACGTCATCTCCGCCGCCGACGCCACCGCCAGCCAGCCGGACCTGGCCGGCCTGCTCACCCTGCTCTGCTCCCCCGCCGAGATCGCCCGGCTGGCACAGGATCCCCAACACGCCGCTCTTCTCGCCGCCTCCGAGCGGCCGTAGCCCCATGCTC
>CAYWNK010000258.1:0-8887 GCA_964459495.1 uncultured Planctomycetaceae bacterium
CTCCTGGCCCGCAGCATCCAGAGGGTAGCGACAAGATCTCTGCCCTGGGATGGCACGCCAGTCCCAATCCCTAGCCCGCCCGGCCCTGTCCATGAAGTCCGACCTCGAAATCGCTCGCCTGACTCCCCTGGAGCCCATCGCCGCCGTTGCCGAACGCTACGACTTGCCCGTGGAGGGCATGACTCTCTACGGGGCCCACAAGGCCAAGCTCGACCACCGTTTGGCCGAGGGGGAAGGCAAGCCCGGCGGCCGCTACGTGCTGGTGACCGCGATCACCCCGACGCCGGCGGGGGAGGGCAAGACGGTCCATACGATCGGCCTGTCGCTGGCGCTGAACCGCATCGGCAAACGCGCGGCCTGCACGATCCGCCAGCCCTCGATGGGGCCGGTCTTCGGTATCAAGGGAGGCGCGGCCGGGGGCGGGCACAGCCAGGTGGTTCCAATGGAGGACTTCAACCTGCACTTGACCGGAGACTTCCACGCGGTCTCAGCGGCGAGCAACCTGCTGGCGGCGGCGATCGACACGACGATCCTGCTGAAGAACCCCCTCGAAATCGATCCGGAGTCGGTGACCTGGAAACGGGTCGTCGACATGAACGACCGCGCCCTGCGCGAGGTCGAGGTCGGGCTGGGTGGCCCGAAGAACGGTGTGCCGCGCATGACCGGTTTCGAGATCACTTCGGCGTCCGAGGTCATGGCGATCCTGGGCCTTGCCAAGGACCTGAAAGACCTGCGCGCCCGGCTCGGTCGCATTCAGATCGGCCGGAACACCAAGGGCGAGCCCGTGACGGCGGAAGACATCGGCGCGGCGGGCGCGATGGCGGCGCTGCTGAAAGACGCGCTCGATCCGACGATCATGCAGACCACCGAGGGCACGCTGGCATTTGTGCATACGGGCCCCTTCGCCAACATTGCCCACGGCAACTCTTCGGTGGTGGCGGACCGGGTGGCGCGCCGCTATCTGGACTACGTGGTGACCGAGGCGGGCTTTGGCGCGGACATGGGCGCCGAGAAGTTCTGCAACATCAAGTGCCGCACGTCGGGCATGAAACCGGATGCGGCCTTGATGGTCGTGACTGTGCGCGCGCTCAAGGTGCACTCAGGCAACTACGACGTGCGGCCGGGGCGGCCGCTGCCTGAGGAACTCGGCCACGAACATCTCGCCAACCTCGAGGCGGGTTGCGCGAACCTGGATGCCCAACTGGCCGGTTTGGCCAAGCACGGGATTCCGGTGGTGGTGGCGGTCAACCGTTTCCCGACCGACTCCGATGCCGAGCTTGAGGCCGTACGCCAGCGGGCCCTGGCCTCCGGCGCGGTCGCGGCGGAGATTTCCGAGGTGCACGGCAAGGGCGGGGCGGGCGGCGAGGCGATCGCCAATGCCATCGTGAAGGCGGCGGAGTCGGACACCGCGGACTTCCGGCACCTCTACGACCTCGAGTCGAGCGTGGAGGAGAAGCTGGGCGCGCTTGCGACCAAGCTCTACGGGGCGGATCGCGTCGAGATGTCGGAGACGGCGCTGGAGCAAATGGCCGCGATCGAGGCCTCGGGTGCCGGTCAACTGCCGGTTTGCGTGGCCAAGACCCAGTACAGCTTGTCGCACGATGCGTCCCTAAAAGGCCGCCCCTCCGGATTTGCATTTCCTGTCCGCGAATTGAAACTGGCCGCTGGAGCCGGCTTTATCGTGGCCTATGCGGGCAACGTGATGACGATGCCCGGCCTGGGTAGCACGCCCGCCTACCGGCAGGTCGACCTGGATGAGTCCGGGCAGATCGTCGGCCTCTTCTAAGAACCCCTCCGATGCCCTTCTACAACCTCTTCGATCCCTACTACTGGTTGATCGTCGGGCCGACGATGGCCCTGGCCGCGTTTGCCTCCTGGAAGGTCAAAAAGACCTTCAAGGAGTTCTCCAGGGATGGGGTGCGCAGCAACATGACCGGCGCCGAGGCGGCTGCGGCGGTGTGCCGCTCGGGCGGGGCGGACGTGACGATCGAGCAGGTAGGTGGCTTTCTCTCCGACCACTACGATCCGCGTTCCCGCACACTGCGTCTCTCGCCGGACGTCTATTCCGGGCGCTCGATCTCAGCGGTCGCGGTCGGCGCGCACGAGGCCGGCCACGCGATCCAGCACGCGAAGAGCTACCCGTGGCTGGGGATTCGATCCAAGCTCGTTCCGGTCACTCAGATTGGATCGAACATGTGGATCTACGTGTTCATGGGCGGAATGATGTTGAACTCGCCCAAGCTGGTGGGCGTCGCGATCGCGCTCCTGGGCGCGACGGTGCTTTTCCAACTCGTCACCCTGCCGGTCGAGTTCGACGCCTCGAGCCGCGCGAAGGCGCTGCTCTCGGAGTCCGGAATCGTGTCCTCCGAGGAAGAGGCGCGGGGCGTGTCGAAGGTGCTCGGTGCGGCGGCGATGACGTACGTGGCGGGAGCGCTGACGGCACTTGCGACGCTGGCGTACTACGTGATGAGATTCATGCAGCAGCAGGATCGGCGCTAGGCGGGGCCAGCTTTGGGAGGCCCTGGTCCGGGGGCGGCCCCCAAGACGCGAACTCCTGCCCCAAGCGAAGACCTGCACCCCGCCGGGCGGCTATCCTGAGCCACGCCTCCGCCAGCGTTTCACCGCCCGGTCTCCATTCTCCCCAGCACCCAGCACACATCCCATGGATCGCGTCACCCTCGACTACACCGGCGTCACCGCCGCAGCCATCGGCCCGGACCGGGGACTGGACGACGCCGCCCTGAGTGGTCTTGAGAAGCCGCTGCAAGCGGCGCTCGAAGCGGTTCAGGCCCGCAGGACCAAGGACCTGCGCTGGCTCGACCTTCCCTACCAGACCGACGTTCTGGATCGTGTGGTGGAGTATGCGGCCCGCTGCCAAGGGCGCTTCCAGAACATCGTGGTGCTCGGAATCGGTGGCTCGGCCCTGGGGAACCGGGCGCTGCACACGGCGCTCAACAGTCCCTTCCACGACCTGTTTCCGCCGGAGGGGCAGCCGAGGCTGTTCGTGCTCGATAACGTCGATCCCGATCTGGTGGGCGAGTTCCTGGACTCGGTGGATCCGACGACCTGTCTCTTCAACGTTGTGAGCAAGTCCGGCTCAACGGCCGAGACGATGTCGCAGTTTCTGGTCTTCCGGGCTGCCCTCGTCGCGCGGCTCGGCGAGGAGGGCCACACCGACCATATCGTCGTGACCACCGACGTCGAAGCGGGCGTGCTGCGGCCGATTGTCGACGAGTACGGCTACGAGTCCTTCGTCGTGCCGGAGGGTGTCGGTGGGCGGTTCAGCGTTCTTTCGCCTGTCGGTCTGGTTTCCTCCGCGCTGCTCTCCATCGACGTGCGAGGATTGCTCGCGGGCGCCGCCGACATGGACGCGCGCTGCCGGGCGACCGAGGTGTGGGAGAACCCCGCCCTGGTGTACGCCGGTCTGCAGTTCCTCCTGCACAGTGAGCAAGGCCGCAACATCGCCGTCACGTTCTCCTACTCCCAGCGCTTGCGTGACCTTGCGGACTGGTACGCCCAGCTGCTGGCGGAGTCCCTGGGCAAGCGCGTCGATCGACAGGGGAACGAGGTCTTCGCCGGGCCGACGCCCGTGCGCGCGGTGGGCGTCACCGACCAGCACAGCCAGTCCCAGCTCTACATGGAGGGACCCCACGACAAGTGGTTCACGCTGCTTCAGGTCGATCACCCCGACCACGTCGTCGAGATTCCCAAGGGTTTCAGCGATCATCCCGCCCTGGCCTACCTCGAAGGGCGACGCATGGGCGAGCTCTTCGCCGCCGAGCGAGATGGGACGCGGGTGGCGCTGGCCGACGCAAAGCGCCCGAGTGTGACGCTGCGCTTCCCGCGCGTGACCGCGCACACGGTCGGTCAGTACCTGGCGCTGATGGAGGTCGCGGTTGCGGTGATGGGCGAGCTCTACAACGTGGACGCCTTCGACCAGCCGGGCGTCGAGGCAGGCAAGGTCGCGGCCTACGCCCTGATGGGACGTACGGGCTACGAGGAACGCAGGGCGGAGATCGAAGCTGCGGGCAAGGGGCCGAGCCGCACCGTCTGAGCTGACCATGGATTCCATCGAACAGGTCGTGGTCGGCGTCGAGCTTAAGGTGCGTACCCACAAGGTGCCCCTCGGCAGCCGCACGGCGTTTGACCAGGCAGTGAAGATCGCTGGGCAAAAGGGCGCCAAGCTGCGCATCGTTCACTCCCGTTGGCATCAGGGGGAGGTCCTGCCGATGGCGGTGGAGGGCACCGAATCCCTAGACGAGCTGATGGCAGAGGCTCGGGCGGCGGGCATCGAAGCTGCGCTGGACGTGACCGAGGAGCGCGCCTGGCTCGCGCTGGTGCACCGCAGCCAGAGGAGTTCGGATCTGGTGATCGTCGGCAAGCGCGATGTGGCTGGAGCCGATGCAGCGGCCCGGCGCATTGGGCCGGTGCCGGCCAAGCTGCTGCGCAAGTGTCCCGCTCCGGTTTGGGTCGTCCGTCCGGATCATGACCTGTCCCACAAGCTGGTCCTGACCGCGACCGACTTGACCGCGGTGGGGGACAAGGCTGTGGAAGCCGGTGCCGACCTGGTGCGCGCCAGCGGGGGCTCGCTGCACGTGCTGCACGCCTACCGCGTTCCGATGCAGCTCAAGCTCGCCGCGTCAACCATGCCGGAGGGGGAGCACAAGGAGCAGGTTGCAGCCCTCAAGAAGGCGGCGCGCGCGGCGCTGAACGAACGATTGGAGCCACTCTTGGCCGGGGACGAAGTGGAGATTCACCTCTCGCGCAAGTCGCCTGCCGTCGCGATTCGTGAGGCGGCCGAACATCTCGCTCCCGATCTCTTGGTCATGGGCACGCTCTCGCGCGGCGGTCGCCAAGGGGTCGCGCTCGGCGAGACGGCGGAAAGGCTGCTCGGGCGTTTGGACTGTTCCCTGCTGACCTTCAAGCCGAGCGGGTTCACATCGCCGGTTCCCACCTGAGCTCGGTGGGCACCTTCGACGCCGTGACGCTAGCCCGCGTTTCCGCCGATCCCCAGCCGGGGCAGCTTGCCTTGCCATGCCCGATACTGCCGCCAGAGAAGACTCCCTTCCAGCCCTTCCGGGCAGGGCGATGACGCGCTGCTTGAGGTGGCTGGGATTCGGAGCGTTCTATTGGCTGCTGATCGAGGCTGGCGCCCAGTTCGTGCTTTCGCGGCAGCTCGGGGGCGTGCCCCTGGACAAGCGCATCGAAGCGGCGCAAGAGCAGACGGCCCGCGACCTGCCGCTGAGGGAATCCCAGTCCCGCATCGTCGCGGGCGAAGCGGTTCATCCCTACCTGGGTTACCTGCCCCGGAAGCACCCCAAGCTGCCGCCAAATCTCGAGGTGCTCAGCGGGCAGGGCTTCTACGCGCCGGATTCGGCGATCTTCTCCAGCGACGAGAACGACCTGGTGGTCGCGATCACGGGAGGGTCCCTGGCCGCACAATTCACGACCTGGGGCGGCATCGAAGAGCTGGGCCCACTGCTCGAGAAAATCCCAAGGTACGCCGGCCGCAACGTGCGCTTCGTCTGCCTCGCATTCGGTGGGATGAAGCAGCCGCAGCAGGTGATGGGCCTCACCTGGGTCCATTCCCTTGGTGGGCGCATCGATGTTCTGATCAACATCGATGGATACAACGAGGTGGCCCTCCACGAGCGCGAGAATCAAAAGCACGGGGTGTCGCTGCTCTATCCGCGGGCCTGGTTCCCCAGAATCCAGGCGATCAGCATCGCGCCCCTGATGGGGGAACTGCAGTACCGGCGGAGGCTACGGGCGGAGAAGTTGCAGGACTATGTGTCCTCGCCTGTGACCTGGTCGCCGCTGCGGTCGCTGCTGTGGCTGCGCGGGGACATCCGGAGAAAGGGTGAGAACGACCTACTGGAGACTGCGGTGCGAGACGCCGTGGGGAAAAAGCACCGGGATGTGGTGCTGCAGGGACCTCCCGTGCCCGAGGGGAGCAAGGCGCCTCGGCTGGAGGGACTCGCCCAGGTCTGGCTGCGGGGGTCGCTGAATCTCGGCCGGATCTCAAACGAGTATGGCATCGACTACTACCACTTCCTGCAGCCGAATCAGTACCTGGAGGGCACGAAGCCCATGGGGGAAGAGGAGCAGGCGATCGCCCTGGCCAACAGGAAAATCTGGCACGAACCCGTCCAGCAGGGGTACTCCAAGCTTCTCGAGCGAGCAGACGAACTGATCGAATCAGGGCTGCGTTTCCATGACCTGAGCAAGGTGTTCCAGGGGGTCGAGGAACCCGTCTACAAGGATGCTTGCTGCCACGTGAACGAGCTGGGCAATCTGTACATCGCACGCGAAATCGCGGCCTCGATCGAATCCTGGTAGGTCCTGGGTCGGGCGGGATTCGGGAAGCCTGAATGGGGCGCGCGGTATGCTGGGAGCAATGTTGCCCCTCGCCGCTGCGCTGTGCCTGCTCGTTCCTAGCCCGAATCCCCGCCCGCAGGACCCCGAACCGAGCCCCGTGCTCGTCGAGGCCGAGAGTTTTGACACCTGGGGTGGCTGGCGTCTCGATACCCAGTTCACCGAGTCTATGGGGTCTCCGTTTCTGCTGGCCCACGGGCTTGGCGAGCCGGTGGCGGATGCGGTGACGCGAGTTCCTTTGGCGCCTGGCACTTGGACGGCCTGGGCGCGGACCTACGACTGGGTTGAGCGCTGGAATGCGCCGGGCGAGCCCGGCTTGTTCGAGGTGGTGGTGGACGGGGAGTTGCTCGGCGATGCGGGCCGAGTGGGGGCGAGTTGGGGGTGGCGACGCATCGGCACTTGGCTTGCGGGGGCCGAGGAGACCGAGGTGCGGCTACGGGATCGCAGGGGCTTTGGTGCGCGCGTGGACGCGCTCCTGTTCGTGCCCGGCGATGGGGTGGAGCCCCCGGGGCCGGATGCCGCGGACGCGAACTGGCGGCGGTCCCTCAACCCAGCAGCGGGACCGCAAGCTTCCGGCCCCTATGACCTGGTCATCGTAGGCGGGGGGATCGCGGGTACGGCCTGCGCGGTGGCTGCCTCGCGGCTTGGGGTGCGCACTGCGTTGCTGCAGGACCGTCCGGTGCTCGGGGGCAACGCCAGCAGCGAGGTGCGTGTGTGGATGAAGGGGGACGTTCGCCGCGGGCCCTACCCACGCATCGGCGAGATCGTGGCGGAACTCTCAGACACCGCCTCCGCGAGCCCTGGAACGTCCGCGGAGTTCGAGGATGACAAGAAGCTGGCGATCGCCCGCGCGGAACCGCTGCTGGACCTGTTTCTGCTGCACCGAGTGATCGCAGCGGAGGTCGCAGGCGATGGTGCCGTGCAGGCGGTGAACGCGCTGGACATCGCCGCGGGATCCGAGCGCCGGGTGACGGGGCGCTTCTTTGTCGACTGCACGGGGGACGGGGTCTTGGGCGCGACGGTTGGAGCGGACCACACCATGCGCGCGACCGCCCACCTGGGCGCCAGCAACATGTGGCGCTGGGAACAGGCCGACGAGCCGGTCCCGTTCCCGCCGACCCCCTGGGCGCTGCAGCTCACCCTCGACCAGTTTCCCTACCCGGGCCACGGCAAGGGGGAGTGGTTTTGGGAGGGCGGCTTTGACCGGCACCCCATCGATGAGCTAGAGACAATTCGCGACGCCAATTTTCGTGCTGTCTTCGGTGCCTTCCAGGCCATGAAATCGGGGGCGCGGGCGGAGGAACACGAGCGCGCGCGGCTGACCTGGGTCGCCCACGTGGCGGGCACGCGCGAGTCCCGGCAGCTGCTTGGTCCGGTGCTGCTGACCCAGGACGACATCGTCAGCGGCAGGTCGTTTCCCGACGGCTGTGTGCCGACGACCTGGGCCATCGATCTGCACGTGCCGAAGGAACGCTACCTGAATGCCGACTACCCCGAGGATCCCTTCATCTCCGAGGCACGGTTCTTGGCCTTTGGCGACCAGGAGCAGGGGTACCCGGTTCCCTACCGCTGCTTCGTTTCACGGAACGTGGACAACCTCTTTATGGCCGGCCGCTGCATCAGCGTCACCCACGAGGCCCTGGGTACGGTGCGGGTGATGAAGACGGGCGGAATGATGGGCGAAGTGGTGGGCAAGGCCGCGAGCGTGGCGCTGCGCCGCGACTGCAGCCCGCTGGAGCTGGCGAGCGGTGAGGCCTGGGAAGAGCTCGCCGGCCTGCTGGCCCTGCCGGGCGGCACGCGTCGGGCTTCCTTGCGCGGGGAGCTGGTGCCGGCCCCGAGCCCCCGGTGGAGCGCCCAGGGGGAGCAGCTACCGGCTGCTGTGGAGCCCGCCCAGCTGCCCGGGCTGGTGCACGACGATGTTCGCGCCGTTCTCGAGGGAGCCTGGACCCACAGTGCCCACGAAGCCGGGTTCGTGGGAGACGGCTATCTGCACGACGGCGGGGGCACGGCGGGGCCCGCGACCGCCACGTTCACCCTGCGCGCGCGTCGCGCGGGGACGTACGCGATCGGGCTCTCCTGGCGCAGGGGGGGCAATCGGGCGAGCAATGTTCCGGTCTCGGTGCGTTGGCGAAGCGGCTCCAAGGAATTGAGCATCGATCAACGCGAGGCGCCGCCGGCGAGCGGCTTTGCCCCTCTCATCGAACTCGAGATGGCCGCGGGCGAGCCGGCGCAGGTCATCGTCAGCAACGAAGGGGCGGACGGGCACGTGATCGTCGACGCGGTGCAGCTGGTGGCGGCGGGCGAGTGAGTCGAGCCCGCAGCAGGGGCTGGTCGCTGGCGCGCTTGACGCTCCTCGTTCTGGCCGGCTGGGGTCTGCACCGGCTGGCCGCTGCCTTGGGGCCGGACTCCGAGCGCCCGCTGGGGCTCGCCGAAGCGCGGGCGTTCTTCCCCGAAGCCGAGCAGCTGGGGGCCGGAGCGAGGGGCTGGAGCGTACTGGGCCCGGGGGGGGAGG
>CAYWNK010000259.1:0-8881 GCA_964459495.1 uncultured Planctomycetaceae bacterium
CCCCTGCCCACCCTCTCTGGCAGTCGACGACAGGTAGCTGGGGAGTTCCGCTTCCATTCGCCAGACTGGGCCACTTGGCCGTGAGCCGCGGTCTGACGAATTGCGCCGGGCTCCGTACCGACTAGGATTGGCGTGGTAGCAAGCCAAAGTGCTCTTCATGGCAGGTGGGGCAAAGCCCGTGACTGAACATGGTCTCAGGGAATCGGCTTTCGAGCCGTGCCCAGTCGTGGTTCACACAGAAACGACGGCAGTGCATGCAGATGACTTCGAACTCCGTGATCTGGCTATCGTGCCTGCCCCGGAGGCGCCCCAGAACACCACAGCACAGAATGCCTGAGGCATGCGCAGAGAAGATGACTCCGTAGCTGTGCCCTAGGCTTGACGCAAGTACCGGAGCGAAAGCGAGGCAGCCCAAGGTGTACAGCGTGCAAGCCAGCACCCGGACCCACATCCTGTCGGGGAGCACGAGGTAGAGGAGTGTCAAATTCATGACAAACAGCATCGGCTGCTCGCTGAGGGACACCTGGTTCCTGACCGCGACCACGATTGCCAGCGGAACGATGGCAGCTGCCCAGGTACGGATCCAGGCGTAGTACTGCCTTATGCTGCGAGCCCGAGAAATGTGCTTGGCAAGCCAAAGGCTGCCAATGCCGGCAAGCAGGCGCACGACAGCAATTCCAAGGTCAAAGCCCCTGACTTGGGCTTCGGGAATGATGAGAGTCAGGTTGACGATGGCGAGCGCGGCAAGCGCGGCGCGTGCATAGTCGCGATAGTAGAGGAGGGCGGTTGTGGAATGGAGGTCGATGCGCGCAGTGTCTATGCGCTCCGCTGGGGCGTTTCTTCCATCGCTCATTCCCCCAGCCTAGCGCCGCGCAGGCTGACATGTGGCAAGAGCTGCTTCAGGGTCGGATCCGACTCAGGAGCATTGCAGCATGATGCAGCAGCTGCGCTTCAAGTGCTGGCATCGTCCTGCTCTGGCTAAGATGCCGCCAAGGTGATCTTCTGCCACGCCGGCTCGAAGACGCACCTGCCTCTGAGTGTGTGGCGCCCATGCCGGCGCCTCCTGAACCCGGAGTGATCGTTGCTGGGCGGGGCGGGCACGGAGCCCGGCCCTCCCCGCCGCGTACGGATCACTGGAACTCGATACTCACCATGTTCGTGAAGTTCGAGGTCGTTTGGCCCATGACGGAGTCCCGGAACCAGGCCTGGAAATGCCATGTGTCGCCGGGCATCACGCCGACAGGGGGACTTTGCGGCATCGTCGTCAGATCGATGGTGATGCCGAAGCTGCCATTCGCGCCAGACGACTGCACCTGGCTTGCGTAGCGGCCCAGCTGGCCCGCTAGGCAGAGGTTCCCCGAACTGCCACCGGCACCGGGAAGGAAACCAGCGTCTAGCGACGTCACGAAATAACCGAACCTGTTCGCAGGAAGCTGCTCGGCGAGAATCGAGACATCGTTGTCCACGACGAGGTCACTTCCACTCGCCAGGATTGTCCCGCTCTCACCGCTAGAGTTGACGACGGCGGGGCAAGACTGCTGACCCAATCCGTCGTAGCAGGTCGCATCAAGAATCTCGAAGTCGTCCACAGCGGCCTCCACGATGGAGGCGACGCCAAGATCACTGGCCTCGAACTCGAACATGACCTGGTCGGTCAATGGAGCCAGAGCTGCTAGGTCAAAGGAGTACTTCCTCCAGGTGCTAGTGGCTTGGGTGCTACCCGGCCCAAGGGAATCCAGGAGACTCCAGCTAGCTCCCCCGTCCACAGAGAAGCGGACGAAGAGAGTATCGTCGCCACCGGTGTTGCTGTACCAGAGCCGGTAACCGACGATAGGTCGCTCGTAGACCGTCAGGTCGTAGACCGCAGACCGCAGCGTCGTCTTCCCCCCATCCACATCGTTTTCGCCGATGCTTCCGCCAAGAGATCCTTGGCCAGTGACCCAACAGTTCACCCCGCCGGGCGTGTGGTCATCCTCCGGTTGGGCTGAAGTACCAATGGGATCCACTCGGACCCAAAGCCCTGTCACGGCAGAGTCCGACGGGATCCCAGCGGTCCATCCCGCGGGGACCTCGAAATCTTCCAGCTCGGGAACAGAGTTCTGCGAGACGATGGCTTGCGTTGAATCGCTTGCATACAGCGAGCCATCCAAGGCTTCGGCTTCGAAGCGGTAGGAAACCAATTCGCCGCAATCCACCGCTGGGAATGTCCCCTCCCAGAGCCCTGCTCCGAGGTTGACGAGCGGGACGCTCTGAACACCCTCCACCACAAGCACGGGAGAAGTTTCTTCCAGAACAGCGTCTCCCGATTCGGCGATCGTGACGGTTGCGACTTGGCCTCCATCTGGATCGAGCACCAGCAGCGGTTCGGCCTCGAGGTTGAGACTCAACTGCCCTCCATCCAAGGTCCAAACGAAGAGCCCGCTGACGGTATCGCTACCCAAGATGGTGCCGCTCGGCAGAAAGGGGTAGACGCCCCATAGCCCGGAAAACCCCGTCGAATCCGAGGAAGGAAACGTGTCGTAGAACGCCACCTCAGGCGGATTGAGCGGATTCAGGCCCAGGTCGAAGACACGCAGCCCCTGGCGGTAGTTGGCCGCGTACAGGAAGTCGTCCCTGATGAACGTGTTGTGAGCGTTCGTTGCAATGCCGTTGGTGAAGCTCGACTCGAAGAACGGGTTTGCCGGGTCTGCCACATTGAGCACGAAGATCGTTGCGGGGACCACTCCCTCATCGTTGATGTAGAAGCGCGATAGGTCACCGTTGAGCCAGCCCTGATGCGAGAAGCCCTCCCCGGGGTACGTCACCTGTGAGATGATCGTCGGGTTTGACTTGTCCGTGACGTTGAGGATCGTGAGGCCGTTGATGCCATTGCCGGGAGTGTTCAAATAGGCGAGCTGCTGGCCCGCAAACGGACCGCTCGGCATCGTCACGACTTGAAGGTCGTGGACGTAGGCGTCCGACCAGAAGCCGACATTCGGCGGATTGACCGGGTCCACGTTGAGGTCGTAGATCGCCAGCCCCACCGTGGCAACACCACAGCGATAGAGGAACCCAGAGTCTGTGTCGATAAAGACATTGTGGGTGTTGGGCTGAATGTCATCGACGGTGCCAGCCAGGGTGACGATGCCACTGTCGATCGACGAGAGGTCGATGATCTGGATCCCACCTCCCCCCTCGCTCACGGAGTAGCAATATTCGCCGAAGGTCTTCATGTCTCGCCAACCGCTGACTGGACCGGGAATGCTCCAGACGAGCGTCGCCATCGCCGGATTGGTGACCTCCACAAAGACCGTCGATTCCGAAGTCCCAACGATCGCGTACTCGCGCCCGCTGGGTGAGGCATAGCCCCAGACATCGATCGACTTCGCTGAGCCGTCGAGCTCGGGGAGCGTGAGCCAGGACTCCAGAGTGAGGTCAAACCCAGCCATGCTGTTCAGTGGATTGCTATAGGTCGCTGGGTCGCCGCGCAAGTAGCCGGAACCCTGGTAGGGGGGCGGCTGATCCAGGAGCTTGCCGGGGTCATCATGGGCAGAGGCAAGGGTTGAGGCGAACAACGTCGTCGCAACCACGATTGTGAGCTGAGTGCGATTCATGCAATCGATTGGATCCGCACTGGACGGATCTGTCTGCCCCGAATGCCCACTTTTCTCCATAAGATACGCCACTTCATACCAATAAATATTATCCACTTTCCTGAAACCCCCAGACGCAGCCGAAGTGGGCGACCCGCGCTGAACCTCGCCTTCTAGCCCTCCACCCCCCTCGAGCGACCAGCCCGCGTCATGCACCAGGATCCACGTCAGAACGCCGGATCGCGTGCCCTCGGCCCCCTACGGATCGTTCGTCCTGGAGCATGACAGCCAATCCTCCGATCTCGGGCGTTGCGCACAGACACGGGCTCTCGCCCGGCCCGAATCCCGCAGCGCAGGAGATCGGGCACCCCATATGCTCAGCACGCGCTTTCCGTAGCGCCGCAGATCGCTGTCGACACCCTCTGGTCCAAGGACTGGCGTACCGCTTTCAGGGCTCCGGTTCGAGGAGCCGCGCCAACGCCATGCGCGCCATGCGCCAGCGGCGGCGCGCGGCCTGGTCCGAGATGCCCATCACCTGACCGACCTCGAGGAACGAGAGGCCCGCGAAGTAGCGCAGTTCGACGAGCTGGGCCAGCTCGGGGTCGGCTTCGCTGAGCTGCTCGAGCGCGTCCCCCACCGCCGCGACGTCGCCCACGCGATCCTCGAAGGGCAGCTCGAGGCCTTCCAGGGGGACCGGCCGTTCCCCGAAGCCGCGCTTCTCGGTGAGGCGGCCGCGGGCGTGGTCGACGAGGACGCAGCGCATGGCACGCGCCGCCACGCGCACGAAGTGCTGGCGGTCGTTCCAGCCGCTGGCGTCGTGGGGCCCCACCATGCGCAGGTACGCCTCGTGCACGAGGGCCGTCGGCTGCAGGGTGTGCTGGGGCCCGGCCTTGCGCAGGGCGTGGGCGGCGAGGCCGCGCAGCTCGGCGTAGAGCAGCGGCAGCAGGCTCTCGCCCGCGTCCCGGTCGCCGGCCCGCATGCGCTCCAGGAGAAGGGTGGCTTCGCCGGGTTCCTTGCTGATTTCGTCGCCGAGTTCTTCGCCCATGGGAATGGCCAGGTACCCGAATGGGCCCGGCCTTAGAAGGATACAGGGCCAGTGGCCGATCCGAGCTAGCCTGGGAACCCGATGTCCCGCGACGGTTCCAACGACAAGACCGCCCCTTCCCAGGGCTCCCCCCTGGGGCCGGACTGGGCGCGCCTGCGCGCGGCCCTGGAGGCGGTGATCGATCTGGAACAGGGGGATCAGGATCGCGCCCTGGCCGCCCAACTGGCCGCTCACCCGGAGCTGCTCACCGAAGCCAAGCGCATGCTCCAGGCCGAGCGGCAGAGCGACCCGCGGCTGGAGCCCCTGCGCCGACCCGTCCCCGCCCAGCTCGGGCCGTGGCGCTTGGGGGAGCTGCTGGGCACCGGCGGCATGGGGCAGGTCTACCGGGCCGAGCGCACCGACGGCGCATTCGAGCGGGAGGTCGCCGTCAAGCTGCTGCGCCCCGAATGGAGCAGCCCCAACCTGCGCGCCCGCTTCGAGCGCGAACGGCACGTGCAGGCGCGGCTGCAGCACCCCGGCGTCGCGGCCGTGCTGGACGCGGGCGAGTCGGAGGACGGCCAGCCGTTCCTCGTCATGGAGCTCGTCGAGGGCCTGCCGCTCGACAAGGCCTGCGCCGCCCGCGGGCTCGACACCCGGGAGCGGGTCCAGCTGTTTGTCTTGGCCTGCGACGCGGTCCAGCATGCCCACCAAAACGGCGTCGTCCACCGCGACCTCAAGCCCAGCAACGTGTACGTCACGACCAACGGCCTACCCAAGCTGCTCGACTTCGGTGTCGCCAAGCTGCTGGAGAGCGGCGCCGGCCCGGATGACGAGGACATCACCCGAGAGGCGCGCGCGTTCTACACGCCGAGCTACGCCAGCCCCGAGCAGGTTCGCGGCGAGACGGTGGATTCCAGCAGCGACGTCTATTCGCTCGGCGTCCTGCTCTATCACCTGCTCACCGGGCGGCTGCCCCTGGACATCGGCACGACGTCGCGCTTCGAGCAGGAGCGCGCCGTCCTGCACCTCGACCCCCAGCTGCCCAGCGCGATTGCCCAGGGACCCGCGCGGACCGCGCTACGGGGCGACCTGGACGCGATCCTGCAGAAGGCCCTGCGCAAGGACCGCTCGGAACGCTACGGAAGCGCCGGAGAACTGGCCGTGGAACTGCGCCGACACCTCGACCGCGAGCCCGTGATCGCACGCAGGGGCCAGCGGCTCTACGCCCTCCGGCGGGCGCTACGCAGTCGCCGCGTGCCGCTGGCGCTGGCCGCGCTGACCATCGTGTCCCTTGCCGCCTTGGCCCTCGCCCTGAGGCCCAGGCAAGACTCCGGCCCCGGCGCCACCAGCGCCGTGCTCGGAGCCTACGCCCAGGGACTCGCTGCGAGGGATCGAGGCGACTACGAGGCGGCCGTCGAGCACTTTGACGCCGCGCTGGCCTTCGATCCGAGCTTTGCCGCCGGCCAGCTGCGACGGGCCTGGGCCCTGCTCTGGCGGGAGCACAACAGGGACCAGGGCGAGACGGAAGCTGCCCTCCGGGTCGCGCTCGCCAACCCCGACCGACTGGACCCGGTCGACCAAGAGAAGGCCTGGCTGCTCAACGAGCTCGCGCGGGCCGACTTCTTTCCGACCGCTCCCGAGGGTCTCCTGCGGGCGCGCGACCTGGCCAGCGCCCATCCCAGCGATCCAGAGGCGATCGAGCTCTGGGTCGAGATGGCCTTCCACCACCAGGCCTCCGACGACCCGACCGAGGCGCAGCGCGCCGCCGAGCGCCTGATCGAGCTTCACCCGCGCTCCACCTCCGGGCACCTGCATCGCTTCCTCGCGGCGGCCCGCGGCGGCGATCCTGATGCGCTGCGCGAAGGGGCCGCCGCCTACCTCGATAGCGCGGTGGACGGCATGTACCGCGGCGATGCCGCCCTGCACCTCGGCCGCAAAACCGGCGTAGCCCTCGCCGCCGCCCGCCGCCCAGGCGCCGCCCCCTCTCCCCAGCGCATCGCATCCCTGATCCGCGTCGCACTGATCGCCGGCGATGCGCAGCTCTGCCGCAGCACCCTCGATGACCTGGGCCTGGAAGCCGCGGACCTCGACGTGTCGCTTCACTGCCAACTGCTGTTGCTCGAGGGCCGGATCGAAGATGCCGTGCAGCTCTGCGGGGCTCCGTCCGAAGACTGGCGCATCTACGAGCTGCGGCTGGCCCTGGGCATCCCGATGGGCCTCGGGGACAGCGACTTTCCGCGGTGGATGCTCGCCAGCGGCCTGGAAGCGCTGCGGGCCGGGGACCAGGGCCGCGCCACCGAGCTAGCGAACAGGCTGGAGGCCGCGCACGCCGCCAGGTCGTTGCCGATCACAGGCCGCGCCCTGCACTGGCTGCGGGCGCGACTCGCCGAGTCCGGCGGCGACACAGACGCAGCGCGCGCCGCGTGGCTTGCCGCCGTCAAACTGGGCGAGCCCATCGAGAACATCGAGATCGAATCGGTCTTCGGGGTGCTCGCCTGCGACGCAGCCGCCGGCTTGCTGAGGATGGGAGATGGGACAGCGGCGCAGCGGGTGCTCGCCTCCCTGGAGGCCAATCGCGCCACGCTGCACATGGGCCAGCTGCGGCCAGCCGATTGGATCATCTCGCAGCGCGCGACCTACCTAAAAGGGCGGCTCGCCGAACTCCGCCACGATGTGGAAGGAGCCCGGCGAGCCTATGACGCGTTTCTTTCCCTATGGAGCGCTGCGCACCCCGCATTTCCCGAGATCGAGGACACCCTGCTGCGCAGGGCGGCCCTGGAATCCCGCTAGGCCCGCGGTCTGTCGGCGCGGGCCCACTCACCACGACTACAGGTCGTTACAGCTCCCGCAGTCGAAGTCGTTGTTGACGGTCAGGTTTAGGCCGCCAGAGATCGACGATGCCACACCATTCGCCACTCCACCCTGGCCACCGCTAATGCTCGCGTTCGAGCCCGCGGCGTTGTTGCCCGCGCCACCGGAAACGCTCGCCCCTGCGCCGCTGGCTTCGTTGGACACACCGCCTAGGACGGTAGCCAAGAAGCCGGTCGCCTCGTTTTGGCTGCCCCCGGCCACGACCGCCTGATCGCCCGTCGCCATATTCCGGAAGCCACCGACCAACGCGGCGTACTCACCGGAGGCGATGTTCGCCAGGTTGTTCGCGTCCCCTCCGCCGCCGAGAATCGACGCATAGATGCCGGTCGCCAGGTTGAAGCGCCCGCCGGAGACGGTGGCGAACTGCGCGTCGATGCGGTTGTCGGAGCCCGCCACCGATCCGGCAACAGCCGTGTAGGCGTTGCGCTCACCGAGCACCAGGTTGTGGGAGCCGATGCGATCGGCGGGCGACAGGCCGCCGAGTTCGTTGTAGCCGACGATCAGATTGCCCAGGCCGGTCGGTGAGCCACCGTCGGCCGTGGCGCCGGATCCCGAGCGAACGTGCAGGTTCGCGCCCTGCACCAAAAGGTGCGGCCCGGCCATGCCCTCGAGGTCGCCGGCGACGACGGTGAAGAACTCGTTCTTCTCGGTCAGGTCCGCCACCTGCAGCTCGAGCACTTGGATGCGTTGGAGGAGTGCCTCGAAGTTCTCGTTGACCTCGGAGGCACGGGCGGGCGTTCCGGCCTCGAAGAGGTTCGGCACCCCGCTTTCGCCTTCCTGCTCGGGAGCAGCGGCATAGACGAGGGCGGCGGAGGCAAGGAGCAGGACGGTGGTGTTGGTGATGCGCATGGATTGGATTTGGGCTGGTCTCTTCGAAAAGGGGGGGTGGTTGGCTTGGGCGGGAACTAGCTCCAGTCGTCCTGGTCCCAGACGAGCTGGTCCCAGTTGGCTCCCTCGCCGCCTTGGTCAGCGTCGTCTCCACCGGAGCTAGAGCAGGAAGCAAGACAGGCGAGCAGGGCCGCGATGCCGAGGCAGGAGCGAACGATTCGATTCGGGTTCATGGGTGGTCTCTGTTGGGCATCGCGCCCCATGCGCGGCCAACCACCTGAAACGAGATGGGCCTGGATCCTTGTTGCGCTTTCCGCGGAATCGAGGGGATTGCCGCCCGTCCTATCCAGCGAGTCATGGCCCACGGGAAAACGCGGGCTTATGTTGGGATCCATGACCTGGATGGAGTCCCTGCGCGCCCAGGCCGAGCACCACCACTCCTGCTGGAACCTGCTGATCGAGCGCGTTCCCGCGGAGTCGACCCGTGTACGTCTCGATCCAGGCGGACCTCACTTGGCCTGGCTGCTGGCCCATTGCCTGGACGAGGTCGACAGCACGCTCGAGGCCGTGGCCGGCCAGCCCCGCC
>CAYWNK010000260.1:0-8874 GCA_964459495.1 uncultured Planctomycetaceae bacterium
GTCGATGGCCGACGAGGTCCCGATCGCCTTTCCCGCCTGCATCGACCGGTCGCCGGCCGTGGTGCCAACTCCACTCCCCGGGGCGCAGACGTCCGGCCGCCGCCGGGTGCTCGCCGACTGGATCGCGAGCCCGAGCAATCCCCTCACCGCCCGCGTGGTCGTCAACCGGGTGTGGCAGCAGCATTTCGGCCGGGGAATTGTGCCGACGCTCGGCGACTTCGGTGAGCTGGGCGAACGCCCCACCCACCCTGAGCTGCTCGACTGGCTCGCCCGTTGGTTCATCGATCGCGGCTGGAGCATGAAGGAGCTCCACCGGCTGCTCCTCAGCAGCTCCGCCTACCACATGGACTCGCGCGGCCCTGCGCCAGACCCGAGCATCGATCCGACCGGAAGCCTGCTCTCCCGCTTCCGGCCGCGGAGGCTTTCCGCCGAAGAGCTGCGCGACTCCATCCTCTGGCTCAGCGGCCAGCTCAGCGACCAGGTGGGCGGTCCGCCCTTCTTCTCGATGATGCCCGCGCAGGCGCTGGCGACCTCTTCGCAGCCCGGCAACGTATGGGGCCAATCGAGTCCCGAAGAACTCCGCCGCCGCAGCCTCTACATCAAGGTCAAGCGTTCGCTGCTCACCCCCCTCCTCACGGCATTCGACCTCGCCGACACCGACAGTTCCTGTCCCGTCCGGCACGTCACCACGTCCCCGTCCCAGGCTCTGGGCTTGCTCAACGGGGAGTTCTCCCAGACCCGCGCGGCTGAGTTCGCCGAACGGCTGAGGCGTGAGCATCCCGGCCAGCCCAAGGCCCAAGTGAAGAGGGCGCTCAGCTTGGCTCTCGGCCGCGCCCCGGATGCCGAAAACCTCGAGATCGCCGAGACCCTGCTCGCAACGCTTCAGACCCGCCACGCCATGGATGAGATCCAGGCCCTGAACCAGGTTTGCCTCTTCGTACAGAACCTCTCCGAGTTCCTCTACCTGGACTAGCCCCATGAGCACCTTTGACTTCTCCCGGCGCGCGCTGCTGCGCGGGAGCGTGGCGGCTGGCACGGTCCTGACCACTTCCGGCACCAGCCTCGCGACGCGGCTGTCCGACATCCTGCACCCGATGGCGCCGCGCCGCCCCGCGTACGCCCCCAAGGTGAAGAGCGTGATCTTCCTGTTCATGTACGGCGGCCCCAGCCACGTGGACACCTTCGACCACAAGCCGGAGCTGTACGGGCTCGACGGAAAGACCATCGAGGTCAAGACCCGCGGCCGCGGCGGCGCGCGCAACCAGGGTCGCGTGGTCGGCCCCAAGTGGGCATTCCGCCCCTACGGCCACTGCGGCAAACAGGTTTCCGAGCTGTTCCCGCACCTCGGGGAACGTGTCGACGACATGGCCTTCGTGCACTCCATGTACGCCGAATCCCCCATCCACGGTTCGGCGATGCTGATGATGAACTCCGGCTCGCTGCTCTCCGGCCGCCCGAGCATGGGGTCCTGGGTGACGCAAGCCCTCGGCAGCCAGAACCCCAACTTGCCCGGCTATGTCGTCATGCTCGACGACACCGGCGGGCCGATCAGCGGGGCCAAGAACTGGTCCAGTGGCTACATGCCCGCCGCCTACCAGGGCGTGGTCGTGAACTCGACCGGCGACCCGATCCTGGACCTCAACCCGCGTGGCGACACCACTCGGGCCGTCCAGCGCACCCTGCTCGATTCCCTGCGTCAGGCGAATGAGCGGCATCTCGCCGCACGCAAGGACAACAGTGAGCTGGCCGCGCGCATCGCCTCCTATGAGCTCGGCTACGAGATGCAAGAGACCGCGCCGGAGGCATTCGACGTGCTCGCCGAGGACGAAGCGACGCAGGCGCTCTACGGGCTCGACCGCCCCGATACGGTCTCCTTCGGCCGCAAGTTACTGATCGCGCGGCGACTCGTCGAACGGGGCGTGCGCTTCATTCAGGTCTATTCCGGCGGCAACCACAACGACGCGAACTGGGACGCCCACGGGGACCTGGTCACCAACCACACCAAGCACGCGGGGGCCACCGACAAGCCGATCGCGGGCCTACTCGCGGACCTGAAGCGCAGCGGTCTGCTGGACGAAACGCTGGTCGTGTGGAGCGGCGAGTTTGGCCGGCAGCCCACCGCCGAGTACGCCGAGGGCACCGGTCGCGACCACAACTCCTACGGCTTCACCCTCTGGATGGCCGGTGGCGGCGTGCGCGGCGGCGAGTCCATCGGACGGACCGACGAGCTCGGCAGCGCCGCCGTCGAAGATCGCTACCACGTGCGCAACCTGCACGCGACGATCCTCGACCAGCTGGGCCTCGACCCCAATCGCACCACCTATCGCTTCGGGGGTCTTGACCAGAAGCTCGTCGGCGTCGAAGGAGCCCAGCCATTCCGCAGCATCGTTTGAAGTGGGCGCTGGCCGCGCTGGCAGGGTTGGGTCTCTTGCTGATGGGTGCGCGCCTCTGGTCCGATTCTACGCCGCCTAGCGCGATCTCTCCGGACCCCCTTGGCCCCTCCCTAGGGGCGGGTTCCACAGCGCCCGCCAGGTCCAGAGGAGCCGGCATGGCGGATAGCGAACGCAACACGGAGCTGTCTGCGCAAGCTCCGGTCAGCACCGATCCATCCCGGCGCGGGGCCTGGACGCTCAGCGGAACGGCCTACGAAGAGGAGCGAAGCACGCGGCTCCCGCACGCCAGCCTCGTCCTTCGCTTCCAATCGGAGGATGGCGAACGCAGCCCCGAGTACGCCCTCGAAGCGGACGCTGACGGCCGCTTCACCTGGACCCCGGATGGCGAGCCCCCCACGGGCGTCGCGATGCTCGAAGCGCGGCAAGAACGCCACCTCCCCAGTGCCGTCGAGCTGACCCTCGATCCTGCCAAGACCAACCCCGTGCTGGACATCATCGTGTTCGGCCTCGACCTGGAGATCGCAGGCCATGTGCGTGACTCCGCCGGCGCCCCCATCGCCGGCGCCAAGCTGGGACGCGGCCCAATCAGCGGGATGGCCGCAGCGGACGGCAGCTTTCAGTTCTGGGGCAGGAGGAACATCGGCCAGTACCCAATCCGCTGCCAGGCCACGGGCTACGCCAGCACCGAGATCATCCTCGAGACGAACCACCTGGAGTCTGCCACCGGACTGGTCTTCGTGCTCACGGCGGGCCTTACCGTCGAAGGTATCGTCACTCGCTCCAACGGAACTCCCCTGGAGGGGGTTCTGGTGACCACGAACGATCGACAATCCGCCCAGCCACGCTCCCAGGCCGATGGGAGCTATGTGCTGGATGGCATCGACCCGGCTTCGGGAGACCTTTCCATCCGCGCAAGCCTTGAGGGGTACCTGACCAGGTCCATTTCGATGCCCGAACAACTGGCGGGCCGGGCGTCCCTCGACATCGAGCTGGATCCAGCCCCTAGCATCCGCGGATTCGTGCGCAGCCAGGGGGGCGATCCGATCCCCGAAGCCCACGTTCAGGTCGGGCGAAGGGGCGACGAGGCGACCACGGACGCCGGGGGCAGCTTTGAGCTGCAGTCCTCACGCGCCGGCAGCGTCTTTCTCAAGACGACAGCCGTGGGATATGCGCAGGATTCACGCAGGCTCGAGATCGACCCATCGCAGGGTTCAACACTCGAAGTGGAAGTGGTGCTCGCAGCGGGCAGGGACCTCGCGGGCTTCGTCGTCGACGCAGAAGGTCAGGCTATCGCGGGTGCCACGGTCTTTCCCTACCTGGGAATCGACCGCCTCGGGGGTGAAGTGCGGACAGCCGACGATGGGAGCTTCCTGCTCAAGTCCATGCCCATGGGACGGCTGCGCCTTGAGATCAGCTCGCGCGGGCACCTGCGCGGCTATGTCCCCCACCCTTCTTTCGACGACATCGGTCAACGCTTCACGCTGCTGGCGGCAGGAACCCTGGCCGGCACCGCGCTCGATGCCCGCACGGGCCAAGCGCTGGACACCTTCCGGGTGCGCTTCGTCGAGCCGGACCTGCGGCCGGGGGAGAGTGCGTCGCTGGACATGGACATGGACTGGCTGGGAGAGGGAGCGACCTTCACCCAGACCGGAGGTCAGTGGATCTATCCGGATGTGGAGCTCATCCCCGGCCAGGTGATCGGCGTCGAGATCCGCGCCGATGGCTACTCCCCAGCGGTCTCCCGCCGGGCGACCGTGAGGACGACCCCTTCTCACGACGACCTGGTCCTCCGCCTCGACCCGGCCGTCCGCCTGGAGGGCAGCGTAACGCTGGAAGCCAGCGGCGCAGCGGTGAGTGGAGCCGCTATACGCGCGTTCCGCCCACAAAGCGGCGTCGCAGAGGGCCTATTCGCCGAGTACGCCCCGAGCAACAACACCGCGACAGGGGCCGATGGTAGCTTTGCCCTGGCGGGTGTGCCGACCGGCCAGCTCCTCCTGCAGCTCGCGCACCCCTCCTTCGGCACCTACGTAGCGGAACCGATCACGATTCCACCCGGCAGCGCAAGCCAAACCCATCACGTCGTGATCCCGGGCACGGGACGCGTCGATGGGGTCCTGCTCGATGCCCATGGTGAAGCCCGCAGCGGCGCGCTCATCCGCCTCGGCCCCGCCCGGCGCTATGGGGTGGACGATTCCGAGGACGCGGAGACGCGCAGCGATGCCGAGGGACGTTTCGCCTTCGAAGGCGTGATCGCAGGTCCACACACCCTGACCCACCACCTGGATCTACCGGAGGGTCGGACCTGGCCCCACTTCGTTCAGGGCCTGCATGTAGGTGCTGGCAAAACCACCGAGGTCACCGTCCGCCCACTCGGCAGCGCGAACCTCACCGCCAAGCTCGACACGATCGCCGCCCTACCCGCCCAGGTTCGCGTCAGGTTGAACCCACCGGCCGGCTCTCCCGCCAGGCAGGGTCCCAAGGTGGTCGGCGCGCTGGCCCATGCCGGGCGCATTCAAGTCGCAGGAATGCAGCCCGGGGCCTACGTGGCCTCGGGTTGGTTCCGCGACGCGGACACCCGAGAGGTCCATGAATTCGACGTTTCGGTCCAGCTCAGCTCCGGCGATAACGCACTTGAGCTCAGCCTGGACTAGTGCCTGGAGTCAGCAGTCCCTGTGCACCCTTCGGGTTGCAGTGGGCCGAGGGGCCGACTCCCTTCGAAACCGTCCCCTCAGTGTTCATTCGCGCTAGCTACTCAGCTTGCGGATCAGGAACACCAGGCCCGCGATCAGGCCCATGCCGGAGAAGAGTGCTTTGTTGCCGCGATCGTCCACCGGAGCCTTGGGCGCTTTCTTCTTCTCGACCTCGTGACGAGCGACCGCCTGGTTGGGATCCCTGGCTAGAACGCGAGCCTGGGTTGCGGGGGCCGAGTCGAAGCGCTGGCCGCTGTCGTACATGGCCAGCCGGCGACGGTAGTTCTCATCGGGGTCGACGATGACCGCCACCTTCTCAGCCCGTATCAGGGAAGGGGTCCGCTCGCGGAAGCTGTTGTCCTCCTGCTCCGCACCAACCACGTGCAGCGGCTGGCCGGGGTGCATACGCTCCCGGTTGCGATCCCCGACCGAACGGATGTCGCTTTCTGACAGTGACTGCTGCGCCGTGGCTTCGCCGGCGGCGAACACGCACAAGAGTGTGGGAAGGATTAGACGCATGGGAATTAGGGCTGCGGAGTGTTGTGACTCGAGGAACCGTCGTAGCGCAGAGGGTCGGTGTCTAGCCGGCGCCACTGCACGATCTCAACCGGTCCCAGGACCTGGGGAAGTAGCCCGCCTGCAGCCCCGTTGCGGCCACCGAGGAGGCGGCGGTCGTAGTTCATGTTGATCTTCGGAGTGCCGTACACGATGTTCTCGTTGCGGCACACCAGCGAGCCGTTGATCTCGGCCGGGTTTGAACCCCAAACCGCCCAACAGAAGCTGTGGTTGGTGTAGAAGGTGGCGTCCAGCTGGTTGGCGTAGAGCGATGCGATGTCCTTGTACCGGCTGTATCCACCGGGCGGCATATTGCCGCCCCATTCACCCGAGTTCAGGCTGTCTTCAAAGTCGAGATCGTCGATGGTCGTCTGGCCATCGAACACCCCGTCCCCGTCGATGTCCTCGCCGGACCCCGGGATCACGTCGCCAATGCCGTAGCCGCTCGGGATCGAACCAGCGATCGCGTCCTCGGCGGTGTAGTACTCCACCGAGAAGATGCCGTCCCCTTCCAGGATGTCGTCGTCGGCCGTCCCGAGGATTCCGTCCACTCCCGCGTAGGTGTTGGGGATGCCGTCTTCGCCCGCGTCTTCCACCGAGCTGTTGAGGTTCGAGTCCATCCATCCGCCAACATAGTTGCGGTAGGCCGAATGGGTGAAGTCACCCACGGCGATGTTCTCGCGCGCGAACAGCCCCAGAAAGTCCTTGTCCCAGTTGGCGTTCAGCCAGGCCTCAGTGGCCGCTTCGCTGTTGTTGCTGGGAATCGAACTCGAGGGCGGGTCCAGGTAGATCACCGAATCCGGCACGTAGACGTCGCCACCGGAGTAGATCGCGCCCTGGCCGGTCACGTAGCCGGAGATCATCACGTCGCCGTGGACGACGATCGGGCCATCGATCACGATCGGGTCCGCCAGAGTACCGACGAGAAAGAGATTGTCCTTCTCGCCCGGATCGTCGCCGAGAATTGCGCTCACCACAGTCGATCCGCCCACCGAGATCGTGCTCCCCTGGGCGACGGCCTTGTCCTCGTAGAGGGTTAGGTCCGTCAGGTTCGGCATGTCGATGACCTCATCGAAATCGTGCTGGTTCGAAGAGAGGCCACCGTTGCCCTTCACGCTGTGCGAGTTGACGATATCCCAACCAGAGAAGACTCCGCCGTCGTTGCCGTCGGACAGGCCGTCCCCGTTGTCGTCGACGTAGCCGGAGAGGTCGGCCGTCACGCCGTTCCATTCTACGTCCTCATATTTCGGTGTACCCGTGATCGTTGGAGCATAGCCACCCGAGTCGAACTGTCCGTTGCTGCGCGCGTTGCCGTTGCAGAAGATCGTGTTGCCGTACAGCCATCCCCAGTTGTTGATGAAGTAGGCGTAGTTGAAGACCTCCGAGCTCTCGAGGCTGTAGCGCATGGTCAAGGACACCGAGTCCCATGCCTTGAGCTGCTCGCCCGGCGCCAAGTTCTGGGGTGCTGCCGGCACGTAACCCGACGAGATGACCTGGATGGTGACCTCGCTGGCCGTCTGGGTCAGGATCTCCGCCCTCACCGTGTACTCGCCGAGCGAGGCACCGTTGTCCATCAGAGCTGCGCCATCGAACAGGTCGAGCTGCCCCGATGCGTCGAACGCCGATGCGATGCCCTCGATCGGGTTCAGCACTGAGAAGTTCTGGGCCAGATTGCCCAAGCTGGCCTTCGCCATCTCGACGCCGGTCTCGGCATTGGCCACGGCCTGCAGGTCTTCGACGCTGCGGCGTGAGTCCTTCACCTCGAAGACGCTGATCGTGGTCGTGGCGTACACCAGTCCCGAAACCACGGCAAAGACGATCATCGCCCCCACCAAAGCGCTACCGCGCTGATTTCGTGACCGGGACTTAGGGGGGCTAGTTGCGCGTGCGCACATGCATTGTCTCCGATCGAATTCCATTCCCTTCCTGCTCTACGATCGTCAGGGTGATAACCCAAACGTCGCCATCTTGATCCATCGCGAAACCAGGCCCATCGGCATGGTCTCCCGGACGAACGTTGCTCGCCAACACTTCCTCGAACTGTTGGTTCCCTCCCGCGTCCCAAAGACGCCGGTAGAGCACGTTGGTGCCTACTGCATCCAGTTCCACCGAGTAGGTGATCCGCCAGTCGATTCGGTTCTGCTCAGCCGAGGTCGACCCCAGCCGGCGCTCGAACGCGCCCCACGAGGCGACTCCTGCCCCATCGACCGGAACCTGAAAGCTGACCGTCGCGTTCCCATCGGCCGATAGTCCGGCAACGATCAAGGAGTCGCTGCTCGACTTGATCTCCTCCCGGATGGTCTTGAAGCAGTCGCGCAGGTCCCGGTTGTCGCCTGCAGTCTTGGTTACGGTTGAGTGGGAGCCCTGTGCGACCTGCAGGCCCTGCGAGATGCCAACCCCGACCACGGTCACGATGGTGCTGGCAATGAGGACTTCCGCGATCGTGAAGCCAGCCTTCCGACGGCCCTGAATGGGATTGCGCATCAGGACTCCGCCCGCATGAAGACAATTCGAGCCAGCTCGTTCCCGCTCTGCAGGTCCACCATGCCGGCTCGAACCTGGATCAGCCCCGGCGAAACCAGGAAGACGTCCAGGTCGACGCGGAACTGACTAGCTGCGGGGCTATCCCCATCGAAGACCTGGTTGCCGTTCAGGGCCAACAGGTTGTTGAAGGACTGGGCCATCAAATCCTCGTGCACGGTCTCGAGGAAGATCCCACCGCCGGTCAAGGATCGGGCCATGCCGACCGCCTTGATATTGCTCGAGAACGCGGCCGCCGTTGCCATCAGGAGAACCGCGACTACGCCGCTCGCGATCATGACCTCGACAAGGGTCATCCCGGCTCGGGAGCGGGATTGGGGAGCCCGCCGCGATGGCTGTCGTTGTGTGTACTTGATGAACTTCATGGGGGGAAACCGGCTCAGAACGATGCGCTTGAGCCACTGGCCAGCTCCTCCGTCTTCGGAAGGGGGATCCAGCGAACATGAACGACCTCTCAAACAATGAAGATTCCAATTTGCGACACGCCCCGTGGCGTGCATCAGATCGATGAAAAGCAGTCCTCTGATGCCCCAGGAACCTGCTGCATCATGATGGGATGCCCGTGTTGTTACCGGCCGGCGGCGCGATACCCCGGACAGACATTCCAGCTAGGCCCCATGGCCAGACCTTCCTGCTGGGCCTGGTCCAACGGAACGATCCCTGGCACGTGGCAGCCACCCGCGCCGAGACCATGG
>CAYWNK010000261.1:0-8873 GCA_964459495.1 uncultured Planctomycetaceae bacterium
TCTCCGTGGTGGCGCTCTGCCCCTCGCTCGCCGTAGGTCAGTCCATCGGCGACCCGTACTGCGGCCCCGCCCCGCTCAACTCCACCGGCCAGCCGGCCGAGATCTCCGCCGACGGCTCCACCGTAGCCGGCGGCCAGCCCCTGACCCTGACGGCATCGGCCCTGCCGCAGAATCAGTTCTCCTACTTCCTGGTGAGCCAGACCCAGGACTTCGTTGCGGCGCCTCCGGGCAGCGAGGGCAACCTCTGCCTAGGCGGGACGATCGGTCGCTACTCCGACTTCGCCGCTAGCTCGGGCAGCACCGGAGCAGTGACCCTCGGCGTCGACACGCTCGCGCTTCCCACGACGCCGGTGGCCGCGATTCAGGCGGGCGAGACCTGGAATTTCCAGGCCTGGTACCGCGACGCGAACCCGACGCCCACCAGCAACTTCACGCCCGGCCTGGCGATCACCTTCGACGCCGGCGAGCCCCTCATCGCCGCCTTCAGCGCCGACGAGGTCATTGGTTCCGCCTCCTTCAGCGTGCAGTTCCAGGACGAGTCCACCGGCGGTGCCAACAGCTGGCTCTGGGACTTCGGCGACGGCGCAACGTCGACCGAGCAAAGCCCCGCCCACCTCTACACCGCCCGCGGGACCTACGACGTGCGCCTGACCGTCAACGGCGTCACTGAGATGTTCCAGCCCGCCTTCATCACCGTCGTCCAGGGCTTCGACGACGTGTGGGCCGACCTGCAAAGCTGCACGACCTGCCACAGCGCCAGCGGCTTTGCGGGGCTCGACTTCCCCGACGTGGACACGGCCTATGCCGAACTCGTCGGTGTCCCCAGCGCCTGCGATGGCGTCACCCCCCGCGTGCAGCCGGGCGACCTCGAGCAGAGCTTGCTCTACCGCAAGCTCGTCGGCACGCAGGATTGCGGCCTGCCGATGCCCCTTAGCGGCGGCTTCGACGGCGACATGGCGACCCTCGCGGACTGGATCCTCGAGGGCGCGCACCGCTAGCCAGGGGGAGCCCCAGGCCCCACCCAGGCTGGTATTGCTGTACTTCACCCGCCTTCTGATTCGCCGCCATTCCTAGGCCGCGGATTGGAGGCGGGTGAAGTGCTTGCCTCGAGCGAAGCTATCAGGGGCAGCAGTCCGCCGCCGCCTGCTCCTCGTAGGCCTCCGTGATGTTGGCTAGCTCCGCGTAGAAATCCTCGATCGGAATCTCTCCACCCAGCACATAGGGGCCCAAATCGTCGAAGAGTTGCTGCACTTCCAGGTTGTACTCGTCGAGGAGACCCAACAGGCAGAGCCAGGGACCAGGGCCGATCCAAACGGGTCCGCACATCCAGGGGATCCCGCAGCCCCCGGGACCGGGAGGATCTTCTCCGCCGTTGCCCCCCGACGGTTCACAGCAGTCGGCGGCATGCTGAAGGAACTCGGTGTCGATCGTGTCCATCTGCTTGTTGTGAGCTTTCCCCTGGGCAACGATCGCATCCACCTTTTCCTGGGTAGTCATGCTTGAGTTCAGGATGCTCGTCAAAGCAGCGCTGTGAGTGTTCATCTGAGTGACCCGGCGCCACATCGCGTTGTACTTGGCCACCTCCAGGCAGTCCTGGTTATGCGACTGGCCACTGGGGCAGGCCGGAACTTCCGGTAGTTCGGAGAAGCAGTCCGGCGTTCTGTCCTGTGTCGAAGCCAGCACGGCGGCGGGAGCCGGGGCGGGCGCCGGGGCTGCTACGGTGATCGTCGTTGCCGCAATCGGCACGAATTCGACGGGGGTGTTTTGGGGAAGCGTCGGGGTGCTTAGGCCGCAAAAAGCAGCGGCGGCAGCAGCCTGAATCGAGTTCATCAACATGGGAGGTACCTTCTACTAGGGGGTGAAAGAAGTGCTGGCCAATGATTGCCAGGCACCGGCACCGAACCGCGCAGCGAGCCATTGAGGCCCAGCGTTCCGGTGTGAAATCTGGTTGGGAGGGACATCCCCGCTCTCGGAGCAGTCGGAAGCGCGCGAGAGTTTCCGCTCACAGGAGTTCCTGCAGGCGGTTTCGTGATCGCCTCGGATCGTTCGGATCGGTGGCGACGGACGAGAGGATGGTCGCTCTGCGACTGTGGCGCGCGACCACCTCTCCCCGGATTTGCGGCGTCGTGCCAGCCGTTGTTGCTCAGAACCAACGGGGCCTTCGACCGCATGCAGCAGTGAACCGGCTAGTTGATACTGGTGATCGGCACCGGGTTCCAGTGGGCCTCGAGGGCAAAGACCCAATGGACTCCGGCAGAGATCGATGTGCTCTCGGTGAAGTGAACTCCGTCTGGAGTCAGCCCGTTGACCAAGTTCAGCTTTGCCAGGAAGTCATTCTCTCCTCCCTTGTTGGCCCACTGGTTTTGGACGATCCGTAGCTTGTTCTGGAGCACCTGCGGGAATGTCATGGTGTTCGCGTCGTGCCACAGGAACAGGCCCATGGGAAACGAGTCTGTCTCCGTGGGGGAAAGGTTGAAGAGAGCACCGAATCCCTCGCGGATATCGTTCATGTGACCCTCGTATTGAGCGAGCCAATTGACATTCGCGCTGCCCTGAATGTAGGCGCCTCCGCAGGAGCCGAAGACGCCGATCAGCTGAACCTCGTCGAAGTTCGCCAGCAGGTTATTCACGGAAGTTCGGACGTGGAAATCCACGAGCATGTCGAACATGGCGATGCTGTCGTAGCCGTTCATGCCATTCGAGGTCGTCACGGCGCCAGGGTTCCACGAGAACGGCGAGTTGTTTCCCATGGCATCGAGGGCGGCGTGGGATGATCCGATTCCGAGTTGGATGCAGAAGATTTCGTCAGGCTGCTCTGCTTTGTTTTGGTCGATGGTGGCGCGAATCTGGGTGGCGAAGCCAAACACGGGGCTGGCACTGACGAAGTTCACCCCTTGGGTGTCGTCGACGGGGTACCAAGGCTGGCTCGGGGCCATGCCCGCCATGAAATCGGGGTTGGGCGGGTCGTCGTAGCGAGTGTTGTTACTCTCGACCCAGGCACCGTTAGCCTGGATAGTGGGGTCGTTGAGAACAGGATTGACGCCGGGGGCGTTGGGCGCAGCGCCAGGGAGGAGGCCCATCGAGAGGCTGTCCCCGAAGAAGATGGCAACGGCGGCGACGCTATGGTCTGAATCGTCCTCAGGAAAGGGGCCGGGAGCGGGTGTGATGGCGAGTGCAGCGACGACAGCGGCTGCAGGACCGAGCTGGAACATGGAAGCAATGCGAGTGGTTTTAGGTCACGGCTCCAGGGAGATCTTCCCCGGGGCGCTGCTGTTGCTCCCCGTGGGCGGCACGCAGCGACTCACCCTTAATGGAAAAAGTGTGAGCCATCCCACTAGAGGCTTGGCGTGACGATCGCTTTGCCCTCGGAGGACTTGAAGGGGGGCGCCCAGAGCACCTTGGTGCGGCAACTCAAGGCGCTGGAAATTGGGCTCGAGCATGGGCTCGCAACACCCTGCGGCTGTGAGAAGTCGGGAATCACCTCCCTCACGCTCCAGGCCGGTGCCAAGGCCGGTGTGCCCGTGACGAACGGAGTGCTCGGCGCCCAGCTCGGGCCTTAGCCCTCGAGAACCCTGAAGCCAATCAGCCTGTCGCCACGGGAATAGGCGACGACCATGTCGTTTGGTGCCACCTGGCGGCTGAGGGTTCGGTGGACCTCGTAGGTCTTGCGGATGCCCGCTTCGCTGATGAGGGTCAGGATGGGGACGGGCCGCATGCGATCCCCCCTGCCCTGCATCTCAACGGACGCGTCGAGAACACAGGCGAGGGAAGACTCCGTGCTGGCAAACATCACGTTCAGTCCGCCCAGAATGCTCTTCACCATCGTGGCGAGGAGGACCGCGCCAATCAAAAGGGCCGGGAGTAGGACGAAGCCCGGCGGCATGCCAGCCGAGCGGCCCATTCTCCCCGGACCGTGGCAGCGGGGGCCCATGATGCTCGCGATGAAGACAAGGAGGATGATCTGAATCACCATCTCTGTGCCGTACTTGGCGAGTATGCCTCCGCTCGGTGGGGGGGAGCTGAGTGCTGCCCTTGTATCGGGCTGGTCCCGGAGAGCCTCGAACCGTCGCTTGCGTGCCTCCGCCGTAGTCTCGCTCGCCCCAACCGGCACTTCCTCCTGTGCAGCGCGAAAGGCAGCCCCACAGTAGGTGCAGAATTTGTGGGGCTGGGACTTCCCCGCCTCATGTTTGGCGACCGCTCCACACTGGTCGCATTGAATCGTTTCTCCCATGGCTGGTACGAAGAGAGTCTACCGGGGGGGGGGAGCCGGTCTTGGTAGATCCGCAATCCGGTGCCGGAGACCCAATTGTTGTCGCGCGGGAGCTGCCAAGTCTTCTAGGCGCCGGGGTGGCTGATTTCTCTGCCCTCGATTGGTTTACCAAGGACCATGTGTGGAACCAGTGACACCCGGCCAAGCCGCCACGCAGACAGGCTTCTCAGAGCTTCGCCGAGCGCGCGGGAATCAACCCCGATCTGGCTCGCTGCCCAGCGCCGCTGCGATCGCCTGGGCGGCAAGGCCGGGGTCGGTGGTGCTGAGGACGGCGGAGCCGACGGCAACTCGGCCGACGCGTTGGAGTTCGCTGGCGCGGAGGACGTCGATGCCGCCGATGGGGAAGACCGGGAGCTCGAGGGTTTCGGCGACGACCCAGGCGCGTTCGGGGCCCAGGCCGCGGCCGTAGCCCTTGGTGGGCGTGGCGTAGACGGGGCCGAAGCCGAGGTAGTCGATGGGCTGCTCAGCGGCTTCGACGGCCTGGACGGCGTCGTGGGTGGAGAGGCCGATCAGGGCTTCGGGCCCGAGGAAGTCGCGGGCGACGGAGGCGGGGCAGTCGTCCTGGCCCAGGTGCACGCCAGCCAGGCCGGCCGGGAGAAGCGCGCGGGCGACGTCCACGCGGTCGTTGATGAAGACGAGCGGCGCGCAGTCACCCATGGCGTCGCAGCGCTGGAGCACACCGCGGGCCATGTCGTAGCTGGCGCGGGCCTCGCTGACGGCCAGCGGCGCGCTGGGGTCCGCGTCGCCCAGGGGCTTGGGGCGTACCTGGACGGCGTCCACGTGGGGGAGCGCGGCGTCCAGGGCCGCCCAGGGGTCGCTGCTGAGACCGGGCGTGAACAGAAGCAGCAGGCGCGCCTCGCCCAGGCGCGCCCGCAGGCTTTCGGCTCGGTCGCTCAACAGCAGGATCCGCCCGGCTCGCAGCTCGCGGCGCCAGGCGCGCCGGGGGCCACGTCCTCCCGCACCGCGCCACGCTTGGTGTCGCGCGGGCTGCGCACAGCGGAGCTGGGAGATGGGGTGCCGGGGGCGCGGGCAGGCTCCGGCACGGAGCAATCGAAGGGCGGAGCGTCTTCGGCAGAGACGGGGATCAGCGGCTCGACCGGCTGGAAGGCATCGGCGTAGGGGCCCGAGGTCAGGATGCCGAAGGTCTTCTTGCAGACGGCGGTGCGCTCGCCGCGGCGCATGACGTGGCCATCGTCGTCGGTGACCTCGGCGAAGGGGCCCTTGTAGATGACCGCCTGGCCGTGATCCCAGCAGGGACCTTCCTTGCCCTTGTGGGCGACGACGGTCATCGAGCGGAACTCGATGCCCTTGACCACAGCCCAGGGCTCGGACTGGTAAGCGGCGATCTCGACTCCGTAGAGACCGGCGTCGGCGAAGGCCTGCAGGAAGCGGTCTTCGCGCAGGGCTCCGGAGATGCAGCCCGACCACAGCTCGGGGTCGGCCTGGAGCTCGGCGGGCACGTCCTCGTCGCAGACGATGTCGGAAATGGCTGCGCGGCCGCCCCGGCGCAGGACGCGGTGGATCTCGGCGAACATGCGCGGCTTGTCCGCGGGGTCGACGAGGTTGAGAACACAGTTCGAGAGCACGAGGTCCACCGATTCGTCGGCGACCATGGGGGACTGGGCGCGTAGTCGTGCCTCTTCGGCGAGCAGGGCCTCGCGACCGGCCAGGCCGTTGACGGGGTGTCGCTCCATCCACTCGGCCACCTGGTCGAGGTCGAGGGCCAGGTCCTGGATCAGGCCCCGGCGGAACTCCACGTTGTGCCAGCCGATCTTGTCGCCGACGACCTGGCGGTTGTCACGGGCGAGCTCGAGCATGGCGTCGGTGGTATCGACGCCGATGACGCGGCCGTCCGGGCCGGCGAGCTGGCTGGCCATGTAGCAGATCTTGCCGGCGCCCGATCCCAGATCGAGCACGACGTCGCCCTTACGGACGAAGCGGCTCGGATCGCCGCAGCCGTAATCGCGGTCGATGATCTCGGCCGGCAGCACCTCGAGCAGGCTGGCGTCGTAGTCGACGGGGCAGCAGAGTTCGGGGACCTGCGTGGCTGCGCCTTCGGCATAACGGGCACGGACGGATGAAAGGACGTCGGAGGGGCTCTCCAGGGTCATGGCGGGGTTCTGTTGCGCGTTGGGGGCCTACGGGGCGCCCCATCTTCGCCTCTTGGGAGCGAGCTTCCCATGCCCAAATCCTTTCCCCTGGCCACGAATTCAGGGGGGGCCGTCTCGATTCGGTCAGGGTTGTGTGTCCGACCTACGGACGGTACCAGCAAGGCCGGTACCCTGGCCGCCTACGACGGGTAGGCTTCTCATCCCCGTCCCCAAGTACTCATCTCTCCCTATGTTGCAACGCTCTTCCACCCTGCGGCTGCTGATCCCTGGACTCCTTTTGGGATCCGCCGCTTCCGCCCAACAGTTCAACTACGAAGTCGGGCTGCTCCCCGGCACCCCGCGCTGGACCGAGGGCGTTGAGGCCGTCGACGTCGACCAAGACGGCGACCTCGACCTCTGCTTTTCCGAGGGCGAGGGCTTTTCCGGCCCGGGCGCCCAGCGCCAGCAGGTCCTGCTGATCAACCAGTTTGTCGAGACCGGCAGCCTGACCTTCACCAACGAGAGCGTCGATCGCCTTGGCGTCCAGCTGGCCCATGGCCGCGGGGTCACCCACGGCGACGTCAACGGCGACGGCTGGGTCGACCTGCTCTACGTCAACGCGTTCAATTCGGACACGCCCTTTCTCTTCATCAACCGAGGTGCGGCGCAGCCGGGCTTCTTCGACATGGAGAGCGCCACGCGCGGATTCACGGAGAACCTGTCCAGCGGCGGCGCCCAGTTCGGCGACCTCGACGACGACGGCGACCTGGATGTGATCATCTGTGACAGCGGCAACAGCTACCTGGGCGGTGCGGGCGACGAGCCGCGTCTGTTCTTCAACGACGGCAGCGGCAACTTCACCGAGGATGCTGCCAGCCTGAACGCTCCGACCAAGCGGGCGCACATGGACGTGCACCTCGTCGACCTGGACGGCGACTGGACCGTGGACTTCGTCGGGATCAACCGCGCCACCAACGGCGGGGGCAACCACTACGTGATGCTGAACAATGGGGCGGGCACATTCACCGACGCCTCCAGCATCTTTGACAACACCAGCGGCTCGGTCTACGAGGCGGAGGTCGGTGACCTCGACGGGGACGACGATGTCGACCTGTACTTCGTCAGCCTCTCGGGCTTCTCCGAGGGCCCGATGGAGAACACCTTGGAGTCGGGCAGCCTCGGCTTCACCAACGGGACGCTCCAGACCAACGGCTTTGACGACAACGAAGCCGCGCTGATGGACTACGACAACGATGGCGACCTGGATTCGTTCGTTGCCCGGCTCGGTGGTCGCGAGCGGCTCTACCGCAACAACGGCGCTTTGTCCTTCACGCCCCAAAACCCCCAGATCGAGGCGGTCAACGACTCGACCCTCGACCTGACCCTGGGCGACCTCGACAACGATGGTGACTACGACCTGATTACAGCTCAGGGTGAGTCCATTGCGAGCGACTGGGTCAGCAAGGTTTACATCAACTCGGGTCCGGCCGACACGACGCGCCCCCGGCTCGCGGGTCTGAACGTGCCCAGCAGCTCGAGCGCGTGGCCGGTCGTGATCAAGTCCAAGCACGCCGATAGCGTCATGGACGACGGGGTGGACTACGTCACGGCGACCCTCTACGCGGCTCCCCAGGGACCGGACGACAGCGCGGTCTATGGCGGCCCCAGCTTCGGCTGGTTCGTGGGGATCCAGAACATCACCAGCGGTACGCGGGTTCTGTTCAACAACCAGGGTCCTGCGACCGCGGTCAGCGTGGTCTCGGGGCCGACGGACTTTTCCTTCGACCTGCCCTTCAACGTGGACACGCCCTACACCTTTGTCGTTCCCGGCAGCTACGTGCTGCAGGAGTCCACCGGCGACACCTTCACCTTGAACGTGACCGGTACCCCCGTCGAAGTCGAGGGCCTGCGCATGGGTGAGGGCCAGAGCCGCTTTGCGGTTCCGATGCTGCCCGCTGTGGCCAGCGATGCCTTCGGCGCCGAGATCGAGCTGCGCGACTACGCGGGCAACTCGACCTGGGTCAACATCGAGTCCGTCGACTACCCCGGCGGCTCGACCACGTCGAACTACTGCGGTCCGGCGGTTTTGAACTCCAGCGGCCAGTCTGCTGTGATCGCCAACTCCGGCAGCACCACGGTGGCCGACATGAACTTCGGTCTGGTGGCTTCCAACCTGCCGGTTAGCCAGTTTGGATTCTTCCTGATCTCGGATATGCAGGGCTTCGTCAGCGCGCCCGGCACCAGCGTCGGCAACCTATGCCTCGCGGGCAACATCGGTCGCTTCACCAGCCAGATCCAGAACTCCGGCGCAGGCGGTTCCTTCAGCATCCCGGTGGACCTCAGCGCGCTGCCGACGAACCCCAGCCAGCCGGCGCTTCCGGGTCAGACCTGGAACTTCCAGGCCTGGTTCCGGGACACCGGTTCGATCAGCAACTTCACCGACGGTCTGAGCGTCACCTTCCAATGATATGGATGGACCTGTCAAGTGTTCCGCGACTCGGCTTATCTGAGTT
>CAYWNK010000262.1:0-8719 GCA_964459495.1 uncultured Planctomycetaceae bacterium
GGTACGCCCCCACCCTGCCTCGCCTACCCGCCCAGGAGGAAGCCTGGATGTTCGAGTGCCTACTCGCGGCTGGAATCGCCATCGCCGGCATCGACGTGGGCGAGTCCTACGGCAGCCCCGCCGGCACCCGGAGCTTTGAAGCCCTCTATCGGCACCTCACCACGGTGCGCGGTTATGCCCCAAAACCTGCCCTCCTCGCGCGCAGTCGCGGCGGCCTCATGCTCTACAGCTGGGCCTCGCAGCATCCTGAGGCCGTTGCCGCCATCGCGGGCATCTACCCAGTCTGCAACCTCGCGAGCTACCCCGGCATCGCCAAAGCCGCCCCCGCCTATGGGTTGAGCCCCGACCAGCTCAGCGCGCAACTCGCCAACTACAACCCGATCGACCGCCTCGGCCCCCTCGCCGCAGCCCAGGTGCCGCTGCTGCACATCCACGGCGACCGCGACACCGTAGTCCCCCTGGAGTCCAACTCGGGCGAACTCGCCAAACGCTATGCAGCCCTACGCGGATCCATCCAGGTCTCCATCCAAGAGGGCCGCGGCCACGACATGTGGATCGGCTGGTTCCAATCCCAGCCGATCACCGACTTCCTCATCGAACACGCTCACCTGGGAGCGTCCCGGTAGTCGTCCTCTAAGCGCCTAGTCTTGCCAGGCCAGGGCGACAGCCGAGACCTCGGGAACAAGACCGGTTTGCTCATCGGCCACGAAGCAGAGGCGCATTTGGTAGTAGCGCGCGGTGTTGAGCTCCGCAACGTCCGACTTCCACCCCTCGTCGCCGGCTAGAAAGGTGATATCTAGATTGGCGTTCATCGGGTTGTGCTCTGGGAAGAAGGGCTCAGTGCTCATCGGAGGAGCGACATCCCAGTAGAAGTCCCCGTAAATGTCCAATCGGTTGGCGTTCACCAGAGCCGGGTGTGGGTCCATCATGTCGCTTGTGCCTGGCACCGCGAAGGCATCGATGGCGGAGGCTCCGCGGAAATCGATGGAGAGGGACGTCCCCAAGGGTTGATCCTCGATCCGTGGCTCCACTACGGCCGCGGCGTAGGTTGGCGCCAAGAAGGGTTCTCCAGTCTGCGGGTCGGTCGCCGGGAACCAGATCGACACCGAGCGACTCACCCGCACCACGATATCGAGAGCTCCGAGGTAAACCGTGTTGTCTCGCCCGAAGGTCGCCACCCCAGTGGTCGGTTGGGAGATGGGATTGAAACCGCCGTTCGCGGCCGTCTCCAAGTCCGGGTCAACGATCACGGTGTTGCCCGAGGTGTTGATCCCTCCAGTTGAAAATGCCCGGAAGTAGGGGCGCGACGAGGTGTTGACCGCCAAGTTCACATCGAGCGCGTTCTGCCCCGACGCCCCGTCATCCGGGTAGCAACGAAACTCCATCAGCAGCGGAAGTCCGATCGTCGCGACTTGGTTGCTTCGGTAGAGCGGAGTCCTAAACGCATCCAGGCCCAGGGAAACGAGCTGCTGCCTCGGTGGCACACCATTGCTGTTGGCCCCAGCACGATCCGGAATCGAAGTATCGCGCCACGTGTAGTACAGGCGGTCTTCAGGAGAAACACCCTGGTTGAGCGGGTAGGGCACCATCAGGGTATTGGTGTCGGTAAAGAACTGATCCCCCGGGTTCACCACGTAGCCCAGCTCGCGTCTGTGCACAAGCCGCAGGGGATCGATCTGGCCGTTGAGCAGGTTGTTGTTGAAGATCGGTCGCAGCCCGCTTCTCTCCACGTCGGGAAAGAACGAGTTGGGGTTCTTCCAGGCGTCGGGCGCCCAGCGGCTGTGCGCGAGGCTGATGGAGAACTCGTCGTAGGAATCAAAGGTGACTCCGCCCAAGGGCGTCCACGAGATGCCCTCTACGTCGACGTTGATGTTGGTCGTATCGGTCAGGCTCCAGCCAAAATCGGCATAGCGGTAGAGAGACTGCATCTTCGACCCCAGGTTTGACAGCGGTGTTTGCACCCCCTGAAGAAAGGGATCCTGCAGGGAAGTGATCCCCTGGGTTCTATCGGCGACTACGGAAAAGCGGCTCACCGGCCTAGGCCGGATCAGCTCGCGCTGTGGATCGTAGAGGTGCTGACCACTCCACTCGGGCAAGGGATCGTTCCCTGCTCCGCCGATCGGTGGTTCTTCGTCCTGTGCCGTGAAGCGACTGACCCGCCCACCATTCCGCTGCTCTGGCTCGTCTGCGTTGATCGACAGCACGACGGTTGGGAGGGTCTCCATGAGCGGATTCCCGGCCAGGTCCGTGGGGCCACCGAGCCCTTCCGCCAAGGTCAGGAAGTAGTTCTCAGCGACCCCGGACCGGTGCGCCAGATCTAGGTCCGGCTGAAACGTGATGCTCTGACCACCCACGGACTGTAGCACCCGCCCAACCACGTAGGCAGACGACGCCAACGGCGGTTCATCGCCCGTCGGAATGGACTGACGGGTCAGCCTGAGCGAGTCAAACGCATTGACCGATCCTGGTGATATTGGCTCGTTGAAGCGCAGGAGCATGGAAGAATCCGTGCGAATCTGGGACGCCGGCCCGCCGCTCGAGGACCCGCTAGCCTGGGGGACCACGGTCACGAAACAAGCCTCCCGACCCGCATCATCGATCGGATGGTAGGCGGCGCGCAATTCACCGGCTTGATTCGGTCCGGCAGCGGCCCACTCGAGGGTGCCAAGCCGCCCAGGATCGTCCCAGGCAACGGGGTACTGGATCAGGCGTACCCCCACCATTTGAAGTTCATCTCCGACCAACGGCAAAGGCTGCTCGATGATCTCGGCGAAGATCCCTAGGTCCGACTGGGCGATCACATCCCCGGCTTCGGGGGTTTGGGCGCAAAAGGATGTATTGAAGCGAATGCGAGGGAGCAAGAACTCCAGGCCCGCGGAATTGGAAGGGTCGAGAGCTTCGGGGGCATCGAGCATGTCGACTTGCAAGGCTCCGACGAGCAGCGGTGCCTGCTGATCGCGCAAGAAGCCGTTGAACGGATCGGAGGTGACGGCCGCATCGCCGCCTGCGCGCATGGCGCGCACAACATCCTGCGTGGGGGAAGCAAAGTCCACTGGACCGTTTCCCCCCGTGGCCAGGAAGTGCCCGCTTGGGTTGGCCAAGAGCCGGCTCTGCCCCACTGCCGTGTTGATCGCTGTGGGAATGCGCAGCGTCAGGTTCGAGATGCTGGCGCTGACACTCGCTGGGAATCCCTGACCGTTGGGCGGCAGAGGGTCGGGAAAACTGAAGGACTCGATCTCGGTAATCGTCGGATCGATGAGCACGCGCGTGGGATAGTACTCAGGTCCGGGAGACCCGCCGTAGTCCGCGAGGCCTCCGTGGTTGGGGTCGGGAACGACTCGGGCCGTAAACGGCAGAACCGAGGACGCACCGGTCAAGACCCGCACCGTGGTCGCATCGACGGTGGCCGGATCGATCAGATCATCGAACTGCAGAACGATTGTCGCGTTCCTCGGCACCATTGAGAAGATCCCAGCCCCGCCGGCGGCAAGGGGATTCACCGCTGTCAGATCGGCCTCTGCCTCGGCCAACAGGTCGAAGAACTGCCCAAAGGAAGGCTGACCGGGTTCGTCAACACGCCGCAGGATCACCAAGGTTTGCTGGGCAGTGACGGGATTGGTGTCCAGGCGGTAGTTGAGCCCGTCACCCTGGACATCACTCGAGATCACGAACTCGCGGAACATCGGGATGAGCACTTCCCCGTTGCCTTGGGACGCCCCCAGTCCGGAGACCCGCACCAGGCGCCCCCATGAGACTCCTGTGAGCCGAACGGTCGACGCCGCCCCGCCCTGGCTCTGTTGTTCGATGAAGTAGTTGCCGGATCCAGCGGGAAACTCCCTGGCTTCTCCCCCGTCCCCGGCCGGGAACCCGGCCGTCTCGCCCCCACCAGTACAGCCAGTCAATGCGAGCGCAAGAACCGCAAGGAGGCTGCGCTCAGCGGAGAGTCTTCGAAACGGGCAGCATTCTTGAACCGCAGGTTGCATGGATTGGCTATCGCCGTTGGCTTGCTTGTCGTTCATTCGAGGTCGGGGTCACGAGCTTGGGAAGGGGCCCGGCGAGCGGAAGGGCAGCGAGTTGTGAGAGCCCTAGAGGACGTGAGTCGAAGCCGATCGCTGGGGCCGAATAGGCTCACGTCCTCCTGAGAGCAGGACGCTTCTAGGGAGCACGACCAGCGGCGAAACGGACGCGACCAGCAGGCTCCATGGGACTGCACGCAACGCAAGTCACGTGCCAGTCGGTTTCCTCCACCAGCTGCAAGGAATTTTGCCCCTCCGTGCGATTCGAAGGCCGATCGAGCGGACTGGTAGTGCGCTCGCGCACGTTCTTACCCGACGCATCTCCACCAAACGACTGGGCCGCTCAGCAGGCAAAGGGCCGTGAGAGTGCCGTTCAAGCCAGCGCAAGCCTCGATGCCACCCTGCATCTGTCCGACTGGCCGGTGGCTAGCCCCGAGGATGGCCCCCCCGAGGCCGTACGTGCTAGTTGCGTTCTCCGCTCGGCTCCAGCCCGTGCCGGGCGTCGAGCTTCGCCAGCCACCCCGTGCGCTCCAACTCTCCGAGAGCGTGGTCGAGCTCGATCAGTAGATCGCGTCGCTTCTTCGGGAGCGCAATGCCGTAGTTCTCTGCATCCAGCGCCCTGGGCAGACGCGCGAGACGCCCATCGGCTCCAGCTACCAGTGCGTCAGCGGCCGGTCCATCCATCACGGCAGCGTCGATTGCAGCGCTGAGGAGCCGTTCCCGCGTCGGTGAGTCCTTCGGGCCACTGGTCACTGCGAGGGCATCGGGCAAATGAGTCAACACAGCTCGCGCCGCCGTGGTGCCCTGGGCTCCACTCACCCGTAGCCCCGCCAGTTCCGCCATGCTCGTCGGCTCCCCCGGACCCGTCCGAACGACCACCGCAATCGCGGTGCGAAAGTACGGACGGGTGAAGCCCACGCGCTCCGAACGCTCCGGCGTAATCCCAAGCGTCGCACATACCGCATCGACTTCGCCCGCCTCCACGGCGGGCAGCAGTTCCCCAAAGGGCATGCGCTCCCAGACCAGGCGTCGCCCGATGCGGCGCGCGAGTTCGGTCATCAGCTCGACGTCGTGACCGTAGGCGACCCCAGCCCCATCGACGCCAGCGAAGGGCGGGTTGTCGAGGTCCGAGGCCACACACAGGACCGGGGCTTCCCGCGGCGCAGATGCACAGGCGGCACACAGGAGCAGCAGGAGGAGCGCAGGGAGTCTCAGCGTCATCGCTCCAGTCTATGCGGGAGGATGCATGCTGCCCACCCGGACGATCGATCGCACACAGTTCCGAGGAGACGACACCCGGAACCGGTGTCGGGTTTGCGCGATCAACGTGCGCTCAGCCTCAGCTCAATGCGGTCTGCCCCACGGGTGAGGGCCAGAACTGAAACCCCCTTGAAGAGATCGACGGCACGCATGAGGTGCGGCCAGCGAATGCTCCCCAGAGGCAGTTCATCTCGTCCCTGAGCATTCCCCGAATTCTGTCCATAGACGCGCATCATCCCGAGCCCCATGTCCACCAAGAGCCCCGTACGCGTCAGGACCAGCAGGCTAGCGCTGCGGAACTCCGAAAGAACTTGGGAGATGCCCGGCTTACTCGCAAAGGAGCGACGCGACCTGCTAGCCAGGAAATCGAGCGACGAGCGGATCGACGCGTCCATGATCGAGAAGAAGACCAGGCTGTCGTATTTGCCCCAGTGGGGTGCAAACAGGAACTCTCCCTGCACAAGGTTGACCTCAACGCCAGCCAGGTTCACCTGAGCGAAGTTCGGGTCTTTCCTCGCGAGCTTCTCGATAGCGCGAAGCGCACGATCGGCCGCTTGGTCCTCCCGCAGCTCGATGCCGACCGTGGGCGCGAACGTGAACGCCAGGGATGCGAAGGGCGGGTAAGGCCCCATCCAAACCTCCATTTGCTGGTCGCCGCTGTGGGGCACGGGGATCCCCATAGCGGCAAAGCGCCCAGTCAAGGGAGCGAGTAGGTCCTCCTCCAGGTCCAAACCCATCTCCTGCTGTACTTCTTCGATTTCTCGCTGCAGCCGTTCGTCGTCCACCGGACTCACCTGGAGCAAGAAATCGCGGAAGGCCTGGAACGTGGGCAGCGGCTCGATGTTGCCCAAGACCACCTGCATAGCGTCTTCAGGGACGGCCTGGGCGAAACGCTTCGGCACCGGACCGAAGTGGCTCAACATCGAGCCCATCGGGCTGTCTTCCGGAAGGTGGGCCGCGACGGCTAGGTCGAAGCGCTCGCCATTTCCTAGGTCCATGTCCGCAACGGCCCATCGCATGCTGGTGATCCCCAGCTGGTCCAAAAGCTCGATCTCCCCATCGTCCGTGTAGCCACGGATGAGGGAAAAAAGCGCGGGTCCGTCCACGAAGACCCGCAGGGCAGAGTCGCCCACTCGATCCGCGCGGGCTTCGCGAAAATGCGGCGCGTCCACGATGCTGGAAGAGGCATTCCCCGCGTGTCGATCGAGGATCCCCTTGGCGGCGGCCAGTGCCCGCCCCGCCGCGGGAGAAATGGTCATCCCGTGCAGTGAGCCGCTGCGAAAGAGCACCGTTTCCATGTTGTGCGTAACCACGCAGACTTGAGCCCCCGCGTGCTGTGAGACCTCGGAGGTCCCCTTGCGATCGACGAATGCGGAGAAGCGTAGCCAAAAAGCCTCGAAGTCCTCCGCCGCGCCGGTGGTCTGAACCACGACTCCCAGCTCCGACAGCAGCGGTTCCCCTGGGAACTTGGCGTAGGCCACGGCCTCCCCCTCGGTCGAGGCCAGAGCCCCGAGCAGGTCCAGCTCCTCCTCCGCCTGGAACACCTCCCGGACCATTGCGGCGAGATCTTGCCAGGTCGCTCCGCTGAACAAGCGGACCCAGTGGTTGTCCTCAGCTCGGGACCGAATGTCCCCCCAGTCCGCGCTCACTGCAACGATCCCGGCGTCCTCCGGCACGAGCTGCAGAAGCTCGCTCTCGACGGCCGTGCGACCGTCCCCACAGGCCGACAGGGACAGTGCGCCAACGATGGCTGCGAAGTGGAATCTCATGGTTGCTCGAAGCGATCTCTCAGGACTTACGGGATGCCGATGCGTGGCCTGGCGGGATCCTAGCGGACACATGCACCCCGGTGCTGTTGCGCGAGCAAGGTCCGTCGTTTCTCGGGCCCCGTGACACCGCGGTGACTGGAGGAAAGGGCCCGTACCTTCTATTGTCAGGAGGCCATGAATCTACCCTGCTCGCTCCTCGCCTCCCTGGCCCTGCTTTCCTCCTGCGCCCCGCCCTCGGCGCCGGTCTCGTACCACGACGATTTGATCGAGGGGCCTACACCCGGCTCCATTGTCACCCTTCAATTCCGCCGCGACGCCCTTGGGGCCGCAGCGCAGCTCCCCGTTTCACCAACGACCAATGGGATCAATGGCGCGCAGGTCTCCATCACTGGCCAGTTGGTCACGATTGCCGAAGACTGGATTGCCCTGGAACTGAAAGGAAAGAGGCATTGGGTACCGCGCGAAACGGTCCTAATGCTGGTCGAGGAGAATGGGTAAGAGGGGCGAACAAGAACCAGCCTGCATCCAACCCAAGAACCGATTCCGCTGCCGTCCTCCCCACATGGATGCGTGGGCTTGGGTAGGCTGATGCCATGATCGCATGCCTTTTGATCGCCCTCCTTCCCCTGCAGGACGGGGGACAGGCTGAGGAAACCGAGCTGCCCGAGTACCGCCCCGAAGAGGCCTTGGTTTGCCTCGACCGCAAGGTCGTGGAACCCGCGGAGCGCGGGCTCTACCTGCGGCACCGGGATGGTGAGATGGAACGGGTTTGGGTTGGGGAGCCCTATGACTCCCTGTGGCGCTTGGACCGTACCGTCTTCGTCACCGAGCGCTGGACCGGCAAGGTGCTCCATCTGAACACGGACTTCACCGTGCGCAAGACCTGGGAGGGCTTCTCGAATCCCGTGGATGTAGAAGTGACGCGGAACGGGCTGGTCGTGGTCGTCGAAAATGGCGCCAACCGCATCACCGCGATCGACCCCGAATCCGGAGAGCGAGTCTGGTCCCGGACAGGCTTCAACGATCCCTTCGACGTCGCCATCACCGAGGACGATGGGCTGCTCGTCGCTGACTCGGGTGCGGGGCGCGTCGTGCATTTGGATGCCGATGGCAAGCAGGTCCGAGTTCATACGGGCCTGGGTTTTCCCAATGCAATCGAGTCCCTCGAGGGTGGCGGCTTCCTGGTCGTGAACTGGACCGGTGGGGAAGTGAGGTCCTACGACGGGGCTGGGAAGATGACCTGGCGGGCCAGGCCCGGAGGAACCCTATTCAGCGTGGAGCGCCGCGTCGACGGGCGCACGCTGATCGGCGACGGCGGCTCGCGGCGCGTGATCGTATACGACCGCCGCGGCAGGCAAGAGCGGGTCGAGCATCTCCCGCGGGGCTGCGTCGACTACGAGACCATCCTGCGTCTCTAGCCCCGGCGACCACACTCCCGCAGGCAAATCGCTCGCTACAGACACTCCTGAACCGCGTGCCGGCCCGTAGCTTCCTCGCCCCTTGCCCTTCCGATTTGGACCCTAGAGAAACGTGTGCTGGATCGCGTCTGTGAAGTTGGAGGTCGCGCTCGGGTTGCTGTCGCGGTACCAGCACTGGAAGTTCCAGGTTTGCCCGCCGACCAGGACAGCGGGCAGCGGATCGGGGAGGTCGCGGGTGTCGATCACGACTGAGAAC
>CAYWNK010000263.1:0-8718 GCA_964459495.1 uncultured Planctomycetaceae bacterium
GCCTCCTCTGCCGCGCGCTCCCGGGAGTAGCACCAGCTGGCCCCCACCCCTTCGATCGGCGCCCCACGGGGTCCGCAATCGTGAGGCGCGGCCATCCCGCTCGCGCCGCTGTAGCTCTGCTCGGGGCCCTGGGCTTCAACTCCCCCCTGGGCACGGTCGCCTCACGAGCCTCCCCCTGCACCAGAGACTCTGCCGGTTCAGGTCCAGGGACGGGTGGCATCAAGGCCTGCTCAAAACCCTCCTGCGGGGCTGCGCTCAGCCCGGTTTCGGCCTCCGCATCCCATGCGCCCCACCACGCCACCAGCCCAACCAAAACGGCGGAGACCAGGATCAGGGCGAGGGATCGGGCAGCAGACATCTCGAGGCGCGGGGCTCTAAGGATGGAGCGCCGAATTGCGAGGACCCATTTCCGCCCGTTTCCGCCAGAATCCTCCCCCATGAGCACCCTTCAACTGATCTGCACCGGCACCTGAGGCACTTGTGGCAAGGCGGTCGCCTTGCTCGAGGAAAAGGGCCAGCCCTTCACCTACCGCGAGTACCGAGACGAACCCCTCAGCGTGGACGAGCTACGCCGGGTCCTGGGCCTACTCGGCATGGGCGCCGGTGAGCTGCTGCGACCTAAGGAATCCAAGGCCCACGGCATCACCGCCGACATGCCCGAGGATGAGATCCTGGCCGCCATGGCCAAGGAGCCCACCCTCGTCCAGCGGCCGATCTGCATCGACGGCGAGCGAGCAATCCTCGCGCGCCCTGCCGACAAGCTGATCGACTTCCTCGCGGCCGGCAGCTAGCCCCGCAGGCTCGCCATCGGGCGCACGCGGATCGCTCGCAGGCTTGCGAGCAGCCCGCTCACCATGGCGAGCAGCGCGGCCCCGAGGGCAGCGATCGGCAGAGCTCCCCAGGCGAAGGCCGTCGGCAGCTCGATGGCGTGCTCGAGGAAGGCCCAGCTGAGGACTGTCGCTCCGATTCCGCCAACGAGCCCGGCCAGAAGTCCGATCAGTGCGTACTCGAGCGCGAACATCAGCGCCACACCCGGCCGCGTCACGCCCAACACCTTGAGCAATGCCGCCTCCTTGCTGCGCCGTAGACTCCCCGCCGCGACCGCCCCGCTGAGGATCGCAAGGCCAACCAGGATCGTCGCGCCGCCCAACACGCGCACGGCTCGCCCGAGCCGGCCGAGGGCGTACGCCACCTTTTCCATCAGCGGGCGCACGCGCAGTAGCGTGACGTTGGGGAATGCAGCAGCCATCTCATTCTGCAAGCGGTCTTCACCCGCACCCTCGAGCCGCGCGGCGGCCAGGCGCCAGTGGGGCGCGTCCTCCAGCACCCCGGGCTCCACCATCAGGAAGAAGTTGATCCCCATCGTCGACCAGTCGACGCGCCGGATGCTGGTCACCGTCAGGGCCAGCTCGATGCCCTGCAGGTCAAAGCGCAGCAGCGTTCCAAGCTCGGCACCGAGGTCCCGCGCAAAGCGCTCCTCCAGGCTGACTTCCTGCACGCCCGGCGCGCTCCATAGGGTGCCCTCCAGCAGCTCATTGCCGGGCGGCAGTTCCGCCCCCCAGGTGAGGCGCTGCTCGCGGGTCAGCACCCAGCGCGAGCGCCCCGCCTCCTTGGATGCGGCAGCCATCTCCGCCACGGGAACGTCGTCGACCGAGGTCAGCCGCGCCATTGCCACGGGGGTCGAATCCACGTTGCGCGCGCCGGCATCTTCCAGCATCCCGCGCACGCCGGCCCACTGATTCGGCTGCACGTCGACCAGGAACAAACTCGGCGCATCGGCGGGCAGTTCCCCGTTCAGCTCTTCGCCCATGCGCTGCTGCACGAGCGCCACCGTAACCACCACCAGCGTGCCGAGACCGAGCGCGACGACCGCGCCCACGGTGCCGGCGCCCGGCCGCGCGAGTGCCGCCAACCCGTGGCGCAGGTAGGGATTCGACCGCCCACGCGGCGCGCGGACGGCCAGCGCCATGATGCCCCGCGCCCCGGCGGCGAGCAGCAGCGTCAACACCAGCACCCCCCCGGTGAAACCAAGTGCCACCAGCAACCGGCCCGACTGGAACCAGGCGCTGCCGAGAATCCCCAGGACCAACGCGATGCCCGCCGCCCAGCGCACCAGGCGCGGTGCCGGCAGCGGATCCGCTTCCACCCACAGCACCTTGGCGGGGGGCACCCGCCAAATCGCCGTGAGCGGCGGCAGTGCAAACAAGAGCGCGACGCCTAGCCCTAGGGCGAGGCCGCGGACCAGGGATCCCGGCTGCCAGAGCACGCCGGGATTGTCAGGAACCAGATCCGGCGCCAGCAGCGGTAGCGCGAACGGTGTGGCCAAGCCCAGAGCGCCGCCCACCGCAGAGCCCACCAGCGCCAGCAGCGCCACGTGGGCCAGGTACAGGGCCCCGACTTCTGCCGAGCGCAGGCCGAGGCAGCGCAGAATCGCCACCGAGGTCGTGCGCGCCGCAAGCCAAGTGCGTACGACCTGCGCAACGCCAACGCCGCCGAGCAGCAGGGACAGGAGGGCCACGAGTCCCAGGTAGTCCTCCACCCGGTTCAGTCCCCGGCGAACGCCGGGCTGGGCGCGACGATGGGTCTGCACCGAGAGATAGGCGTGCTCCGCGAGGTCGGTTTGGACCCGCGTCGCCAGCGCCTCCTCATCGACGCCGGGCGGAACGGCCACGAGCTGGGAATACCGCACCCGGCTTCCGAACGTCAGCAGGCCTGAGCGCTCGAGGCCCGCCCGCGAGGCAAAAACGCGCGGCCCGAGCGTCATCGCGAAATCGAGCCGGTCGGGTTCCTCGAGCAGAATCCCGGCCACCTCGAAAGCCTCGCCGCCCAATCGGAGCTCCGAGCCGACCTCCAGCCCGAGGACTGAAGTGAGCTCGGATCCCACGATCACCTCGTCGGCTCCAAGCTCGCCCGGACGTAGCCCCGCGGGCTCCGTCACCAGGTCGCCGTAGAACGGATAGCCGCCGCGAACAGCTTTCAGCTCGACGAGCCGGCTGTCGGTGCCCGCCGCACCCTCCTCCTCATCGGAATCGCTGTCCTCGCCCAAGCTCAGCATGGTGGCCAGCTCGGCGATCTCGGAGAGCCGGATCCCCTCGTACTCGGCGAGCAGGCCGTCGAGCTCCTTCGGCAATGCGCGCCGGGCGCCCACCTTGAGGTCCCCCGCCAGCAGCTGGCGGGACTGACTGCGCATGCCGCTGTTCACCGCGCCGATCATCGCGTCGACCGCCGTGACTGCCGCAACGCCGACCGCCAAGCAGGCGACGACGAAGAGCATCCGCCCTCGCGACCCGCGCGACTCCGCGCCGGCCAATCGTCCGAGGAGGCGAAGCTTCATGCGGACGGCCCTGCGTGCGGCGCGGGTGCGTCTCGCTCGTCCCGCTCGATTCGGCCAGCCGCCAGGTGCACCCGGCGCGGTGCGCGCGCCGCGATCCCCGCGTCGTGGGTCACCATCACAAGCGTCGTTCCCAGCTTCGTGCGCAGATCGAGCAGCAGCTCGAGCGCACGCCCGCCGCTTGCCGCGTCCAGGCTGCCTGTCGGTTCATCCGCGAACAGGATCTGGGGACGCGGCGCAAAGGCGCGGGCCAGCGCGACGCGCTGCTGCTCGCCGCCCGAAAGCTGGCTCGGAAAGTGGTGCCCACGCTCGGCAAGCCCCACGTCCTGCAGCAATCCGTCGGCTCGCTCTGCCGCGCCATCCATGCCCGCCATCTCCATGGGCAGCAGCACGTTCTCCCGCGCCGTCAGATTCCCGAGCAGCTGAAAGGACTGAAAGACGAAGCCCACGTGGTCGCGGCGCCAGAGCGCGAGCTCGTCTTCCCCGGCGTCCTGCAGCTCGCGGCCCTCGAAGCGCACCACTCCGGTGCTCGGCCTGTCCAACCCCGCTAGGAGCCCCAGCAGCGTCGATTTGCCGCTGCCCGAGGGCCCTACGATCGCGACGAGCTCGCCCGCCTCGATCCTGAGATCGACAGAATCCAGCACCGTCAGCGGGCGCCCACCCGAGTCCAGCACCTTGGTCAGTCCCACACACTCCATCTGCGGCGAGGCATCCATGTGGGCAGGTATAGGACTTTGACCGTCTCTGTTCCTGAATCCACCGCGGACTTTCGCTATTCCATAGGTGTGATGCGTGCACTTGTTTGCCTGGCTTTGACCTTGGCCGCCTGCGGCGGCTCCTCCGAACCCGATTCCGTGACCCCCAACGCTGGATCCCCGAACCTAGATTCCCCCAATACCCTGGGCGACGGGGACGCCGGTCTGGCCGGCGAGGCCCCTGAGCCTGTCGAGATCCCGGCCAACGCCCCCGTCGTGGTCGTCCTCGGTGACAGCCTGGCGGCTGGCCTGCACCTGCCCGCCGACCGCGCATTCCCCGCCGCGCTCCAGCGCCAGCTCGCGGCCAAGGGCCAACCCTTCCGCCTGCGCAACGCCGGCGTCAGCGGCGACACCAGCGCCGGCGGCCTCGCACGTCTGGACTGGCAGCTGCGCCAGAAACCCGATGTCCTGGTGCTGGAGCTTGGGGCCAACGACGGACTGCGCGGCGTGAAAACCAGCGCCACCGAGCAGAACCTGCGCGAGATCCTCGAGCGAACGAGGGCCGCCGGAGTCCAGCCTCTGCTGCTCGGCATGCGCGTGCCGCCGTCCCTCGGCCAGGACTACAGCGAGGACTTTGCCGCGATCTACCCAGCCCTCGCCGCGGAGTTCGAAATCCCCTTCGTCCCCTTCTTCATCGAGGGCGTCGGCGGCGTGCCCTCGATGAACCTAGCCGACGGTATGCATCCCACGCCGGAAGGCCACGAGCGCATCGCCGCCAACGTCGCTCCAGCGCTGGCTGAAGTGCTGGCCGCGCTGCCGCCTAGGTGATCTCGCTGCAGTGACGACGCCCCCCGCGGAACACGCCGAACCCCTGGCGCCCCTCGCCTGGTTCCGCATCCTATTTGGGGCGCTGATGGCCGTGGAGTCTTTCGGCGCGATCGCAACGGGCTGGGTGGGCAGAGCCTTCGTTGAGCCACGGCTCACGTTTCCCCTGCACGGGCTCGAGTTCCTGCGCGTGCTGTCCGGACCCGCCATGTACGGCTACTTTGTCCTCATGGGCTTCGCCGCCCTCGGCGTCGCGGCCGGCTACCGCTACCGTGCCTCAGGGACCCTGCTCGCCCTGCTCTGGACCGGCGCTTACCTGGGCCAAAAGTCCCACTACAACAACCACTACTACCTTGCGGTCCTGGTCTGTTGGTGGATGGTCGCCCTGCCCGCCCACCGCCAACGCTCCATGGACGTGGCCGCAGGGAGAGTCGAGCGCGCGAGCAGCTGCAGCCCCTATGCCCTGCGCATCCTCCGCTGGCAGCTGCTGCTCGTGTTCGTCTACGCTGCGATCGCCAAGCTCTACCCCGGCTGGCTGAATGGCGACTACCTGCGCACCAACCTGGGGGCCAAAGGGGATCGCTGGCCGCTCGGCACCCTGATCGTGAAGCCCAGCTTCCAGGCCTTCACCGTCTGGGCTGCGATCCTTTTCGACGCCTTCGTCATCCCCGCGTTGATGTGGCGCCGGACGCGCATCGCAGCGCTACTGGGCCTCGTCGCCTTCAATCTGTTCAACAGCATCGTCTTTCGCATCGGGATCTTTCCCTACATGGTCCTGGCGATGACGGTCCTGTTCTTCCCCGACTGCTGGCGGGAAGACAAGGCTCGCGAAGCGCACGTCGCCCTGTCCCCCAGGCTCCTCAAGGTCATGGCGATCTTTGCGATCTGCCAGCTCGCGCTGCCTCTGCGGCATCACCTGATCCCAGGGGACGTGAACTGGACGGAGGAGGGGCACCGCATGAGCTGGCGCATGATGCTTCGCTCCAAGTCCGGCGTGCTGAACCTGGCGGTCACCGATCATCGATCGGGTGAGACATGGAACGTGCGCCTCCTGGATTGGCTGAGCCAACGACAGAAGCAGCGCATCGCCGTCCAGCCCGAGTTCCTGCATCGCTTCGCCCGGGACTTGCGTGCCCACTACGAAGGCTTGGGGCGCGATGACGTCGGGGTCTACGTGACCCACAGTGCGGTGTCGCTGAACGGCACGCCTTCTCAGCCTCTCTACAGACTAGGCGTCGACATCAGCCGGGCGTCCTGGAGCCATGGCCTGCAGCACGACCCCTGGGTCCTGCACCGAACAGACGAGCGTTGACGCGAACCTCTCCTTCGGGCTCGACCCCGGACCTAGCACCAGATCGCGTTCAACACGGCAGCGGCGTCGGCGATGACGCCGCGCAGCAGCTGATGCAGGATCAGCTTTTCCAGCTGAAGTGCGGGCGGCAGGGCCGCCATGATCGAGGCGAGCAGCTCATCTTCCTCACCCTGACCTCCGATGCGCGAGACGAGCCGATCGGCGGGGAAGAGGACCTGATCCGTCGCAGCAACGAGCTGGATCAGCTTCTCCATGTCGCAGGGGATCTCATCGTCCGCTTTCGGGTGGTGGTAGCGCACGCAAACCTCGAACCGTTCCGGCAGGCCCCAGCGACGACACGCCAACGCACCCAGCTCGGCGTGGGTCACCCCGAGGAAGGCGATCTCGGCCTCGACCAGCCCGCAACTCTCGCTCTCGTCCGGCGAACCCAGCGCTGGCGGACCGTGCCGGTGGATCAAGATTCGACCGATGTCGTGGAGCAGCCCGATGGCATAGGCCTCCTCGGGCGGGGTCTCGAGATCCCCCGTCAGAGCTGCCAGCTGGGACGCGCCCATCGCCACCTCGAGGGAGTGCCGCCAGAAGCACCGAACTGTCGGATCATCGCCGCTGCTCCCCTGGGCGATCGCCATTCCAAGGACCAGGTTGGGGACGTTGACGCTCCCGATCCGCGCCACCGCGCCGCGCAGGGTCGCAATTTCGGCCTGGGACGCCGCCGCCACCGAGTTGGCGACGGCCAGTACGCGCGCGGCGAAGCGCGGCTCGGATTTCACGAGCTCAACCACATTGTCGAAGTAGGACTCGGAGCTTGCGTCGAGGCCCATCAGCTCGGATGCAACGGCAGGCAACACCGGCAGGTCTTCGACCGAACCGATCAGTAGATCGCGCATACGACCTTGTTCACGGATCGTGGGGGACACGACGTGGGTATCGGACGCGCGGCCCCCATTGCTGGAGACTTTGCGACCTGCCGGTTAGGAAAGACTTGGAGTACGATCCAGGGCGCATGTTCAAGCGCGAAGATCCCGCAGTGCCCGACCGCCTCCAGGAGGCCGGCGGGCTGGCTCCTGGTGCCGCCAAGGCTGTTTCTGACGCCACGGGCGTCTCGGAGGCCCGCACATTTGGGGTCGGCTCGTTCTACAATCTACTGGCCAGACCCAACGCGAAAGTCAGGGTCTGCACAGGCCTTTCCTGCGCCATGGCAGGGGCTGAGGACGTCCTGGCGGCGGCCCAGGCGGCCGGTTTGCCGGTGGAGGGCGTGTCCTGCCTCGCCACCTGTGACGCGCCCCCGGCAGTCCTCCGGGACCGCTTCGTGCTGCCGGCGGTCACGGTGTCCGACATGTCCCGCACCCGCGGGGAGTGGCAAGACCTGCGCTCGGGCGCCATGCCGGACGAGCTCGGCTGGCGCGGTGCCGTCGGGCCCAAAGATGCGGACCCGGGCCAGCTCGCGATCAACCTCCTAGCCGAACCATCGATGGCCGGCCAAGCCTTCGCGCTGGCCGCCGAACTCGGCCCCGAGGGCATTCTCGACGCCCTGGAAGCGGCCGGCCTCCAGGGCCGCGGCGGTGCTGGCTTTCCGGCCCACATCAAGTGGCGCTCGGTGCGCGCCCAGGCGGAGACCACCCGCTACGTGGTTCTGAACGCCGACGAGAGCGAGCCCGGCACCTTCAAGGACCGCGAGCTCATGCTGCGCCGCCCCGACCTCGTGATCGAGGGCCTCGCCATCGCCGCCCGCGCCATCGATGCGGGCGACGTCTACCTCTACCTTCGCGGCGAGTTCGGGCACCCCTGGAAGCTCGTCGAATCCGCCATCGCGCGGGCCACCGAACAGGACCTCTACCCGGGCGTTCGCTTCCACATGCACGCCGGCCAGGGCGCCTACATCTGCGGCGAAGAGACGGCGCTCCTCGAAGCCCTCGAGGGCAAGCGCGGCATGCCCCGCCTCAAGCCCCCCTTCCCCACCGAGGTCGGTCTCTGGGGCAAGCCCACCCTCATTCACAACGTCGAGACCATCGCCTGCGTGCCCGCCATCCTCGAGCGCGGCGGCGAGTGGTTCCAGTCCCTGGGCCGCGGCGAAGCGGGCACCAAGCTCTACTGCATCTCCGGGCACGTCCAGGAGCCCGGCATCTACGAGCTCCCCCTGGGCGTGACGCTGGACGAGCTCGTCCATGCCGCCGGCGGCTACGTCGGCGAGCTCCAGGCCTTCAGCCCCGGCGGCGCCAGCTCCGGCTTCCTCCCCGCCTCCGAGCGCTCCCGCCCCCTTTCTTTCAAGGCCCTGGGAGAAGCCGGCTCCATGCTCGGCTCGGCCGGCGTCGTCGTTCTCAACGACACCATCGACATGCGCTGGGCCGCCCTCCAGCAGCTCCGCTTCTTCGAGGACGAGAGCTGCGGCCAATGCGCCCCATGCCGCATCGGCACCGCCTACCTCCACGATTCGGTCCGCCGCTGCGTCAGTGACCAGGGCGGCGACAACACATCCCTGAGCCACGTCGCCGAAGCCGCTTGGCAAATGAACGAGGGCTCCATTTGCGGCCTGGGCCAAGCGGCCCCCCTGCCCC
>CAYWNK010000264.1:0-8663 GCA_964459495.1 uncultured Planctomycetaceae bacterium
ACCCCCGCCAGATCGACGCCGCCACGCGCCAGGTATTCACGTGCGCTGCGATCGACTGCTCGATCGGCTCGGCGTAGCCGCCGCCCAAGGTCGTCACCAGCGGTACACCCCGCGTGTGCGCCGCGCGCATCACTCGCCGGTCCCGCTCTGCCACGCCCGCCGGACTCAGGCCTAGCCGCCCGAGTCGATCCGCTTCGAGCACGTCGACGCCGCCCTGCATCAGCACGAAATCCGGCCGGCCGCGTTCAAAACCCTCCGCCAACGCCGCATCGAGCGCATCCAGATAGGGCCCATCGGCCGTGCCATCCGGCAGCGCCACATCCAGGTCGCTCCGCTGCTTGCGCGCCGGGAAGTTGCGCGCCCCATGCAACGACAGGGTGAACGCAGCCGGCTCGTCCGCCAGCATCGCCGCCGTACCGTCGCCCTGGTGCACATCCACATCGACGATCAACACGCGCGTCGCCAACCTGCGATCGAGCAGCATCCGCGTCGCCATCGCCAGGTCGTTGAACACGCAATAGCCCGATCCCAGATCGCGATAGGCGTGGTGTGTGCCCCCGGCCAAGCTGCCTGCGAAGCCGTGCTCCAAGGCCCACTCGACGGCCAGCAGGGTGGCCCCCGCGCTGCCCAGCGTGCGCGCGACAAGCGCCTCCGACCACGGAAACCCAATGCGCTGGATCGCCTTGCGGTCGAGCGCGCCATTCAGGAAGCCGTGCACGTAGCCTTCGTCGTGCACCGCCAGGATAGCGCCGAGCGGTGCGGCCTCGGCCCGCACAATGTCCTTCGCCCCGAGCACATCCTCGGCCAGAAGCCGCTCACGCAGGGCCGCGTACTTGCCCATCGGGAAGCGGTGGGTCGGCGGAAGCTCGACCTCGAAGTGGTCACAGGCGAAAGCGCGCATGGGTTCCCCGGCAGTGTTCCCAATCCGGCCCGCTGCGCAAATCCCCGGGGGCCGAATTCGATAGACTGGAAGGCATGTTGATCTCAACCCTGCTGCTGCTTGCTCCCCAGCCTGTCCAGGTCGCGATCCCCGGAGCCGGCGACGATCCGGCCGAGCGGACCTGGGGTCACTCCGAGCACGGCGCTGCCTTCGACGAGGGCCCCCGCCAAAAGCCCTGGATCATGGAGGGCATCGGGCATACCCCCTTCCCGATCACCACCCGGGTTCCCGAAGTCCAGCAGTGGTTCGACCAGGGCAACGCTCTGATGCACAGCTTCTGGTTCTTCGAAGCCGAGCGCTCTTTCCGCTGGTGCCTGCACCTCGACCCCGACTGCGCAATGGCCTGGTGGGGCTTGGCGCGGGCGATCGGTGGCCGCTACGGCAACGAGCGCATGCTGGACGTGCTCGCTGAAGCCGTCGCCCTACGCGACACCGTCACCGACCGCGAGCGCCGCTACATCGACGCCTGGCAGCGCGCGTTCCTCCCCGCCGAGCACGGGGACCTGGATGCAGCCGAAGACAAGCGCTCGAAGTTTGAGGTCCTATCGGAGCAGCTCGAGATGCTCGTGCTCGCCCATCCCTCCGACGTCGAAGCACGGGCCCTGCTCGGGCTGAACCAGCTGTTCCGAACACCCCGCTTCGCCAACGAGCTCGTGCTGCGCAGCGTCCTCGACGTGGCCCCCGACCACACCGGCGCGCACCACTACCTGATCCACAACTGGGATGGCCCCGACGGCGCCCGGGCCCTGGATTCCTGCGAGGTCTACGGCAAGCTCGGCGCGAACATCGGCCACGCCAACCACATGCCCGGCCACATCTACAGCCGCCTTGGCATGTGGCACGAGGGAGCCCTCTGGATGGAGCGCGCCACCCGCGTGGAGAAGGCCTACATGGCCGAGCGGATGATCTTCCCGTTCCACAACTGGAACTACGCGCACAACGTCAACTACCTCACCTTCACGCTGGAACAGCTCGGCCAGGTCGAGGGTGCGCTCTCGGCCGCCTGGGATCTGCTTTCGGCGCCGCTCGACCCGAAGTTCAACAACCCCGAAAAGAAAGGCTACAGCCTGCATCGCCAGGGCCTGCGAAGCATGCGCCGTGTGGTCGCTCGTTTCGAGCGCTGGGACCTGCTGAACCAGGGCTCGGTGCCTTTCGGCGACAGACTGGAGGACGAGGTCTGGAAGCACTACCTCGAAGGCCGAGCATCCTTGGACGCCGGCGAACCCGCCGCCGCCGCCGATTCTCTCCAGGACCTGAACGGCTACGCCGGGCGTCTGAAGGAAACCGGGATCGGCGACGCCGCCCGCGACTTCGCCTACCTGCGCGACGAGCTGCAGGCCCGTCTCGAACTCGAGCGCGGCGAAGAACTCGCTGGCCTCGCGCGCCTATCCCAAGCCGCCGAGCGCCAGTGGGAGGATTACGACGAGTACAACGACCCGCCGTCCCTCGCCCTCTTCCTCTACACCGTCCTGGGCGACCGCTACCTGGCCACGGGCAACCCCGTGCTGGCGCTGCGCGCCTATGAGCGAACCCTAGAGAAGATCCCCAACGACCCCTTCGCCCTGGCCGGCATGGCCCAGGCACACCAGGCCGCCGGCGACGAAACCGCCGCCACGATTGCCTTCCGCAGGCTGAAGTTCGTCTGGTCAGCGGCCGACCCCGACCTCCGCTGGTGGAAGGCCGCGCAGGATCTGGGACTCGATGGTCCGCCCCTGGACCTATCCCCGCGTGAGCAGCGTCGCTATGACGAGATCGACCAGAGCATGACCGGCCCCACGCGCTGGTCTGCTCCCGCCGCCCCGCTGCTCGACGTGCGCGACCCCAGCGGCGAACGCCGCAGCCTCGACGAGTTCCGCGGCAAGAAGGTCCTGCTGGTCTTCTACCTGGGCGGGGAGTGCGTGCACTGCATCGAGCAGCTGACCGCGATCGCCGAACGCGAACATGAGTTCGTGGAAACGGGCTGCGTGCTGCTCGCGGTTTCCGCGGACTCCCCGGAGACCAACACCGAGGCGTTGGGCCGCGGGGACACCCCCTTCCTGTTGCTTTCGGACTACGAGCACGAGAACGCCAAACGCTTCCGCTGCTACGACGACTTCGAGGGCATGGACCTGCACTCGACGGTCATCATCAATGAGCACGGGCGGCTGCATTGGGCGCGGACCGGCGGCGAGCCATTCATGGACCTGGACTTCCTGCTCCGGGAACTCGGCCGCGTCCGTTAGGCCGAATGGCTCCACGGAATCCCCCGCGACGCGAGCGGTGGCCGGCCTGGGCAGCGCTGCTGTCCAGGCCGGCCGCCGACTTGGCCTTCCGCCTGCCCCTGCTGCTGTGCATCGCGTGTGCGGCCCCGCAGGGCAACCGCCAGGCCACGTCCAAGGATCTCACCCAGGGCTTCGATGCCAACGGCCGCATCCCCAAGGTCGCGCTGCCGGACGACATTCCCAACCCAGAGCGCTGGCGCTACCTGCCCGAGGGTCGAATCGTCGAGGGTAGCTTTCTCGAGCGCTTTCTGATCTCGAGCTTCGCGGTCCCCATCGCCTTTTTCCGCAGCGACGTCGGCGCCGGTGGCGGCGTGTCGATCACCGACATCGATTTCCGCACCCAGCGGCGCCGGGAATTCGCCACGGTCCTGCTGACGCAGACCACCGAGGGGCAACAGAACTTCGCGATGATCTGGCGGCGCTGGCTGGACCAGCTCGACCTGCCCGCGGGCGGTGTTCTGCAGGAAGAGCGCAGCTTCGTGCAGGTCTTCGCCGGCTACTCCAAGACCCTTACCCGCCGCTTCTTCGGCCTCGGTCCCGGTACAGCCGAAGGCGACGAGACCAGCTTCACCGACGAGGTCGGCGCCGTCGCCGTGCAGTGGAACCAGTCCATCCCCAGGGCCGGCGACGACTGGGTAACGACCCTGGGCGTGCGCCTGGAGCAGCGCAACCTATCGGGCGGTTTCATCGAGGACTTCCCCAGCACCGAGGAGGCCTTCCCCAATCTCGTGGCCGAGGGCGACAGCCTGGGCAGTCTCTGGGTCGAAGGCGGCCTGCGCTACGACACGCGCGACAGCCAGCACAACCCCTATGCTGGCTACTCCCTGGGCGCGCGCTTCCGGGGCACGCCGTGGATGGAGCGCGACCTGGGCGGAACGATTTACGGCCTCGACGGGCGCGCCTTCGTCGCCCTCCCCGGCCTCTTCCACGAGGGCGGCGACGCGGACGAGGAGAACCCGCCTACCGATGTCCTAGCCCTCACCATCCAGGCCGAGGACACCGCGGGCGATCTGCCCTTCTGGGCCCTGCCCACCCTGGGCGGCAACAATCGCCTGCGCGGCTATATCCAAAACCGCTTCACCGACCGCGCCGCCTGGTTCGCGGCCGCCGAATACCGCTTTGCGATCCTCCCCCGCGGCCGCGCGCTCTCCGACCGCGTGCGCTTCGAGCGCGTGGGCATGGCCCTGTTCTACGAGCTGGGCGCGGTCGCCCCAGGCGCCGAGGATTTCGACTTCGATGGGGCCGAATCCAGCTACGGCGTTTCCCTTCGTTTGAACCTCGAGCGCGCCGCCTCGTTCCGCTTCGACCTGGGATTCTCCGACGAAGGCAGCAACGTCACCATCCAGTACGGACTCTCGTTTTAGATGCTCTTGAACTCGACACCGCAGGGCCTGATCGTGCTGCTTGCTTTGGCTGGCTGCGCCGCTCCCGATACCCAACCGGCCGCACTACCCGCCGCCCTCCCGGCCCAGGCTGCGAGCCAACCGCCCTCGGATCAAGCTGCCCAGCGGCCAACGTCCCTCCGGGAACTCAGCAATCTTCCGCCCATCGACACTCTGGAAGAAGCACTCGCCTACGCCGAAGAGGCCAAGAACCTGCTGAGCTACCAGGGCTTGGTCTTGGGCTCCGAGCGGTTCCCCGTCACGCTCCCCTCGGGTGAGAGGGTCACCAACTGGACGATCAACGCGTTTTACCGGGACCTCTTTCAGCCCTACGGCGAAAAGGCGTATCGGCAGCTCGCCGAGCGCCTCACCCATCCCCAGCTGTTCGTCCAGGTAGGCGCCTATTCCGTGCTGAACTCCTACATGTACGCCAGGGGTCTCAAATGGCACCTCGATGACACCGAAGCCCAACGCATTGCCACGCGGGACAAGCTGATCTCGATACTCGAGAGAGGGAACTAAGAGCGGTACGGCAACGCGTTGCCGCACATCCGATTGCCGTATCGCTCTTAGCTCCCCGCTCGCGCCGCCTGGGTTAGCGCGACCATCGCTTCCCGCACCTGGCCGGAGTCCATGCACGGCCCGGCGAAGGGCAGATACAGACGCCCGCCGTCCACGCCGAGGTGAAAGCCCTCGGGATCCATGGCCACCAGGCTTACGTCGGTACCGGAGGCGCCGTGGGCCTCGGCCATCGCTTGCATGGCAGGCACATGGTCCCGGTTCATGTGCTCCAAGATGCCCGCCTCCTGATCGGCCCAGGCCGGGACCGGCGCGCTCCAGTCGCCGGCCTCGACCCAGAAAATCTGCCCGAAGCCTGCGATGTGGCGCACGCGCTTGGGCTGAATCCGATAGATCGCGAAGTCATGGGTACCCGCGTAGGCACTGGCCTCGGGAAACAGAGCCAGGTAACGGTCGAGGGCCGCCTGCGCCGCCTCCCCCTCCGCCCGGCGAGCGTCGCCCACCACGGTCACTCGCCCCTTGGCCTGGGCGTTGCCCTGGCCGCCAGGATCCGCCGTCACCGTCAGGCAAACCTTAGGATCGGCCTCCATGTTGGCGGTGTGCTGGGCGATGCCGCTGACGTAGATCGCCACCTCGGCGCTGTGGGTCAGCACATAGGGGGTCACCGAACCGAAGGGGTAGCCGGGAACCTCCACGGAGAGGGTCGATAGAATGCCGCTGTCGACGCTCCGAACCAGGCGGCGAGCCATGGCCGATTGTTCGGTCGGGTTCCAGGTGGAGGCGTTGGTCTCGGAGCTCATGGGGAGGTTGCTGGTCAGGCGAAGGGTCGAAACGGACGGGGCGCCGGGAGGCAATGCCCCGCTGGCCCCCGAGCCTACACCGGGCCGGGCTGCACCTCACCCATCGCTCTTGCCCAGGAGACCAGCGGGCCCGGCACGCATTCATCGCCCTCGCGGGTGGTTGGACGCGAACCGGGCTCGGCGAGCTCAGCGCTGCGCGGAACGCTACTGGCGGAATCCGTCGACCAGGATCCTGACCCCCGGGACACGCACCGACTGCTGCCCTGGTTGGAAGGGATTGGTATCGACCAGCGGGAACCCGGCAGCGAGGCCGGAGATCACGTCCACCACGCCTAGCGCTGGCTGAGTCGCGTGGGGGATTGCCGCGAGTAGGAAGTTCGGGTTGTTGCTGTTCACGGAGGATCCGCCAGCCGCTGCCCGGATGAGCCCCCGACCGTTCGCCGGAATGCCTGCCCCGTGGCGGAACGGGGTCTGCTTGCTGGGCAATGCCGTCAGGTTCAGCATGTTGTCCTCAGCGAGATCGACGGGAATCCCGCTGATCTGCGGCTCACCGATGGATGCCAGCACCGCCAGCTGCATGGATCGAAACTGGGGGGAGGTGCCCGGCAGCGGCAGCTGCCCGGAGACTGCCGACTCGATGTGCACGAGGCTAATCGCCCCCACACCGGCAGGTCCAGCCTGGCCGGTCGCCACGTCGATCGGTCCCTCGTGGGCGACCCACACGCCGCACTGGTAGATGCTGTTGCTCGCTGCCGAGAGCGCCTTGGGCCCCTGATACACGTTTGGGGCGAGGCCAATCACATCATCGAAGCCCCATCCGCCCGGGCCGTCGGGACCGGACTCGAACATCGCCAAGGTCCCATCCCGCTGCAGGATCCACGCGAAGTAGACGTTGCGTCGGAACCCATAGTTGTCCATGCGCGGCAGCGCGACGACCTCGAAGGGTCCACCGCCCAAAAAGCCGGACACCCGCTTGCGCTCCTGGAAGTCCAGAGCACTGATGATCGAGAGACTGTCCTCGAATTCGTTGCAGACCAGAATGTCCTCGTTCTCCGACTGCCAGGCCACCCCGAGTGGACCAGCGCCCACGGAGGTCACGTGGACGACCTGGTGGAAAGTCGCCGAAGCGGGCGACACATCGACGAAGGAGACCTGGTCCAGCCCACGCTGGGTCACCGCGAGGAAATCGAGTACGGGGGAAAGCGCGAGCGAGGCGGCCCCGGGAAGCGCGATGCGCTCGATGACGGTTTGCCGGTTCGAGTTGAACACCACCAGCTCTTCCCGCTGCCGATCGAGCACGTACTCGAAGTGACCAATCTGCTGCCGGATCATATAGGTGCTACAGACTCCGCTCCCCGCCTGCCCGTCACTGGGCCCCTCGAAGGGCTGCATCAGCCCCGTGAGCTTTCCGCTCGGGGGAATTGGAGGGTTGGCGGTTGGATCGCCGAAGGGGTCCCCCACCGTGAGCAGGTTCGGGCCAGGATTGTCCGTCGAGGTCGGCTCCGAACCGAAGATTTGCGGCGCCACACAAAGGGGCGGGAAGGTCAGCGGCGGCGGATTGGGATGAGGAGCCCAAGACAGCAGGTTCTCCGATCCTGGATCCAGGGCGAGACTCCCGCCCCCAAACGAGTACTCGATGATCTTCAGGCCGTCCGCCGCGCATGCATCCCCGCCCGCAGCCTGGCAGCCAAAGGGCGCGACCGCGTTGTTGAAGACCTGATCCAGCGCCCGACCGATCGCCATGTCGGAGACATCCACCACCGTAGGAGTACGCACCAGGGCCGCATCGAGGTTGGAGTCTAGGGTCAAGGTGAACACGCCGGCTGATCCGCCGTCCACCGTGCAGGTGCCGGGCATCAGATCGACAGCGCCGAAGATGATGTTCGGGTCGTTGGGGAAGTGGCTGTCCCCCGGGCGTGGATTCTGACCGGACGGGTCAAAGCGCGGACTCCCCGTCGAAGCTCCGAAGCCGTTGAGGTCCAGTACGGAAATCGCCGCCGGGCTACGGCGTCCAACGAGGATCGCCTCGGGCGCGACCGGCGCGTTGACGATCCCCGGACTGAGCCCGACGGAGAAGCCCGCGGCGAACATGCCGATGTTTGTGTTGGCCCCCAAGTCGCTCACTTCGTTCGGGCCTAGGAACAGGGTCACTGCCCCCAGGTCACCGCAGTTGGGGGACGAGGAACCCTGGCCCGGAAAGGCGATCGGCGGCGTGAGAATCCAGTGGTCGAAGGCGAACACGCTGGCGGGCCGGGCGTTCACCGGCATCGCGATGGCCAGCGACTCCCCGTACTCCAGATCGATGGCCCCAGGCAGGGCGAGCTGCCCTGGCAAGGGTCCGAGCTGTCCGATCTGGATCGGCTCTGAGAAGAAGACCTCGACGTCCGTGGCCGGATCCACCCCCGCCGAGCCGTCGGCCGGCAGGATCAGAAGGCTGGCTGGATTCCCCGGTTCCACGCGAGGAGCCGGAGCGATGCTGTCGGCCCCCACCGTCGTCGACAGCAAGACCTCGGTCACGAGCATGGCGCCCGACCGGGCCCGCAGCCCCGGCCTCAGCCGCATTTGAATCGTCGCTCCGGCGGGCAGGGTCTCGTGACTACGAAGATCTCCGTCGCTGTCGGGCACGAAGACCAGGGTCCGCCGATCGACCAAATCCTCGTCCCCGATGAAACCCCCTTCTGTGCCCGGAAACCCCAGCCCGTCGGGAGCCCCGTCACCGTCCTCATCCATGGCTGTCGCAAGCAACCCGCCCCCGGGGGCG
>CAYWNK010000265.1:0-8645 GCA_964459495.1 uncultured Planctomycetaceae bacterium
GTTCGGCCAGCCGCGCGTCCATGGGAGCCGCGGCCGACTGCAGCTGGACGAGCTTGTCCTGCGCGCGCGCGAGCTCGACCTCGAGTCGAAGCAAGTCCTGGCGCCCACCGCCGGCACGGGTGCGGGCCGCGACGATCGGCTCCAAGCCCTCGAGGAGCTCGATGCGGGCTTTCTGTAGGAGTTGCTCGGTGCTGAGCTGGGCGCGCTCGATCCAGGCGCTTTCCAGTTCCAGGCGGGTCGTGGCGGCCAGCGCTCGGGTGACGCCCTCCGCCCCCGCGGCCGCAGCCGACGCGGTTTCGCGGGCGGCGGACAGGGTGCCCGGCCAGGGCAGGCGCTGGCGCAATCCGATGCGGCGCACGTGCGGGCCGGTGCGGGTTTGGAGTTCCTCGGCGAATTCGGTCCAGGCCAGGCGCGGGTTGGGAAGCCGGCCGGCCGCAGCGGCGGATTCGCCGGCCGCCTGGGCGAGCTCGCGGGCGGCGGCGAGGCCAGCGTTGCGCTCGACGGCCAGCGCGGAAGCTGCGGCCATGTCGGCTGGGGCAGCGACCAGCGCCGGGCGTTCGGCGGCTTGGGGCCTGGATTGTGGGGAGGTGCAGCCGCAGACGGCGGCGAGCCCGATGCCGAGCAGCGGGCGGTGACGGAGGGGCAGCATGGCCGGATCCCTAGGGTCAAACGGAGGGGGTGCCCGCACCGGCAATCGGCCAGAACGCGGACGCGCGAAGGGACGATCCGCGCTCCGCTACAGCTGCCAGCAGGCCAGGCGCGCGCGGGCCTTGCCCGCCCGCCTTCTTGCCCACGGATTGGCCGCCCCAGAAGCGGGGCGAGGGGCCGTGCTCTCGCAGGCCGGACCCCGCGGGTGGTCGGGCCACTCCGGCTGGGGTGGGACCCCGCCCAGGCCGCCCGCCTCCGGGTGGCTCGACGGGGCGGGGGCCCAGGGAAGCTGGCTGGGCTCCGGATCCTTGTCCTGGGCACAAGGGCAAGACATCGGGCCGGCGGGCCCGCAGCAAGAGCACCCGGAGAGACAGCAGCTGGGGGCCGGGCTTTCCCCGGCGCAACTTTGGGTTTTGGGGCTCCCTAGGAAGTCGCCTTGGGTGGCGGCCCGGGCACCGGTACCCACCAACAGCGAAAGGACGAGCCAGCCGACCAGCCACATCACCCGGCAGCTCCCCAAGGTCCTGGGGCTCGCCGTATGCCGGCCGCCAGGGGCCAGGGCTTTTTCGGGGCTTGCTTTCATGGGGCGGTCTCTTGCCGAGAATAGTTCATCGGCCGGATCCCTGACGGGGCCCAAGTCCGGAATCCAAGGCGGGGACCGGGCCATGGCCTGTCGGTGGTCCAGGGCTACGACCACTAGCGGCTAGAGGCCGCTGATCGCTGTTGACACACCATATATAGAGTGCTTTGCTGGTGGCCGGAACATGAAGTGCCCCCGTTGCCAAGCCGATGATGACCGAGTGGTCGATTCCCGGACGTCCTCGGACGGCACGGTGATCCGTCGGCGCCGGGAATGTCTGGGCTGCTTCATGCGCTTTACGACCTATGAAAGGGTCGAGGAAAGTCCGCTGCGCGTGATCAAGAAGAGCGGTGAGCGCGTGCGCTTCGATCGCGACCGGATCTTGGCTGGGGTGCTGCGGGCCTGCGAGAAGCTGCCGGTGCCGATGACGGCCATCGAGGAGGCGGTCAGCCGGATCGAAGCGCGCTGTCAGGAGGATTACGACCGCGAGGTCCAGAGTTCGGTCATCGGCTCGCTTGTGATGGACGAGCTGCGCAAGCTCAACCAGGTCGCCTATGTGCGCTTCGCCAGCGTCTACCGTGAGTTCAAAGACGTGAACCAGTTCCTGGAGGAGCTGAAGCCGATCCTGGGCAAGCACAGCGGGGGGGAGGAGTAGGCCATGGCAGCGGAACAGCATGGTTCGGGCCAGCGTCCCGACGCGCAAGATCCGGCGGGGGACGGTCAGGGCGACCGCCACGAGCCGCAGTATGAGCCGGAGTACCAGGCCCTTCGTTCTCCAATGCACGTGCGCAAGCGCGACGGGCGCCGTGTGCCTTTCGACAAGGCGCGTATCGCCGCCGCGGTGACCCGCGCCCAGTCGGCGGTCGGTGAGCAGGACCCCGAGTTCGCCGCCGCCGTGGCCGATGTGGTCGGGCTGGGGATGGCCTCGCGCCGGCGCGGCACCCGCGGCGAGATCACGGGCGCGGCGGGTTCCCTGGGGTCTCGCCCGGCGCCGCCGCCGCCCTCCGTCGAGGAGATCCAAGACCTGGTGGAGGAGGCCCTTGTCGAGATGGGTCGAGCCCGGGTCGCCAAGGCCTACATCCTGTATCGCGATCGCCGGGCCCGCGCCCGGGACGCGCTGTTGGTCGTGGATGACGAAGGCCCCCAGCGGGCGGCTTCGGGCCGCATGCCCCAGGTGAAAGACGGCGGCGGCACGTCGCCCTGGAACCCATCGCGCATCGTGGCCGCCCTGGTGGACGAGGCCGAGCTGCCCCGGGAGCTCGCCGAGCAGGTGGCCGAGCGGGTCGAGGCTCGCGTGTTCGACGCGGGTCTGCGGCGCCTCTCGACCGGGCTGGTCCGCGAAATCGTCGACAACGAGCTCGGGGCGATGGGCCTCGACGCGGCGCTGCGCCGCCAGGAGCCCGTCGGCCTCCCGCGGCACGACCTGCGACGCCTGCTCGACGCGCCCCGTCAGCTGCCCAGCGAAGCGGCCGACGTCTACGCTTCGGCCCCACCCGGACCCGTAGAGGCGGCGGGCGCGGAGGTTCTGCGCCGTTTTGCCCTCGAAGACGTGCTGGGCGACGAGGTCGCTGAGAAGCATCGGGACGGGAGCCTGTTCGTCGAAGACCTCGGCGCACCCCACCTGCCGCTCATGCGCAGCGTGCCCGCGGAGATGCTCCTGCGCGGTGAAGCGACCAGCAGTTCCGCCTTCGACGTTCAGGGCGAGCTCGCTCCGCTGCTGCGAGAGAGCGCCATCGGGGTCGTGCTCGAAGACTTCGGCCAGCTGCTCGTCGGCCGCGGCTCCCGGGGGCCTGGACTGCGCGATGCCGTCGTGGCCCTCGGTGCCTTGGCAGGGGCCGCGGGCAAGCGACTCGATCTCTCCGGTCCCGCCGGCTCCGGCGGGCGGGGCGCGTCGCAGCTCACCCGCCTGATGCCGGCACTCGCTGAGCTGGACGCTGCCGGGCTGAACACCCCGCGCGTCTTCCTGGGCTGGGAAGAACTGCAACCCTCGATCGAGTCCGAGCCGGCTCTGCTCCAGACGGTGGAGCGCCTGCTGGCCCGGGGTGTGATCGTGCCGGTTTGGCACGGCCGGGGGCAGCGCTGGGTCGCCCCGGGCTGCCGGCGCCGCGGGCGCGAGCGGGTGGCGCTGGCCTGCGCTGGAGCCGTTTCGATCAACCTCCCGCGCCTGGCGCGAAGGGCGGGGCCCTGGCGCGAAGACGCGCTGTTCGAGGAATGCGTCTCGGTGCTGCGATTGGCGATCGAAGCCTGCGTCTCGATCGAGCGCTTCCAGCGCGAGAGGCGCGGTGCCCGCGGGGAACTCGTCCGCGAGCGGCGGGGCTTTGCGATCACGCCGGTCGGCCTGCCCGAGGCCCTACGCATCCTCGGGGATGGCGAGCCGCGGCCCGACTCGGGCGCTCGCCTGCTGGGCTTTCTGGCCGAGGCCGCCCGCCGCTTCGGGGAAGAGGCCGGTGTCGGGGTTGAGCTCTCCCCGCTCTTCGGTGGGGCCGCGGCCCGGCGTTTCGCCGAGCGCGACGAGCGCGATCCGCGCCCGACCCAGGCCCGTCTGTTCAGCGGCATGCCGGCCCCCGAAGCCGAGCGCCATCCCCAATATCGCACCGGCTACGTGCTCGGTGATCGCTACGCCCAGGGCTCTGTGGGGCAAGGTCTCGTGCGCCTGCTCAGCGGCGTCCGCTCCGGCGCGCTCTATCCCTTGGCCGCCGAGGTCGGTGGCTTTGGTGCCGCTCGCGGCCGAGCCCCGGGCGCCCGTCCACACCTCGACGCCTGGGAGGAATTCGCCCAGGCACGCACCAGCGTCCATCCTCCGTCCGCTTCCTCCGAGGAGCTGCCCGCAGCTCCCCTGTTCGACCCCAAGTAGATGCGACTCAAGCGACTCGAGCTGCTCGGCTTCAAGTCCTTTGCCGATCGGACCATCATGGACTTCGGCGCCGGGGCTCTGACCGGCATCGTCGGCCCCAACGGTTGCGGCAAGAGCAACGTGGTGGATGCGGTGCGTTGGGTGCTGGGCGAGACGCGCCCCACGTCCATGCGCGGCGCCGGAATGACCGACGTGATCTTCAAGGGCTCGGTCAGCCGTCCAGGCATGAACGTGGCCGAGGTCACGATGGTGCTCGACAATGAGCTCCAGGAGATTCCGGGCCGGGGCGCGGAGGTCGGGATCACGCGCCGTCTGTTCAAGTCGGGCGAGGGCGAGTATCAGATCGACGGCGAGCGCGTGCGGCTGAAAGACGTGCGGGACATGCTGTTCGACACGGGCCTCGGTAGCCGCGGCTACGCGGTGCTCGAGCAGGGGCGTATCGACGCGGTCCTGTCGGCCAACCCTCAGCAGCGTCGCGCCGTCTTCGAGGAGGCCGCAGGGATCAGTCGCTACCGCCAGCGACGCCATGAAGCCGAGCTGCGCCTCAAGCGCGTCGAGCAGGACATGGAGCGCCTGGAGGATGTGATGGGCGAGCTGCGCACGCGCGTGCGCTCGCTGAAGATTCAAGCCGGCAAGGCCGAGCGCTACGTGACGGCCAAGGCCGAGTGGACCGAAGGGCGCACGCGCCTGCTGCGCCATCGGCTGCTGCGCGGCGAGCGCCAGTTGGCCGAGCTGAGCCCGGAGTGCGAACGTCTGGAGACCGAGCTGGAGCAGCTGCGGGAGGAGCGCCACGCCTGCGACGAGCAGGTGGAGGCCACCGAGGCGGAGCGCAGCCAGGTGGTGGCGCAGCTGGATACGGTCTCGTCGGAGGCCGGCCGTATGGAGGGTGAGGTGCGCGCTCAGCTTGAGCGCCGCGAGCAGCTCGGCATGCGCATTGTTTCGTGGGAGGCGTCCGCCCAGGAAGAGACCGCACGGGTGGCCGCGCTGCAGACTCAGCTCGGCGAGCACCGCGAAGAGCTGGAGGCCATGGGCGAGTCGGTGGCCGAACTGCGCGAGCGCGCGGAGCTCGCCGCAGGGAAGGCGACCACCCTGGCGGAACAGGGCAAGGAACTCGAAAAGCGCTACAAGGAGGCGCGCGCCGCCGAGGAGCAGCAGAACGAACAGGTGTTGGTGCGGCTGCACGAGCGCACGGCGAGCCAGAACAAAGTCGGGCATCTCGAGCAGGCCCAGGAGCCGGCGGCCGAGCGGGTGGCGCGCGTGGTTGCGCGGCTGGACGAGGCCCAGACTGCGGTCAACTCCCAGGCGACCGGTCTCGCGGAGCGCGAGGCGACCGCGGCCAAGGCCGCGGCAGAGGTTGTGCGGCTCGAGGCGGAGCGCGAGTCCCGGGCCGCCGAGCGCAAGGCCGGGACGGAGCAGCGAGCGCTGCTCGCGACCAAGCGTGCCCAGGGCGAGCTCGAGCGCGCGTCTCTTGCGGCCAAGCGTGAATCGCTCCTCGATCGCCAACGCCAGCTCGAGGAACTCTCCGGGGGCACGGCCAAGCTGCTCGAGGTGGTGGAAGAGGGCACGGGACCCTGCGACGAAGATGGGCTGCGTGGCATCGTTGCGGATCATCTGACGATCGACACACGCCTGGCGCGCGCGCTGGACGCAGCCCTGGGGGAGCGCTCGACGACGCTGGTGGCGCGCGACGCGCACGTGGCTCGGCGGATCGTCGACTGGGCCAGGGACCGGGAGATCGGAGAGGTCGGGGTGTGCGTGCCCCCTGGCCTTGGGGCTCCGCCCTGCCCCGCGCCGTCGGACTACGCGCTGTTTGCGCGCTACGGCGGTGGTGTCGAGGGGCGCCTGTCGGATCTGGTCAAGTGCAGCCCCGATCTCAAACCGCTGGCTCGCGCGCTGCTCTGCGACGTGGTGGTGGTTTCCAATCTCGACCTGGCGCTCAGCCTGGTCGCCGAGAACCCACGCTGGAGGTTTGTGACGCCCCGCGGTGAGCGCGTCGACGCCGCCGGGGTGGTCGGTGGACACCGCGAGGTGACCCAAGGTCCGGTCGGCCGCCGTGCGGCGGCGGAGGAGCTCGGGCGCCGGGTCGACATGCTCGATCTGCAGGTCGCGTCGCTGGGCCGGCAGGAGCGGGAGTCCGACGAGCGCTTAGCCAGCCTCGTGGCGGCCCTGGAGGCCTGCGACGCTGAGCGCGAAGCGCAGCGTACCCTTGCGGCCGAGGCCGAGGGGGAGCTGGCTGCGGCGCGCGCGCGCCTCGAAGACCAGCGCAAGGCGGCAGCGGAGCTCGAGGAGGAGCGGGAGCGTGCCCAGGAAGAGGTGACGCGACTCGCCGCGGACTTGGAGTCCGCGCGGGCGGTGCGCATCGCCGCTGAGGAAGCCTTCCAGGTGGAGAACGCCCGCCTCGCCGAGCTGGACGCGGAGCGCCTGGCCCTGGAAACCCAGCGCGAGGAGCTGAACCGGGAGCGCGGACGTTCGGAGGTCGAGCGCACCCAGGCGACCTCGGAGCTCGCCGGTCTCGAGGAGCGGATCTCGGCCGAGGAGCGTCGCGTCAGCCAGGATGAGGCTGAGCACGACCGCGCGGTGGGGCGTGCCGCCAACTTCGCCGAGAACGCGATCCAGGGCAAGGCACAGGCAACCGAGCTGGAGGAGCGTGCCGAAGAGCTCGCCGAATCCAGGGCGGCACTCGACGAACAGCTGGAGACGCTGCGGGCCGCCGAACGCGCGGGTGCCGCGCGCTCGATGGAGGTGCGCAAGGCAGCCGAAGCCGTGCAGGCCCGGCTCGATGCGTCGGGCTCCCAGCTCGGTCAGCGTCAACTCCAGCAGCAGAAGCTTCAGCTGGCCGCAGAGGAGATCCAGGGTCGCGCCATGGAGGAGCTCGAGCTCGAGCCCCACGTTCTGCGGGACGGGGAGACGGAAGAAGAGCTCATGGACTCCGACGACGCCATGCGGCAGCTCGACAAGGCGGTCGCCGAGGTGAAGGGCCAGCTCGATAAGCTGGGCCCTGTCAACGTCGAGGCGGTCCACGAGCTGGAGGAGGTCGGCGGACGCCTCGAGCACCTCGAAACCCAGGCAACCGACCTGACCGAGTCGCGCAAGTCCCTGATGGACACCGTGCGCACGATCGATGAGGAGTCGCGTCGGCGTTTCCTCGAGACCTTCGAGGAGGTGCGCACCAACTTCCAGCGCATCTTCCGCCAGCTGTTTGGCGGCGGCAAGGCCGACATGCTCCTCGAGGAAGGGGTCGACGTGCTGGAGGCGGGCATCGAGATCGTCGCGCGGCCTCCGGGGCGCGAGATGCTGTCGATCGGTCTGCTGTCGGGCGGTCAGCGCACGATGACGGCCCTCGCGATGCTGTTCGCGGTGTTCGAGGCCCGGCCCAGCCCCTTCTGCGTGCTGGACGAAGTCGACGCGGCCCTGGACGATGCCAACGTGGAGCGCTTCCTCGGGATGCTGGACGGCTTCCTCGACACAACCCAGTTCATCGTCGTGACCCACAACAAGGGCACGATGAGCGCCTGCAACTCGCTTTATGGGGTGACGATGCAGGTCAAGGGCGTGTCGCGCTACGTCTCGGTCGAGCTGGAAGAGGTCGACCAGTTCGCGCCCGAAACCACGGGCAAGGCGGTCGCGTCGCAGCCGGGAAAGCGGACGGGCACCGACCCGGAAACCGGTGAGCCGGTCGTGGAGCTGACCCCGCCGCAAACGGCTCAGCAGCAGCCGGTCTAAGGCCAGGCGAAGGGGTGGATGGCCGTCTCTGTTGCGCAGTCCAGGCGCTCCGGGGACGGCTATTCAGAAGGTCGGGGGCCTAGGTTTGCCGGCAGGTTTGGGCCGGTTGCCTAGGACTTTGCACTTTTTGTCAAGGCTGCCGATCCGACCCGCCGACGGGGGGAGTCCAGGAGTGTGCATTTTGGCGCGCCCTGGGAGTTCCTATGCCCCAGTCCCTGATCGATACAAGTCGAGCACGTCTAGTGCCCGCGACGGTTCTCTTGCTGACCGCAAGCGCGTCTGCGCATGAGTTCCTACCCGTAGCTCCCATGTACCACAACCGCGAGGCGGTGCATGCGATCCTCGGCCGTTGGGCGGAGGTGGACCCGGGGGAGGTGCAGCTGCACCGTTTTGGCAACGACCCGGATCGGGAAGTGCTTGGCCTGGAGTTCGGGCGTCCCGGAGGATGCGGGTTCGCGGAACGGCGGGTGGTCTGGGTCCTCGGGGGGATGGACGGGCTTTCGCTCGTGGGGGTCGAGGGGGCCCTTGGCGTGGCCTCGCACTGGCTGGACCACAGAAGTGAGCTACCAGAAGGGGTGAGTCTGCTGGTTTGTCCCTGGGCTTCGGCCGGGGACCTGGACGCGACCCTCCGCGGGGGGCCCCACGCCGCTGCTGAGGATGGAAGGGACCTGGACGGGGACGGACTCGTGCTGGAGATGCTGACCGAGGATCCCGATGGGGAGTGGACGCGGGCCAGCGATCCCCGGTTCTTGACGCCAGCAACGGACGGAGATGCGGAGCGGCTGCGCCACAGCGTGGAGGGTGGACTGTCGGCCGTGGGGGGGGCGCGCGGCCTGCCGT
>CAYWNK010000266.1:0-8584 GCA_964459495.1 uncultured Planctomycetaceae bacterium
CAGAGTGGGTTTCCCAGGCCCGGTCCAGGTCCTGCAGGCCGGGCGGGTTGGGGTCCACCGCCGGAGAGGGCTGGAAATCGACCACCAGGGCCTCAGAGTAGGCGCCGATGGCGTTGCGGGTCCGGACGTGCAGCTTGGGAGCCACATGGCTCGAACCGGCCCAGTCCCGGGAAGGGCCAGCCTCGGTGGCGCCCGGGCCGGACACGAAGACCGGAGAGCCCAGGACCCAGCCGCCCCGGCGGACCTCGAGCTGGCTACCCTCCTCGCCGGGCGCGAACGCCCAGTCGTACCGGGCCAGGTCGCCGATCATCTCGGCGCGGAAGCGGGTCGGGGGGCTCGGGCGGGTGGCCTGGAGCCCGACCAGGCGGTGCGTGATCCTGGCGCTGCTCTCCGGGCGCCTGCGCTGGCCTGAGCGCATGACCGGCTGAACAGCCAGCTCGATGGACTCGCGCGCCCCAGCAAGCGGCAGCGTGGCGTCCAGGCTACGCTCGTCGCCGGGGACCGTACCCAGGGAGACCCAGGGGCCGCCGATGGCATTGTGGGCCAGCCGGGCCCAAACGTGGACCTCGGAGACCTTGCCGGCGTCCCGGTCATTGAGCGTCCAGGTCACCCGGACCCGGTGGTCGGGGATCCCGCTCGGGCTCATCACCACCGAATCCGTAACCGGGTCGAGGATCACGAGCTCGGGAAGCCGCTGGGTGTCGAAGTCCCGTTCGTCGCCGCTGGAGTCGCTGGCCGTCAGGGCAAGCCCCCCATTCTGGGCCTCGGCCCGATCCTGGTAGATCGCCTCCGAGTATTCAGACCAGCCGATCCGGATGCTGAGATCCTCCCGAACCTCGACAGAGGAGACCTCCCCGAGGAGCTCGGTGTCGGGTGTCGATACGATGAACTCGGATTCGGAGCCAGCGACCACGGCTAGGCCCTCGGCGTCCACGGCGGCGGACTCAAGAGAGAGCACCGAGCCCGCCGGGTAGTCGCCAGCTGGAGACAGGGCCGGGTCCACCGAGGCCGTGCCTACCCGCATCTGGGAATCACGGATATGCACCTGTTCCCCCCCGGCGATGGTCAGGGCCCGGCCCAGGACGATGCCGCGATCGGGCGACAGGGGGAGGCAGCCGAAGCGCCCGCAGGTCAGCGAGGGCTGGGAGACGAGCAGATCCCCGACCTCGGTAGCGTCTTCGCCCGTGGGCCCAGCCGCAGGGGCCAGGCTCCAGGTCACGGTATCGCTGAGCGCCCTGGGCAGGAAGGCCCCCCAAACCCGGATGAGATACCAGCCGGTGCCCCCCACCGGATAGATAGACGCTCCGCCGTCCTCGGTGCCGCCATCTATTCGCACATTTCCTGCGGCGAGGTCGAAGGTTGCGAATCGGTTGACCCCACCGGGGAGCACCAGAGTCCCCCGGGCGTAGGTCGAGGTCCCAGCCTGGACCAGGCAGGACATCCCGTAGATCCCCGCCGGCATCTCCTGGACCAGTCCGTCCGGGTCGACGTGCACGCCGTTGGCCTGCTGGGAGATTCGGCCCAAGTCGACGGCTGAGGCGTCCGAGATCAGGAAGGCCGGCTGCCCGTAGGGGTCCGTGCCGCTGGCCGCAATGGTCACGCCAGACAGGCCCCAGTTTCCGGTCCCGAGGTTGTCGGCGTCGAGCAGGAGCCCCTGGGGCGCGCCCACCGATGCGGATGCGACTCGCCCGCCCTCGCCTCGCGGCATGAGGTCGTGCCCTATCCGGAATACGTCCCCCACCTGTAGGTGGATCGCCAGCGGGCCAGACTCGAAGGTCCCGCTGCGGATGACGTTCTGCCCAACCAGGATCTCGAAGCGCCCATGCCGGAAAGCCTGGCTGCGGCTGGTGACGCCGGCCAAGGTCTGCGCTTCCCGCCGGACGCTACCGCCAGCCTGGACCAGAGTGGTGACTGGGGGGGGTACTTCAATGAGGTTGCGCTCATAGCGGCGGTCCCTGTCGAGGATCGTCAAGTCGTAAAAGTTCGGCGCAACCGAGCTGTCCGCATAGGCCAAATCGAAGGTCTCGGGCCGGATGCTCCCACTGGTGACCAAGGCCACCGCCTGCCGAGGCCTGGAGAATGTCAGGGTGACTCCCCCGCCAACGCGGATCCACCGGCCTCGAGCGATCCCGGCCACGCGCTGGAGCTGAGCCCAGGCCTCGCGCGCCGTATCAAAGACCCCGTTGTATTCGTGGCGCTTCTCGCCGCCCTCGACCCGGGCAGTGCCTAGGTTTCCTCCGCCGCCGATCTGGAGATTGATCCCGGTCCCCGTCGCCCAGGGATCTGGCTCCGATGTCCGGTCCCAGTAGGCTTTGACGATCCACGCGCTCTGCGTGCTGGTCTGCGTGATCTCAAAGATCTCGTATCCGCCCGCATCGCTCTCGCCGAAGTTGATGTCGTTCGCTAGGTCCGGATCGTCCGCCTGAGTGGGGAAGCCAAGCGCGCGCACGTAGCGCCCGACGACAGCCCAGTCGGGCAGCACTCCGCGAATACCGTTGGTGGAGTTCTGGAACTGGAACTCTATGGACCCTCGAACATCGCCGTTTGCGTCCTGCGTGCTGTTGATGAATCGCACGTCATCGAATCCCACGCCCGGCAGTCCCGTCTGGTACGAGACCACGACGCCGCCGTCATAGACGATCTCGTCGCAGTAGTTCGCCCACTCCAGCAGCAGGTTCCAGTCCTTGACGCTGGACGCGCTGTAGTCACGGCCTAGACCCCACTGCTTGTTGAGCAGGATCCCAAGACAGAACCAAGCGGGGTTGGACGTGTAGGTCGCGTTGAGGTTTGGCGCCGTGGTCGATGCTCCATCCCAGACCGGCCAGAAGCCGCCCTCGATTACCGCTGTGCTTGTCGGGATCGAGGTATTGAGCTGGTCGGAAGCAGGGATCAGCGTTCCAAGGAGCGGGGTCTGCGGGTACTCCAGAAGCTCGTCCGTGATCCGCTGGGTTTCCACCCATTGGAAATCGTCAACCGTGTTCTGGTTCGTCGAGTCCTCCGAGATCCGAACGATCCCGACTCGCGCGCGCATCCGCTTCGGTTTCTGCACTCCATCGCCAGGGATGACGCCAGGCGCTTGGCCTGAAGTCGTTCCGCCAGACAGGCCCGTAGCCGCATCCCACCAGGGAGTAGGCCAGGCCGTATTCTGCGGAACGCTCCCCACGGTCTCGAAGTTCCAGAGTGATCGAGTGGAAGCGCGCTCGGGGATAATCCCCTGGCCGCCGTTGTAGATCGATGCGACCTGGGGCGCGGTGAGCCGTTCTTCGTAGACCTGCACCTGATCGACAAGGCCCTGGAAGCGAAGCCCTGGCGTGCTGAATCCTGGGCTCTCGCCAACGCGGAACGGACCGTTCGGCCAGGACAGATCAGAGATAGCCGAGCGCGAAAGGACTACCTGATCGTTGAGGTACAGCTCGATCCGCTGGTCCCGCTCGTAGACCAGGGTAACCATCATCCAGTCGGTGGGGATATCCTCAAAGCTGCCGCCGAGGATCGTGGCCTGTTCGTGCAGCTCGAAAAGGATGCTGCCGTTGCCCTTGATGGCGGTTAGCTGCCACGCCTGATTGAAGACGCTCCCCAGGAAGATTCGCTTGAAGTAGATCCCAAAGCCTTCATTGCCGCCCGCTTCGTAGTTACCTGCGATGAAGATCACATCGCCTACGTTCGGGTTGGAACCAAGCCCAGGATCGGGCTTGATCCAGGTCGAAAGCGAGACGAGGGGTAGCTCGGCGCCGACCGGGACCGGGCGGTTGAGGTCTGGCATCTCAAGAGAGCCGCCACCGTTCGGGATCTGCAGAGCCGTGCCGGGCAGCGGCGGCTCGTACGTCAGCGGATCAAAGAGCGTGAACCGGATATCGTAGTCAAAGAGTGACTGCCGAGCGAAAGACTGCACGCCGGACGGGTTGATACGCACAAGCGGCCCCGTCGGCTGCAGGGCGCCGTCTAGCTCCTGGTAGTAGATCTGATAGCGGAAACCGGCATTGGCTAGCTGGTTGCCGTTGGTGAAGCTGTAGAAGCCGCCGGGGAACCGCAGCCGGATGATGATCTGATCGGCGGGCTCGACCACATCGAACTCCCGTCCATACGTCGCCCGGTACGCATCGTTGGTCGTGTCGAATGGCGATGTGATGTCGTAGCCCGGTGCGATGCCGAAGCTATCCACCTCGCCCGTCTCGGGTGAAAGCAGATCGAATGGGCCAACCTCCGCCGGTACGCGGATCTGCTGGAATCCGAGGATCGCGTCCTGGGTATTGTTGCCCAGCCGAACCTCAAGCTCAACACCCGCGTAGTTCTCCCCGGGGTTGCCATTGATCTCGAGTAGCGTTCCCATCTCGATCGCGTTGAGACGCTGGCCTTGCGGGGTGGCCACATCGATCCCGCCGATGGACTTGATCGGTCCCCAGCCGAAGGAGAGGAGCTGGTAGAGGACGGATCCCTCTTCCTGGTTGTCGACGTACTCCCCGATAACCGTGGGCGCCATGCGGATCAGGCCGCAGGGAACCTCCAGCGGCAGGCCTTGGCGCCTTGTGTTCGAGTAGCCAGAGAAACCAAAGTTCGCGCTCGACTCATCGTTTCGCTCTTGCGCCCCATCGGTGATAGCGCGCAGCCGACTCTGAGCATCGATCGCAGAGGCGACAGCAATTAGGGCGGTGACAATCTGTAGGACCGTAGCCACCTCTAGGCCCGTTGGCGCAACCAGGAACGAGGCATAGAAGGTGTCGAGCACCTGCTCTTCGCTCCAGTCCTCCTGGGGGACCTCGAGGCCGTTGACGAAGGCGCGGACCGTGCCTTTCCCGCCCTCGCGCATCTCTTCCGGCAGACCCTCGTAGAGTGACTGGAGGGATCCTGCGGGCATGTCCATCCCTTCGGCCTTCGACCAGTCGAAGGGGTTGCGCGTGTATCGGACCCGGACACTCATCGCTCACCCCATGTGTAGACGCCTTCCACGCTGCCGATCGCTCGAATTGGTAGCGAGCAGACCCCGCGTTCGGGGACGGACGTTAGTGCCCTCTGGCTCTTCTCGGAGTGCACGCAAGCGACGTTGACGTGACCATCGACCAGCTTGGAGACGATCACAGCGAGGAGGGGAAGCCTTCCATCTACACCGTCGGCGATTCGTGTCCAGCCGGACGAGTCGTATCCGCTTTCGGGCTGTGGGGACACAACGGAAGCCGCAGCCTCAAGCTCGCCGCCGCGAAGGAGCACGGCTGCACAAGCTCCAGCGCAGTCCAGCGGGCCGGCTGCGATGTCGTGCGCGCCCTCGAAGTACCGGCGCCCAATGAGGTCGTCGACCTTGATCTCGGTGGCGATCATCGGTTGTCTCTCATGCCGGGGAATCCACCGAACCGCTGCGGGTGCTGCCTGCTCCCAACGTTGGCGTTCGCCTCTTCGTCATCTCCGACCAGCGTGCAGGCATCTAGCGTGAATGGCAGCGCAACGAAGGTACCGTCAACCCGTTGGCCGCACTGGACGAAGCCCGCGCCGAATGCGTTAAGGTTGTAGCCGCATCCTGCGCCGCCGAAGTCGCCCACCCATTTGGTGCAGTAGTCTCGGCTGTAGAGGATGTCGGGAAGGTCGCGCAGGAAGGGGTTTCCCGCTGAGACCTCGAAGGCCATGCCCTCGGTTGTGATCGTCGCCGCCGAGACGCTGCCATTTTCCTCGATGATCGCCTGGCCTTGCTCGAGGGCCTGGGAGTCCACCAGTAGGATCCGGACCGGCTGGCCCACGAACCCATCCGACTGATCGACCAGCGCGCTAGCCACAGGACCAGCGATGCCGACCGTCAGCTCGAGGACTGGCAGACCCCGGTCGCTATCCGCGCGGATCCCACCGATCAGGACGGGCGTCGGGTAGTAGAGAATGGGGCTGCCGTTCGAATCCTCACCGAAGGGGACCAGCTCGGTGAAGTTCGTGATGCGTAGGCGCTGCGCTGGAACCTCCTTCGTTTCGATCTCAAACAGCCAGATGAAGGGGAATTGGCCCTTGAGCTGCTGAAGGTGCTCGGAGGTTTGCGGGTCGATGTCAAGGGGCATTGACGGCCTCCCCGTAGATGGTGTGCGCGAATAGCTCCTCTAGCTCGAAGGTGCCGTATGTCTCGACACCCTCGGCTACCGCCCCGCTTGAGATGCGCGCCCATTGGAACGTGCCGCCGACGAAGCGCACGACCACGGGTCCACCTGTCACCGGGCTCGTCCATGTGAAAGGGATTTCGGATGCCCTATGGATCTTCCAGAACTGCCGGGCCTCTTGCCGCTCCGCTGCCGTGGCCCCGCGCATCTCAACGCGGAACAAGCGCCGGGACTGACTGAACCGGGGCGAGCGCTGGACGCTTCCGGTTTCGTACTCCGCTTCCCGGAACTCGTCCTGAAGGATTTCTTGGATACCCCAGGAGAGGGGCACGTCGAGGGTTCCCAGCTTGTCGTCGACCTCGGATCCGAGGACGACCGAGGCTTGATCGTCGCCACCATCTACAGGCGCATCGCTCAGCGGCTCCTGCTTCCAATCATCGAATTGGCAGAGCAGCGAATCGTAGGCGTCAACCTGGAGGAAGAGCCCGGTGGCTGATCCGTTCGGAACCGCCTCGGACCGCAGATCGACTGCCCAGTTGGACTGGATGGATACGCCAGAGGATGCGCTGGACAGGCTTACCGGGTTTCCGTTCAGCATCACGCGGATGGCTGGAACCTCGCCAACGCCAAAAGTGTCCGCGTCGAAGTTGCGCACCTCCATGGCGAGCAGGATCGGAACCCCAAGCGCGAGACCAGCGGCCCCGAGGTCCGCCGTCGCAATCGTCTCCGGGGCATAGGCGGTGCTGGGATTCGACTGGTAGGCGTCAATCCGCAAGCTCCAGTTGCCGGCCTCTTGACGGATCAGCAGGAGGTAGCCGGTCTTGAGGTTGTCCAGCTCTACAGGAGAGCCCGCTGCAGGCTCGGAGCGGAAGTCGGGCGGCCCACCGATGTCGGGGATCTGAAAGCTGCCGCGCAACCAGATCCCAGCCTCTCGGCCAACCGCTGCGCTACCGCCGAACGTGATCCGGATTGATCGGTGCTGCTGCGGGTTGGTCTCGGGATCCTGCCAGGCCATCCAGCCGTACGCCTGGTCCAGGCCGTTGTACTGGCTCGAGATGTCGTCGCCGAGCGCCACGCCTGAGCCGGCGCGGACCATATGCCCGACGTGAGCTTTGAAGGCAACCCGGCCCGTACCGTCCCCGGTCCAGGCCTGCATGAGCGATGTACCCGGGCGGTTCAGCACATCGAGCGCAATGCGTCCAGAGTTCGGGGTGGTGCGCTCGAAGATGTCCCGGTAGAGCAGCTGGCCGGCGAGGTCGCGGATGCTCACGCTCGAAACGGTGATCCCACCCTCTGCCGATCCAAGATCCTCGCGGAACATCTGGGCGCCGAAGCCGAAGCGCCCCGCAGCCGTAGGCCAATCGCTGGACTGGACCGAGAAGACCTGCTGTTCAGACGTGCCCGCCGCTTGGCCGCCAAGGGATGCGGCCCCCTGCCTCCCGACAAAGGAGCGATAGGCCTCGACGGTATCGCCGTTGACCACCAGTCGCATCTTGCGCGGCTCGTAGAAGGGGTTGCCGGTATTGCCACCCTGGAAGGATGCGACCGTCTCGTTGCGCAGGATGGTGACGTTGCCGCCGGCCACGTAGCCCAAGACGAGACGGTCCGGGTTGAAGGTGACCTTCACGTGCGCAAAGAAGATCCCGCTAGTGGGAAAGTCGTGGTACTCCGTGTAGCCGGGCGATCCGGCTTCCGTTTGGATCGCTCCGCCGCTCACGCGGGCCCACAGGAAGCAGCCGCGCAGGCCGTCGAGGTTCTTCGCTCCCGAGACCAGCTTGTAGCGCGGAACGAACTCGACCTGCCCGTCTGCCTGGAACACGGAGCGCTGCAGGACGTGGATCGTCTGATCGTCATTGGGGAGACCAGGGCCAGGAACGAAGGAGGCGTTTCCTTGGCCGTCAAATATGAAACCCGGATGAGCGCTAATCGGCCCGAAGGGTGCCGCGCCGCCCTGGCCCTGGAAGGTGACGGACTGCCCGAATGGCCGCATCCTGAGGTAACGGTTCGGGTGTGTCCCGTAGGCGGTGGCGCCCGGTTCGAAATCATCATCGCCCCAGACGTTCATCGGTTCCGCCTCGTGTTCGATTGCATGGCGCGGGTGAGCGCACCATTCGCGCCTGTGGCCGCTGCGCGGGTGATCGTGCCCTCGATGGACTCCCGGCCCTCGGGGCTCGCCAGCACCCGGCGAATCGACGGGCCGTCTATCCCCTGGACGGTGACCGGAGCATTGACCGTCTGATTCAGCTCGATAACCATGCGCCCACCGCCGGACGCCTGAGCCTCAGCCATCGCCTCGACGAGCTGCTCCAGCCGCTCGAGCCGTCCGGAGCTCTGGCCGCCGGATGCGCGCGGCGATCCGAAGTCTGAGCCCGAGGGGATGCCCGGCTGTGCCGGTGTGCCTCCAGACGTAATCGGTGTGGAGAGCCCGAAGCTCGTCGGCTCGCTGCCGGCCCGGGATTGGCCCAGGACCAGGCGCTCATCGAGGACCCCGGTCAGCTCGCGGATGCCCTGGCTGA
>CAYWNK010000267.1:0-8546 GCA_964459495.1 uncultured Planctomycetaceae bacterium
CCCAAGCACCCACCCCGCACGCGTCATCGCTGACGCAAGCCCAGGCTGCACGAGCACGTTCGCATGCAAGCCCGGACCGCCCGCGTCGAGCAGCGTTGCGGGGAGCCACCCGTTGAGCTGCTCCAGGCGGGTCGGCGTGAACGTGAGTTCACCGAAGAGCGCTCGCCGCAGGGGCTCATTGGCGATCACATCCAGCAAGGGCTGACTCGCCAGCACGAAACCATCCAGGCGGCTGGGCGACAGGTGGAGCACATCGACTCCGCGCTCAAGGCCGTGCAGCAGTGCCTCGCGGCCGAAGCCCACCGGTCCGTCTAGGGGGAGATGCGCGATGGTTGGATCGTTGAGCCCGCTGAGGTCGAGTACTTCAAGCTCGGGTGCAAACCACGCGGCGGCTTGAAGGTGCAGGTGTCCCAGATGAACCGCAGGCTCGACCGTGGTGAGGCGCTCGGCCATGCGCCGCTCACCTACGTAGTCGGCGCTGCGGCGGGCAAGGTCGGAGGCGTCGATATCCGCCGCCCACAGGGAAAGCGGCACTGCCGGCAGAACGCTGGCGACGAGTGCAAGAAGAGCGCCGGCTGCGGGGAATCGAACACTCAACACCGGGCTGGACAGCGCAGCGGCGGCGCTGGCGATGGCGGCCAGGCTGAAGGGCAGCAGCAGCCGAGTACCGAGATACCCGTCGCCGCCCGACCAGACGACGATCGCCAGGGCCACGCCGGCCAGGAGCGCAGGAGCGCGCGGGGCGCAGCCGCGGGCGGCGGCGGCCAGGCCCGCGCCCCAGGCGAGCACCACCGCCAGGCCCTGTGTCGTGCCCAGAAAGGCCAGCACGTAGCGCGCGCCGGCGGCCAATTCCTCGCTGCGCTCACCCGAAGCCTTGGCGTAGTAGGCGTTGGGGGCCAGGTGACCGAACAGGGCGTAGTGGGCCGCGATCCAGATCGCTGCGAAGGGAATCCAGGCGGCGAGCGCGCGTCCTCGCGGGCCGGAGGGCAGGCACGCAAGCGCAAGGGGAGCCAGGGCCAGGCCCTCGGGGCGTGCGGTCAGCAGCGCTGCTCCGCAGGCGGCGGCGAGGCGCCAAGTCCCGGGCCGGGGCGCCGAAACCTGGGCGAGCAGTGCGAGCCACAGGGCGGCGACCAGCGGTGCTTCCAGGAGATAGGCGCTGCCCTCGGCGAGGCCAGGGGCCAGAGCCAGGGCGGCCGATCCGAGGATGGCTGGGAGCCAGGGAAGGCCCTGGGGCCGAGTCTCTGGGCCGCCCGCCGCCAGGCGCCTGGCGGTCCAGGCGCAGACGATTAGGGCTCCCAGGTAGGCCAGCGCGGTCGCCCACCAGGCCGCCCGGACACCGTCTGCGGGATGCACGGCCAGAGCCAGGGTCTTGAGACCCAGATCCAAGGGGCTGGTGAAGCCGTCGACGGCAGGGCCGCCGAGCTGGTGGACGAAGCCGTTTCCCTCCAGCAGGTTGCGTGCGTAGACCAGGACGACGAAAAAGTCATCGGCGCTGCCGGCGGTGGCTCCTGCCAGGGCGGGGAGCCCGAGGGCCAGGGCGCAGGCGGCACAGGCGGCGAAGAGGAGCGAAGAGCGGGAAGGCATGGTTGGGTGTGACCCAGGATAGGGAGTCCGGGCCCCGGACTCACGACACGCTGGCCCTGGGCCGGTATCCTGCGCCCACCCATGACCAAGTTCAGCGAAAACGCGGCCAGCCAGTACGGCGTCCAGGACTACTCGGGGCGCCCCCAGATCGAGGGCGTCGAAATCATCGAGCTCAGGCGCTTCAACGATGACGGCGGAGCCATGACCGAGCTTGGCCGGCTCGACAAGGGCATGCACCAGCTCGTGCCCGGGTTCGAGGCCAAGCAGATCAACTATTCGATCATGGAGCCCCTGGCCATCAAGGCGTTCCACTTGCACAAGCGTCAGACCGACGTTTGGTTCGTGCCGCCGTCCGACAAGCTGCTGCTGGTGCTCGGCGACGTGCGCGAGGGCTCGGCGACCGAAGGCGAAGTGCGTCGCATCGTGCTTGGCGATACGCGCAGCATGCTGGTGCGCATTCCCCCCGGCGTCGCCCACGGCTGCCGCAACCTGCGCACCGCGTCGAGCTCGGCGATCATCTACTTTGTGGACGTGCAATTCTCGGTGGACGAGCATTGCGACGAGGGCCGTCTGCCCTGGGATCACTTCGGCGCTGAGGTCTGGGAGACCGAGCGCGGTTAGCGGGACGTCTGCGCGGGGCGGCAGGCAAGAACTCTGCCGCGTTGAATCGGGGCCGGCCGGGCGCGCGAAGCAGCCGGGGTCGGCCCTGGCCATAGGGCTAGCGGCATTCCCAAACCTCGCTACCGTAGGAAGACACAATGCTCCAACTCGCTCTGCAAACCGTCCTGCTAGTCGCCGCCCAGGATCCAGGAGCATCCGCAGCTGTAGCGGCTCCGGCAGCCGTCGATGCGCTGCCCGACTGGAAGGGCTGGCGTGGCCCGGACGGTAGTGGACTCTCGGAGGAAACCAGCTGGTCGTCCGAGCTCGGCGAGACGCTTTGGTCGGTGGATGTGGGCAGGGGCTACTCTGGGGTGTGCTTGACCGGAGGGATCCTGGTCACAATCGGCTTCGACGCGAGCGCCAGCAAAGACCACGTGCGCGGGCTCAACCCCATCAGCGGTGAGGAGCTTTGGCGGTACGGCTACGCAGCCGACCTGGAGGACAACATGCACGAGGGGGGCAGCCTCACCACGCCGGTGGCGGAGGGCGAGAGCGTGTTCGTTTTGAGCCGCATGTCGCGCCTCATGTGCCTCGACCGCACGGATGGCAAGGTCCGCTGGGACGTGGACCTCGCAGGTAAGTACGGAATTGAACGTGGCTTCTTCGGCCTCTGTGCGACACCGCTGGTGCTGGAGGAGGGGCTGCTGATCAACGTCGGCAAGGCGATGCTGTTCGACAAGCGCAGCGGCAATTTGCTCTGGACCACCGAGGACTACGGCTACAGCTACTCAACGCCCGTTTCCTTCGAGCAGTCGGGCGATCCGCTCTTGGCGGTGTTCAACGCCAAGGGGCTGGCGGTGCTCGAGCGCGACGGCGGAGCAGAGCGCGCGCTGTTTCCGTGGACCTCCAACTACAACGTGAACTGCGCGTCGCCGATCGTGATGGGCGATCGCGTGTTCATCTCGACGGGTTTCGACGACAAGGGCTGCGCCATGCTGGAGCTCAAGGGCGACAAGCTCGAGCGGATCTGGGAGTCCAAGGCCATGCGCAGCAAAATGACGGGGGCGGTCCTGTGGGACGACGTGCTCTATGGCTTCGATGCGAACCTGTTCAAGGCGCTGACGCCGGAGGGCGAGACCCTCTGGAAGGAGCGTGGCCTGGGCAATGGGGCCTTTCGCCTGTGCCGCGACGGCCGAGCTCTCCTGCTCACCGAGGAGGGCGAGCTGCTGACGGCGAGGGTCGGACCCAGAGGCTTCGAGGAGCTGTCCCGGCGGCGCCTATTCGATGGCGGCAAGTGCTGGACGTCGCCGGTGATCTCCGGCGGCCTCGTATTCTGCCGCGGAAGCCGGGGGCGGCTGGTCTGCCTCGATCAACGCAGCACTCCCATGGCCCCCAGTTCTGACGAAAGCCGATGACCGCTCCGCCCCAAGGGACCCATCCGCGCTCCGCGCAGCGGCCGGCGGACCGCGGCACGTGGCGGGACCGCATCTATGTCGTCGTGTTTGAGTCGGATACGGGGTGGGGCAAAGCCTTCGATGTCGCGCTGATCGTCGCGATCCTGGCCAGCGTGACCGCGGTGATGTTGGAAAGCGTCGTCGGCTTTGCCAACCGCTATGGGGACTGGCTGCGGGCGGCGGAGTGGCTGTTCACGGCGCTGTTCACCGTCGAGTACCTGGTGCGCCTGGCCTGCGTACGGCGCCCCGCGCGCTACGCCCGCAGCTTCTTCGGGGCGATCGATCTGCTCTCGATCCTACCGTCGTACCTGTCGCTATTCGTACCGGGGATGCAGGCCCTCACGGTCGTGCGCGGGCTGCGCATTCTGCGCGTGTTCCGGGTGCTGAAGTTGGCCCACCACGTGCACGAGCTTGAGGAGCTGTTGCTGGCCCTGCGCTCCAGCGCCCGCAAGATCACGGTCTTCGTCATGGCCGTCCTGATCCTGGTCATGATCTGTGGCTCGGCCATGTACTTGGTCGAAGGTCCCGAGCACGGATTCACGAGCATCCCGCGGGGTGTCTACTGGGCTGTGGTGACGCTGACGACAGTGGGATACGGGGATATCTCCCCGGAGACGCCTTTGGGCCAGGCCCTGGCCGCGTTCATCATGATCATGGGCTACGGCATTATCGCTGTACCAACGGGCATCGTCACCGTCGAGCTCAGCCAAGTGCGCGGCGTTTCCGGCCAGGCCTGCGACACATGCCACATGGAAGGGCATCACCCCGAGGCCAAATATTGCCGCCGCTGCGGGGCGCCGCTGGTCTAGTCGCCCTTCACCCGACCTCGTTCAAGGCGAACTGGATGTCCATTGCCCGTGTCGACTGGATCGGAGTCCTGGTTGCCATTGTCCTCGCAAGCGCGAGCTTCGGGCAACCGCACGAGCGCTGGCCGGCCCAGGATGGGCAGCCGGAGAGCCGGGCGGTCGATGTCGAAGTCCTGTCCCGCTGGGCCGATCGGAATCGGCGCGGCTCCTGTGGTGGACTCGCCTTCGAAATCCTCGAGGGGCGGGCCGGCGCCCTGCCCTGGCGGTGACCGGCAGCGACGGCGCGTTCCAGGCGGACGGGCTGGAGATGGGCTTGTTCGATGTGGTCGCTTGCTTTCCGAGGGCGGAGCACGAAGTCGACGTGCCACCGGTCTCGAAGGCAAAGCAGGTACTCGCTTCGGGTCTCTTGGCGAGCGGGGAGCCCATCGAGTTCGTCGTGCAGCGGCCGCACCTCGTCGTGTCTCTCGCCGACGCCCACGGCAATCCCCAGCCCTGGGACGAGGTCCCCAAAGGCAGCTACCGGGTCGTGGTCGAAGAGGCGAACCTTCCCACCTGCTTGGTGGGGCTTCCGCGGGGGCGAAGCTTGCGCCGGGCGGAGAGGGTGGTTCTTGTCGGCCCTGGCTCGGTGGGCCGGGTCTCCCTGCTGTTGCCGGACAGGTGGGGCGCCAAGGCGAGTCCCGGGGACTCGCCTTAGGGCCTGAGTGGAGGGACTGCTCCGCTACTTCACCGGGTGGCTTTCCGGCAAGTCGTCGACGATCTGGGTCGCCTCCGAGGTGGTGGCCGCGTGGCCCCAGCCGCTGGGACTCATGTCTCCGACGAAGTCGAGGACCATGTTGTCGTCGCCGGTGGGGCTGACGCCGCCGGGGATGTGGTCGAGGCCGAGGGCGTCGCGGAGTTTCCAGGCGATGATGTGGTCGGCGACCGAGCTGTCGCCGCTGACGCCCAGGCCGCCGATGAGGCGGCCGCTGGCGTTGTAGAGGGGCAGGCCGCCGCCGAAGACGTTGACGCCGCCGATGCGGCCGCCGACCATCGGGTCGTCGGCGGTCCCGAAGTCGATGGCTGCGCCGGAGTAGGCGACGCGGGTGTCGACCGGGTTGCTGGCCTGGAGGCCGAAGAGGCTCTGGCCGGGCTGCACGGCGGTGAAGAGGTTGGCGGTGGAAAGGGCCAGGCCGGGGAGGCTGAAGGCGTTGGCCGTGTTGGCTTTCTGGGCGGAGATCACGCGGCTGCCCGGCCACTGATCCCCGGGGGTCGCACCCGAGCGCGTGACCATCACGACCACGCCGGAGCGGTCGACCACCGTGGCCCACATGTCGAGCCCGAAGCCACCGTTGCTGCCGGAGACCACCTGTTGGAGGGCGGCGGTCACCTCGGCGTGGCTAGGCATCCCGCCGGTTTCTGGCGCGAGCTTGGCGAAGGCCTGGGGGCTGCCGGTGCTCTGGCAGCCGGAGAACGAGACGAGCGCGAGGCAGGCGGCGGTGCAGGCGAAGAGACGGGGAGACGACATGGGGGATCCAGGGTCGGGGAGCGGTTTTCCGCGCACTGGCGGCGCAGCTGGGTGCATGGTTGCACCGCGGTAGGTGGGATCCTCAGGAAATGTCCATGATTGCACTCTCGGGCTCTGTGGCGCGAACTCCTACATGCTTGGTCGGAACGTGGTTTCTTGGGAGTCCAGGATCTCGACGGTGCCATGGATCGCTGTCTCGGCCTCCAGGTACGTTCGCGTGGCGGGGTCCAATCGGCGGACCAGCACCATGACCCCGTAGCGGCCTGTCGCCAGCTCGCCCAACTCGCAGTCCCTGGAAGTCCAGTGGCCACCGGGAGTGATCGGATCGTCCGGGTCGGGCCGGTAGAGGTGGATGCTCTCCTTGGGATGCGGGGCGGCCACGCCAGTCAGTGACACATGCAAGAAGCCGAGCTCGGGCAGTTCAAAGGACTCAGGAAGGACGAGACGGAGACTGCCTGTTTCGATTTCGAGCGTTCGCTCAACCGTCGTTCCTGCCTGCACCGCGAAGGGGGCTGTGCGTCCAATCGGCAGGTCTCCAGTTCTAGCGGCGAGGACGACCTCTGGATCCGGGTGAACCAGCAAAGTGGCCTTGCCCTCGGCATCGGTGACGACTGGAGCGGGAGGACGCATGGAGTGGTTCTGAACCCGCATGGGCGTCGAGTACTGCACAGAGATTCGTGCGCGAGGCATCGGCTCACCGCCGCGGGTGACCGCAATGGTGACCCGGCTTGGCGCGGCCACTGTCGCATCGATGACGACCTCTCTTGTCGCTCCTGGGCCGAGCTGGACCAGGTGGTGGAGCGGGCGTAGGAGAATGCCGGGCGTCGGCGCCAGGGTCAGCTCGTGTTGGCCAGCGTTGAGGCCCCGGAGCGTGAAGGAACCGTCCGCACGGTCGATCGTCCGTGTTTCGGCGGCGCCATTCAGTGCGATCTTGATTCCGATCGGGCTCTGGCCCGCAGCTACGACCACCCTGCCGGCGATGGTTGCTCCTGGGAGCAATTGGACTGTGCCCATGTCGAGGGTCGGATCCTCTATCCGGACTTGCTGGTTCCAGGCTGCCGCGCCCGGCCCGGTGATCTCCAGGCGGTAGGTCCCGGGGGCGAGGTTGGGTACACGTAGGCGACCGTCCGCATCCGCGGCGTGATACTGGGGCAGGACTGCGTACGGCGTGAGATCGTAGGGGTACTCGGGTGCGACCCCGGGCTGGCGGTCGTCGGCGATTGCCTGTTCCATGGGCACGCGGGCGCCGACGAGTCGCGCCTGGGCTCCGGAGACCGGATCGCCGTCCAGGGTGAGCTGGGCGAGCAGGGTGCAGCCGCGCACTAGCCGCACCTCGTGTGGGGCCGCGACGGAGGGCGTTCCAGTGGCGTCGATGCGCAGCGGTGCGTAGCCCTCGGCGTGGAACTCTAGGCGGTGCTCGCCGGACTCCGCGGGCGCGACCATGAACCCGTCCGGGTAGTCGGCGAGACTTGGGGCCTGCGGAGTGGTGAAGCTCCGAATCGTCCCGCCCTCGATCTTGCTGACCTTGACGCCAAAGCGCTCGACGGCCTGGCCGGTCACGTCATCGACGACCCGCACGGGATACTGGGGGACCGCTTGTAGGACGATGCGGCAGTCGCTGCGCCCGGGCTCAACCTTGGCGTCCGGCTCCTGGATTCCGCCCCATGGCCGATAGCTCCTGCTGCCCTTGAACTCCATCCAGAGGGGAGAGTCGTCGGTGAGGAAGTACTGGAAGGAACCGTCGTTCTTGGACTTCGCGGTCGAGCTGCCGCCCCGTGACCATCCCTGCAGCTCGATGCCTGCGAGGGGAGTGCCAGCTTCATTCACGACGATGCCTGCGACTGTGGGGGCGCGCTCCAGCCGGATGGTGGGGCCTGTTTGCGTGACGCCGGGCGCCACAACTCGGCTTGTCACCATGGCGGTGAGGTAGCCCTCGCGGTCGATGGAGAGATCCTGGGCGCCAGGGGGGAGATGGCCCAGGGAGTACCTGCCCGCCCCATCGGTGACGGCGCCCGTGCTTATTCCACCCGTCGGGCTGGCAGGTCCAATCACCCTGGCCCCGGCGATCGGGGCGCCACTTTGGTCGATGACCTGGCCGGATAGTGCGCCGGAAGCAGCGAGGACTAGATCGCCTAGATCGTTGTTCCCCTCGACCAAGAACCTTCCCTTGCCCGGCCGATCGAAACCGAAATCGACGAACAGGAGCGACCAGTAGGGCGACTGGTTCGCGCTGAGGGTGCTCTTGCCCGCCGGAACGGGGCAGTGGAACGAGAAGGTGCCATCGGTGCCGGTGACCGTGCGCCAGCCCGGGGCTTCCCCCCAGCCGACATCGACCTTGGCTGCACGGAAGTCGCTCCGCCAGGGCTGGCCGTGGGAGGAATACAGAAGCAGCGTGCCGCCTGGGATCGGGTCACCGTGTTGGTCGATCAGGCGGCCGTGGATGTGGGCGCTGGGCAGGTTCGCGGAGAAACCGATGGGTGGTGCGGGGGGGACACGGGCCGCAGGTGTTCGGTCGGGGCTACCCTGGAGATCGGAGTCGGGGGGGACCGCAGGTGTCCGGGACGCGGCGGCGAGCGCCGGGTCGAGGGAGGGCTGCTC
>CAYWNK010000268.1:0-8506 GCA_964459495.1 uncultured Planctomycetaceae bacterium
GATCGGGGGTCATCGGGGGAGCGGAGGAGGTCTAGGGGTCTAGAAGAAGGGCCTTGTCGGCGGCCCCTAATTGTAAGCGGGGCCCTGGCGATCGGGCTAGCTGTCCCGGCGGACGTCGCGGGTGCTGGCCTGGTCGGTGGGCCAAAGGACGATTTCGCCGATGTTCACGTGAGCGGGGCGTGTGACGGCGTAGAGGATCGCGTCGGCCACATCCTCGGGGCAGAGGGGGGTCATTCCGGCGTAGACCGCCGCGGCTTTTTCTTGGTCGCCGTTCAGGCGCACCTCGCTGAATTCGGTGGCGACCATGCCCGGATCCACGGTGGTGAAGCGCAGCCCCTGGCCCGCCATGTCCAGCCTGAGCGCCTCGTAGATCGCCCGAACCGCGTGCTTGGTGGCGTTGTAGACGTTGCCGCCGGGGTAGACCTGCCGGCCAGCCACGCTGCCCAGCAGTACCACGTCCCCGTGGCCCTTGGCCAGCATCCCGGGCGCGCAGGCCCGGGCGGCGTGCAGCACACCCTTTACGTTGGTGTCGATCATCACCGACCAGTCCTCCGGGTCGCCGCTCTGGAGGGGGGCGACGCCCCGGGCGAGTCCGGCGTTGGCCACCAGGAGGTCGGCCCCCAGGTCGCCGAAGGCCTCCTGGGTCGCGCGAGCATCCCGCACATCCAATTCGATGACATGGGCACCTTCCAACTCGGAGGCCAGGGCCTCGAGCCGCTCGGCCCGGCGGGCGGCCAGGTACACACGGGCTCCGGCCTGGCTGAGGGCGCGGGCGGTGGCGGCTCCGATGCCGGCGGACGCGCCGGTGACGATAGCGATGCGGTTGTCGAGGGACTCCATGGGGCAGAGGGTAGCGTGGCTTGCCCGCAGCGTGTTCGAACGACCCACGCCTTGCGCAGATCCGATCGTGGGCGGATCCTCTGGGTCCATGCAATTCACGATCCCGCGTCTGACCGCACTCCTCGTTCTTGTCATCGGGCATCAGGCCTGCCAGTCCTCGAGCGGAGAGCCTGGAGCCGGGCCGGCGGTCCTCGGGGCGGACCCGGGCGGGGAGCGAGCCCTCCTGCTCCATGGCGGCCCGATTTACCGCGGCCGCGTCGAGCCCGGCGGCGCGGCTGTAGCCCCGGTCGAGGCCTTGCTGGCGGTCGACGGCAAGGTGCTGGATCTGGGGGCCCTCACGGAGCTGGAGGCCCGCTGGAACCTGGAGGCCGCAGAACGGATCGACCTCGAGGGGGCGACCGCGATGCCCGGGCTGCAGGATGCCCACGGTCACGTGGCGGGCTACGGCGCACTGCTGGAGCAGGTCGACCTGGCCGGCAGCCAGACCTACGAGGAGGCGATCGAGCGCATTGTGCAGCACGCCGCCGGAATGCCACTGGGCGCCTGGGTCACCGGACGCGGCTGGGATCACACCATGTGGCCGGGCGCTGAATTCCCCGAGCACGGGCCGCTCTCTGCTGCGGTGCCGGGGCACCCCGTATTCGTCCGGCGAGTTGATGGGCACGCTGCCCTGGCGAACCAGGCCGCGCTCGAGGCGGCAGGCTTGTTCGATGTGGTCGTTGAACAACCGGTGATCGAGGGGGGCCGGATCCACGTGGGTGCCGATGGGAAACCGACCGGGCTGTTCATCGACACGGCGATGGCCATGGTGGACGCGGTGGTGCCGCCGGAGGAAGACGAAGGAGCGATCTCCCGCGCCATCCTCGCCGCACAGGACGAGTTGCTGACGATGGGCTTGGTGTGCGTTCACGACATGGGCATCACCCGCGAGGTGCTGGGGGTGTACGAAGAGCTGCGGGACAGCGGCGAGCTGAGGCTGCGCATCTGTGCGTACCTATGGGGCAACCAGTTCGAGTCGGCGGAGGACCTGGAGGGGCTTCCGCTCGAGCCTGATCCTGTGGGCCGACTGCAGGCGAAGGGCGTCAAACTCATGGCCGACGGCGCACTCGGTTCGCGCGGTGCTGCGCTGCTTGCGCCCTACACCGACGCGCCCAGCGAGCAGGGCCTGATGCGCTTCGACCGCCGTGAGTTGTTGCGGCTGGTGCGACTGTGTGCACGGGCGGGAATGCAGCCCGCAACCCACGCGATCGGCGATGCGGCCAACCGCATGGTGCTGGACGTGTATGAGCAGGTGATCACCGAACAGCCGGAGTTCTCTGCCCTTCGCCCGCGCATCGAGCACGCGCAGGTCGTGGCGCTGAGTGACCTCACGCGGCTTGGGGCACTGGGGGTGATTCCCTCCGTCCAGCCGACCCACTGCACCAGCGATATGCGCTGGGCGGAGGACCGGCTGGGGCCCGAGCGGGTGCTGGGGGCCTACGCCTGGCGCAGCCTTGAAGCGCCACTGGCTCCGCTGGCCTTGGGCTCCGACTTCCCCGTGGAGTCCCCCGACCCGCTGCTCGGCCTGTACGCAGCCGTCACGCGCCAGGACGCGAGCGGCCATCCCTCCGAGGGCTGGTACCCGGCCCAACGCATCGAGCCCGCCGCAGCAGCGGAAGGCTTCGCCTGGAACGCGGCCTTTGCGGTCTCCCAGGATCGCACGCACGGGCGCCTTGAACCCGGCTACGCCTGCGATGTGTCGGTCTTCGATACCGACGTTGTCCAACCCGGCGATCCGGCCGAAATCCTGGGGGCCAAGTGCCTGCTCACGGTGATCGACGGAGTCGTGGAATACGACGCGCGCTAGCCCCAGGAATCCTCCAGGCTAAGCTCTGGCCATGGTTCAGATCGATATCACCTACGAGGGAGGCCTGCGCACGCGGGCCGTTCATCAACCCAGCAGTGCGAACTGCGTCACCGATGCGCCGGTGGACAACCACGGCAAGGGCGAGTCGTTTTCCCCGACGGACCTGGTGGCGACCGCGCTGGGTTCCTGCATGCTGACGATCATGGGCATCGTGGCGGACCGCCACGACTGGGACCTTTCGGGGGCGAGCGTGCAGGTACAGAAGGCGATGTCGAAGGAGGGCCCGCGGCGGATCGAGGAGCTCAGCGTCCACATCCGCATCGCCGGCGACTTTGAGCCGGCCGCGCGCAAGGCGCTCGAGGCTGCGGCGCTGGGTTGTCCCGTGCACGCGACCCTCGGGGATCGAGTGCGCATGCCCGTGCACTTCGATTGGGTCGGTTGAGGGTTCGCAGGCCGAAATCCTAGTCCCTGCCCCTCGCCAGAGGAGGCCTTGGGACGCTTGGGCCCAGGCCCTCAGCTGCTAGCGGGGGTCGAGTTCGCTTGCCCGCGCCTGCGCTTCGTCCGCCGCCGCGTGGTCACCGAGGGCGCGGCGGGCGCGGGCGAGCGCGCGCCAGGTCGGGGCTCGGGCAGGGGCAAGGGCGGCGGACCGCTCCAGGGCGTAGGCGGCGGCCCCGTAGGCTTCGGCGCGCAGCCATAGGGCGCCGGCATTGGCCCAGGCGATGGGGTTTCGGGGCCCGGTTTCGACGGCGCGCATGAGGTGCTCTTCAGCGGCCAGATCATCGCCGGCGTCGAGGGCCAAGATCGCGAGGCCTGTCCAGGGTCGGCTGTAGGCGGGATCCAGCTCGGTGGCACGCTCGAACGCGGCCTTGGCCCGGGATCGATCGTTGCGCTCGAGGTGGCTGTTGCCGAGGGCGTTCCAGACCTGGGGGCTGGTCGGCTCATGGGGGAGGCGCGCTTCCCAATACGAGAGCCGCGAGGCATAGATGGCCGCCCGCCCCTGACAAAGGAAGAGGAGCGTCAACAGCGGCAAGATGGCGAGCGCGCTCCAGCGGCCAGGGAAGATTCGCTGGAGGGCGAGGCCGACGAGGGGTGCACAGAAGAGCAGGGGGAGATAGAGAAAGCGAGGCGCGGCGATTTCCCCGAGTGGTACGAGCTGCAAGACCGGAACGAGGGCGGCGAGGGCGCCCAGGCCACCAGCCGCGGCGACTGTTCCGGCAGCGGCGGATTGGCCGGGTTCGCGGCGGGCAGCAGGACCATTCGAGCGCGGGGTGCGCGCGCGGAGCAGCGTTCCACCGAATGCCGCGGCGAGTCCAACGAAGAGCACTGCGCCTGCGGTGGCGCGGGCGTATCCGGCGGGACCGGCCGGCCTTAGTGCATTGGCGCGCCAGGCCGGTGGGTAGTCCAGGGGCAGCACCGCGGTCCGGACGAGTTCGAGGAAGGCTCTGGTCCCTACGGTGCACCGTTCGAGTAGCGGTGCTGAGCCGAGCGGAGCCTCGTGCCTGGGTTGGAGAAATGCGCCGAGAGCGTCTAGGCGCAGCGCAAGCCAGGCCGCTGCGGCAATGCCTGCGCCAAACGCCACAGCCATCAGTGTGCGTCGCCCCCCGCGTGCGGCGGCCATGAGATAGAGGGGCGCGAAGGCTAGACCATCTTCCTTGCCGGCCAGCGCGAGCAGCAGGCCGAGCGCGGCGCTCGCCCCGGCGGCGGCTGGCTTCGGACGGTGGGTTGTGGCCAGCGCAACACCGACGAGCCCGACCAGCCCACCGGCAGCGCACAGCATCGAAGTGCGACCGGAGATCCAGGCCACCGAGTCGGCGAGTGCCGGGTGGACAGCGAAGACCGCGAGGCCGAGTAGTCCTGCAAGCCAGGCGTCTTCCCTGAAGCTGCCGGTTGCGAGCCCTCCGCGCCTGGTCAGGGCGCGCAAGCACAGGCAGCCCAGGGCCAGAACCAACAGGTGCAGCGCTACGTTGGTGCGCGCAAATGCCGCAGCGTTCAAGCCGTGCCGCGAGAGATCGGAACGCAGGCTCCAGATTGCCATTGGGCGCCAGTGCCCCGCGTTGCCCCGGTGTTCCCAGGCGTCCGTCCGGGCTGCGTCGACCCAGGGGCGGGAGCCCGTGACCAACGGCGAGGAGAGCATTTCCCGATCGTCGTAGGAAAATCCAGGCCGCAGGGTGCCCCCGGCCCACGCGGCGAGGCCGAGCAGGATCACCAGGAGGGGAGCTAGCAGCTTCTGCACAGGGGCCAGGCTGCCAGGTCGCAGGCCCCTGGACCAGTTCGAGTCCGCGTCCCCGTGACCAAACGGGGATCGGGCAGGGGCTGGTCCCAGAGTGGGCGGCCTGGCAATGTGGCGTCCCAGGGAACGGGTCGCGCGTCCGTTCCGCCTCAGTGAGGCCGTCCCCAGCGCGTCCATTTTCCCATGTCCGCAGCCCTCACCGACGACGCCCCCCAAATCGTCTGTACGGTCCCCACCTACAACGAAGCCGGCAACATCGAGCCCCTCGTGCAGGAGTTGATCGGCCTCGGGCCGACGGTGAGCGTGCTCGTCATCGATGACCATTCGCCCGACGGAACCTGGAGGCTGGTCGAGGCGATGGGGGAGTCCGAGCCCCGGATCCGCTGCTTGCACCGCACGGAAGACAAGGGGCGTGGTCGTTCGGGGAGGGATGGCTTTGTGGAAGCCCTGGGGATGGGCGCGGAGATCGTGATCGAGATGGACGCGGACTTCTCCCATCAGCCCAGCTACATCCCGGCCCTGATCGAGCGCCTACAGTCCGACCCAAAGATCGGACTTGTGCTCGGGTCCCGCGGCGTGGCCGGGGGCAAGGACGCCGATCGCGGCTTCCTGCGCCAGGTCATCACCCAGTGCGCCAACCTCTACATTCGACTGCTCCTCGGTGTGGCGGTGCGTGACTGCAATTCGGGTTTTCGCTGCTGGGATGGGCAGACGCTGCGGGCGATCGACGTGGGATCGACCTTCTCGGTTGGGCCGGCCATCGTCCAGGAACTGCTCTTCAAAACCGCCCGGGCGGGTATCGGGATCAGCGAGGTGCCGATCGCCTTCGTCAACCGCTACAAAGGTGAATCCACCCTGACCCTGCGCATTCTGTTCACGGGCTATGTGACCGTGCTCAAGTTGCGCTGGATGGCGCTCACCGGAAGGCTCTAGCAAATGACCCGTTCCCGCGCTCAGGCGCGCTTCCCCATAACCAGTCCCCCCTAGTGGTCGCTGAGTCGAATATGGAGCCCTCGAAGGGAGGCGGCTTCCCCCTCGGGCTGCTCGTCGCAGCCGTCTTGTACGTGGCTCTGCGGGCCGCGATTCTGGTCACTGGCTTTGATTCGGTGGCCTTGGCCAACTACGAGCTCTTCCCCATGGGGACACTGCCCAAGGCCATGTCCTTGGGGGGCACCTACCCGCTGCATCTGTACTACGACAACGCGGCCGGTCAGCTCATCACCGGGCTCTTGGCGAACCTGACGTACTGGCTCTTCGGCGAGTCGTATCTGGCGCTGAAGCTGGTGCCGGCCACGCTCGGGCTTGGCGCTCTCATCGTTCTTTGGAGCTTGAGCAACCTGCTCTGGGGCCGGCGCGCTGCGGCGGTGGTGGCCCTGCTCTTCGCGGTGGGGCCCACGGAGCTAGCGACCAAGTACTCGCTTCTGGCTTCGGGCAACCACTTCGAGAATCTCTTCTTCATCAGTCTCGCGCTCTTCACCCACTACAAGGTCCAGGCGGCGGGGCCACTCAGCCGCCCTCGGTGGCTCCTGGCCGCGGGCTTCACCGCCGGCTTTGCGCTCTTCGCGTTCTTGGGCGCGTTGATTCCCGTAGGGCTGGTGGTGCTGGCGCACCTAGGCATCCGCGGTTGGCGTGATGCACTGCTGGACTTGCGCGCCTGGCTGCCCGGATTCGTGCTCGGAATCGCGCCGTTGGTGTTGATCAATGCGTTCAGCGGGGGGCGTGGCGGCGAGTTCCTGCAGGCGAAGTTTGGCAAACCCGGTAGCACCGAGAGTTCGCGAGTGCTCGAGCGCATGGGGACCTTTGTCACGGAGAACACTTTCGGGGCCGGATTCCACGGCGCTTGGCTTGGCCTCGATTGGCGCTGGCCGAGCACGATCCTGCTCATGGTCCTGGCGGTTGCGTGGTTAGCGGCCTTGCTGCCGGCACTCGGCGGAGTCTGGCGCGCGCTGGGCGGCGCTTTCTCCTGGCGACGGAGCCCGGAGGACCAGGCGTCCACCGCGCGTTCCCTTGAGCTGGCTCCCTTCGTTTTCCTCGGGCCCCTGGCAACGTTGGCCTTCGGGATCTCCGACCTGAGCATCGACCGCTGGCCGGCGCCCCTGGAGATCGCAGGCTACCGGTACTTCCTGCCGATTTTTCTCATGGGCACGTTGTTGGTCGGTGCCCTGGTAGGCCGGACCTCCCATGCAGAGCGCCGGCTTGCCTTGGCGCTGGCATTGGCCGCCGGATCGACGGGGCTTTGGAATCTGCGCTACGTCCAGTTCGATCAGCCTTCGCCGGACCTGGGTACGAGCTATCCCGGCTACAACTTCGTCCAGGCCGCCCGCGGCTTGATGGGGGGTCGTAGCAACCTCGATCGAGCTACCCGTGTTGCGTATGCCGACAGCTTCCCCGACTACTTTCGCGCCCAGCTCTACCGCGGGATGGGCAGCCAGATCGCCCAGCAGCAGCTGATTCCCGGGGACCGCTCCGAGCGCGAGGAAACCTACGGGATGATCGCTTCTCTCACACTGGATCTGGATGCCATCCTCGAGGGCCACCCCAGCGACATGCACAGGGCACTGGCCTACGGCGCGGGCGAAGGACTGCGGGACCTGGCGCGGAGCACCGATGAGGGCTTCGAGGCACTTGCCCGGCACCTGGAGCGTTTGTTCGAGCGGGGCGGGCCCCTGGATCTGCTGGCGATCGAGGGCAGCGCATTCCAAGGTGGCGCTCTACCGCTTCGGTCTCGCGATGCGTACTACCTCGGGCGCAACCATGCGCTGATGTCGATGGTCGACCCGCTCACGCGCCCGACCCTTGCCCGGGGCTTTGGGCGGATGCTGGGATTTCTTGTGGCCCGCGACCTACCGGGGGAAGAGGAGACCGTGCTGAAGGTTGCAGGCAGCCTGGGTCCTGCGCTCTTGGCTTCCTTTGACGCGGGTCTCGGTCAGGGTTTGGTCGAGGGTCGGGAGGATCCGCGCTGGCACGAAACGCTGGACGCGCTGGACCCCGAACGGGTCGAGAGGATCCGCGCTGCGTTCGACGCAGCGCGGGGCGTCGGGCCGGAGTAGCTTTGCGCTAGGACTGCTGGCCGGGCGCGTCCTGGCCCGGCTGCAGCTGGCCCTGGATCGCACCGAACAGGCCAGACAGGGCCTGGGTGTCGACCTTGTTGGCGCGCAGGTCCTCAAGGGCCTCGGTCATGGCTGTCTCGAGGGCCTGGATGCGACCATGGAGCTCGCTGTCGAGGTTGCGAACGGCTTTGACCGAACGCTGCTCGAGAGTATCGATGCGCGTGCCGACCCTGCCCTCGACCTCGCCGAGGCTCTTGCTCAGGAGCTCGATGGTGTTCTGCAGGGTGACGCTGGTGTTTTCCTCGGCGGCGCGGCGTGACTGGGCCTCCTGGCGCAGCTCCTCGGTGAAGGTCTGGACCTGCAGGCGCAGGTCTTCGCTGAGGGCGTTGAGCTCGGAGCGCACCTCGCGCCGGGTGGCGGCCAGATCCTGGCGAAGTTCCTCAGCGAGCTGAGCGGTGTGCTTGGGGTGTTCGCCCAGGAGCAGCGCGCGCACCTGCTGGAGGGCGGCCGCATCGTTAGCGAGCAGGGCCTGTTGACCGG
>CAYWNK010000269.1:0-8480 GCA_964459495.1 uncultured Planctomycetaceae bacterium
GCCCAGAGCTCACGGGAGCAAGGTCGCTAAGCGGCTCTTGGCCTCGGCTCGTCAGGAAAGTAGTGATGCCCGCGATCGCTAGGACAGCCGCCGCGCCCACCAGGACCGGGCCGGATGAACTGGATCCAATCCCCGCGGCCGCTCCCCGGCCACCGGCCTCAGCGACCGCACCCGCGGAAGCTCCCGCTGCGCCGCCGCCCTTGGGGTGGGCTCGCCAAAACGCCGCCAGCGGGAAGGACCAAGTGCTGCGATCGCCGTAGTCCCCGTCGAGCCTGCGGCGCAGCTGCTCCATGGCCCGCGAGAGTTGCGAGCGTACGGTGCTCGCATTCATGCCGCTCCGTGTGGCGATCTCTGCGGGTGTGACCCCTTGGTAGTACACGCCAATCACGAGTCCGCGGTATGGCTCCTTCAGGGCGAGCAAGGCCTCAACGACCTTTTGGTTCAGCTCCAGCTGCTCCAGCGGCGCCGACGGCTCGATGTCGACGCGCTCGGAAGGTGCGACGTTCTCCTCACGGTACCTACGCCGCATCTCGCTGCGTCCACGCTCGGCCGCGCGGTTGCGCAGGACCGCGGCCAACCAGCCGCGGATGCTGTCTAGCCTCGCCGGAGGCCGGTCGAGCGCCAGCATAAGCGTTTCCTGGGCCAGGTCGTGGGCCGTGGCCTCGTCGCGAGTGAGCCCCAAAGCGAGGCGCAGCACGAAAGACTCATGCTGCATGAGAGAATCAGGGCTCAGGCTAGGTGCTTGCATGATGGGGGCTCCGTTCCAAGGTGGCTTCCCCCAAGGAATGGCACCAGTCGCCTAGCGCTGCGAAGAACCCCAAATATCTGCTCAGTCCGCCTCTAGACCCGTCCCAACGAGTTGGTCGGGGGTTTCGAGCCCTGCGCGAACGGTGTAGGTCCCCGGCCCGTAGACCGGCAATCGAGAGTCTGCCCCGCGCATTCGGACGGTGTACAAGATCTCCCCCGACCCCTCCTCGATGACCTGCACCACCGCGGACGGATGCTCGGTGAGGATTTTCGGAGCCGCCAGGTAGCCGACCGGCTTGCGCCCGTCGTTGTCCCTGTATTGGAAGGTGACCGGCCAGCCGGGGAACTGGGCGGCGTCGCCCTCGCGTGTGTCCGCAAAGCGCGGCCAGCACTCCACCGTCACCGTCCCGGCTGCCTTGTCGAAGCGCGCGACTCCAAACCCGTCGCCCCGCTGCTGCTCGTCGCGCCGGTTGGGCGGGTTGGCGTAGGCGATCATCGAGATCGGGTTACCCAGGCCGTCGAGGAAGTCCCCAGTCCACGGAAGCGGACTGCCTTCGACCGGATTGGGGCCGGCCTGCTCCTCCTCCGGCCACCACCATCGGCCGTAGATCGTGTTCACGATCGCCGGGCTCGTGAAGCCGTAGGGGCCGTCCCCGAACCCGTCGATGCCGTGTTTCACGACAACCGCGAGGTGCTGATCCCCGCAGAGGTGCGGGGCCCAAGCCCGGCGAATCGCACGCAGTGCCTCATTGCGCCCGGTCTGGGGCCAGGCGTTGCTGTCGAGATCGGCGAGCAGCCGGTTGTCCTCTTCCCCATGCAGGTGCACGGCCCCACAGAAAGCCGTCTGGGAAAGGACACACTTCATCTCGGCGCCGGTCCAATCCTGGGTCCAGTCGTTGAGGAACGCGATCTGGCGATCGCCGAGCAGCTCCAGCTCCGGGAGATCCACCGCGGCTCGGTCGTACTTGGGATCGTTGATGTGATCGGGGCGCGGCCCCATCTTCGGGATCTTGCCCTGCGGCCCACTCTTGAACTTCCGGTCCTCCAGAATCGCAAAGTCGATTCCGCCCACGTTGAGGCTGGTGAAGTACACGCCGATCCCACGCTCGATCGCCCTGGGATCGAAGGCATCCGGCAGGTGCCAGGTTTGGCAGCGCTGCACCATATTCACGTAAGCCGCCGGATAGAAGTAGCCGCCACTGGGGCCCTGGGAGTTGCTCGCCTGCTTGCCGTTCTCGCCCCAGATGTTGGCCTGCCCAACATCGTGATCATCGGGGATTGTGATCACGGGTCGGTCGCGTAGCACGTCCCGAAACTGCACGCCAAACTCGAGCCAGCCATAGGTGTGCTCGGTGTGGTGGTACGACTGATCGCCTGCGAAAAAGAGCAGGTCCGGATCCAGGCGTTGGAGGTTGTCGATCATGGCCGGCCGCGGCCCGGGCGTCCGGGAGCTGTTGCACGACAGGTTCCCCACCACGATGACGTCTTTGTATCCCGGGTCCCGGCGAATCAAGCCCTGGAAGGCAGCATCCGCGCCGTGGCGCACGCGGTAGGCCACATCTTTCGAATCGTCCCAGCCCTCGATCCGGAAGTGAGCGCTCCAGCCAAGGGCCACAACAGGCTCGGTGGCAACCAGCTCCCAATCACCCTCTCCATGCCGTAGCTCCAGCCGCACCTCACGCGCCTCGTCAGGGTAGAGCGGAAACAACTGAGCGCTCAACTTCAGCGTGCCGCCGGCGTGCGTGTAGAGCGCAAAGGCAAGCACCTCGTCCCTGGGAACGTCCAGAGACATGGTTCTGCGGGGATGGGGCTCGGCCTTCCACCACTCCCCCGTGGCCATGGACTCGAGGTTCCGGAAGCGCTGACCGAAAGCGTCCGCCGCTTGGATGGGGACCACCGGGCTTGCCTGATCGGTGCCCTGCTGGAACAGGGCCAGTGCGACATCGTCCGAAGCCAGCTCACGCGCCACGAAGTAGGGCCGGTCCGTCGCAAGCAGGGTCAGGCCTCCATCCACCAGTGCCTGGTATTCCGCCGCATCGCCATCTTCGCAATACACATCATCCAGTCGCCGCCCCGGTCTTCCCAGCGTGCCAAAGGCGCTCTCGATGCCGCTTTCGCCGAGTCGGGCGAACGCCTCCGTATCCGGAGCGCGCGTGCCCATCCAAGCGACGACGTGCTCGAGGTTCACGCCTCCTGCGACCAGCTGCGCCTGGTGCTCGCTGTCCGTGACGCCCGTCGTCAGCATGAGCTCGGGCGCCAGGCGCGCGATCTCCAGCGCCTCATCGTCGCTGTAGGAGATCAGCAGGACGTGGTTCTCGGCCTCCGTCGCCCGCACGACGGACACGATGTTCTTGAAGCTCGTGGTGGATTTCCGATCGAGCTCGAGAATCGAACCGCTGCGCTTGGCCCAGCGCAGGGTGTCCTGCAGCGTGGGCGGATGAAAGCCCGTCGGCTGGCCGTCGCTATCGCGCAGGTCGAGACCCACCACGACGCTCCAATCCGTGTCCGCCACCCCGCCGTCGTACCCCCCGGTCCGCCGCAGGGATCGGTCGTGCATCAGGTACAGCACGCCGTCCTGACTCTCCGCGACATCGACCTCGAAGACGCGGAGCCCCGCCTCCCACCCGTGCTGGAGGGTCTGAATCGCATTCTCCGGAAAGCCAGGAGCGGGTCCGCCCCGATGGGCGGCGATCAGCAAGCCGCCGGCTTGACGGACCTGGTCCATGAGCTCGGGCAGCGGTGGCAGGCCAGCGCTCACCTCCCCGTCGGACTCCTTGGCGCGCGAGCCACCACTCGCCTCGTCGCCGGGAACAGCAAGCCCATCCTGGGGGGGCAGCGCCATGAGAAGGGTCGCGAAGAGCCAAGTGGTCATGGCGTCAATATACGGGGTGAGCCGGAGTGCGCCGAAGCGCAGCTAAGCCGATACTGGGCCCATGGATCCGGTCCTCGTTCTTCTGCCCGGCCTGGATGGGACGCGCCATCTCTTCGAGCCCTTTCTCCGCCACTGGAACGGCGAGAAGGTCGTCGTGGAGTATCCACCTGGCCTGCCCAGCGACTACTCCTCCCTGCTGCCGATCGTCCAGCAGGCGCTTCCCGAGGGCCGGGACTTCATTCTCCTCGCTTGGTCCTTCTCAGGGCCCCTCGCCCTGTTGGCGGCGGCCCAACGTCCGGCAGGGCTCCGTGGCGTCGTACTCTGCGCTTCCTTCGTGACCAAGCCGATCTCCTGGATCCCCAGGCTGGCTCGACATGTCGCCTGGCCCGCCCTCTTTGGCTTCACGGGATCGCTGTCGGTGGCGAAGACGGTTTTGGCAGGCCACGGCACCCGGGAGATCAACGAGCTGATCCAGCGGGCCCACGGCGAGGTGCCATCCGCTGTGATGGCCGCCAGGGTCCGCGCGCTGCTCGCTGTCGACGTGCGCGAAGAGCTGGCTGCCTGCGAGGTTCCGATCCTCTATCTCGCGGCCAAGGGCGACCGGGTCGTGCCCCAGCGCAACGCGCGGAAAATCCAGAACACTCGGCCCGACGTCGAGATTCGCTCCATCGCCGGGCCGCACATCGCACTGGCCACCAACCCAGGCGACGCCGCCGGTGAGATCCGCCGCTTCATGGCCTCCCTAGGCCCCCACTGAACGCCCTGGATCCAACCGCCGCGGAATCGAACAGGCTTGCGAGGACTGCGGGCTCACCGCCCGGAGCCCGCCCCTGGTCCGTCCACAGGTTTCCGATCCTCGCCCGCAACCCATGTGCTCAGCCGCTAGGCTTCTTGCTGCGCCGGTCATTCCCCAGAACGCGAAGCCCCCCCCATGGACAATGCTACCCTCATGAAGTTGCTCGCGATCGGCCTCTACGTGTCGATCCTGCTGGGGATCGGCATCGCAGCCTCCCGCAAGGTCACCGACATCCGGGACTACTTTGCTTCGGGCAAGCGCCTCGGCTTCTTCAACGTGGCCTTCAGCGCTAGGGCGACGGGCGAAAGTGCCTGGCTCTTGCTAGGCCTGACCGGCATGGGCTACGCCGTGGGAGTGAAGGCCTTCTGGGTCGTGCTCGGCGAGATGATCGGGGTCGGGGGTGCCTGGCTGTTCATGGCCCATCGCTTCAAACGGCTGAGCGATCGCTACGACTCGATCACGGTGCCCGACTACCTTGAGTCGCGGCTGCGCGACTCCGGCCACGGGCTGCGCTTGATCGCCGCCGGGGCCCTGGTGGTCTTTGTGCCGATCTACGCAGGCGCCCAGGTGTTCGCCACCGGAACGGCCTTCCATGCCTTCCTGGGCTGGAACCACTACTTGGGAGCGGCGGTGGGCTTCGCCGTCGTGATGCTCTACATCACCCAGGGCGGTTTCACGGCGGTCGTCTGGTCCGACGTGTTCCAGGGATCCCTGATGGTGATCGGACTCGTCGCACTGCCGATCGTCGCCTGGAATCACGCGGGCGGGCTCGACGCCATCGCCCAAGCTCTCCGAGCCGTCGACCCCCATCTCCTGACCTGGCACGGACCCGGAGTGGACGGACCTGGAACCGGCGGCTGGAGTTTCGCCACCATCACTTCCATCCTGGGCCTCAGCGCCGTAGGCATCGGATTCTGGGGCTCGCCACAGGTGTTCGTCCGCTACATCTCGATGAAGAACACCAAGCAGATCCTGCCCGGCACGATCACCGCTCTGGTGTGGACCCTGCTCGCCGACTCCGGAGCGGTCCTGGTGGGTCTCTTCGGGCGCGCGATCTACTCGCCCGCTGAGCTCGCAGGCAATAGCGACAACATCCTCCCTGAGATGTCGCTCCAGCTCCTATCCGCATTCTTCGCTGGCGGCTTCATCGCCATGGTGCTCAGCGCGATCATGTCGACCATCGATTCCCTCCTAGTCGTTGCCTCCAGCGCGGGAGTGCGCGACTACTGGCAAAAAACCCGCGACCCCCATATGAGCGACGAGCGGCTAATGTCGCTCTCCCGGCGCGTCACGCTTGGCCTTTCTCTGATCTCCTTCGCTGTCGGCATCGGTGTCATGCTCTACGACAAGGAGAACGGAGTCTTCTGGACCATCCTCTTCGGCTGGTCCGGAATCGCGGCGACCTTCTGCCCGACGATGATCCTCAGCCTCTACTGGTCCGGCCTTACCGCGCGCGGCGCTAAGTTCGCCATGGTGGCTGGGTTCTTGGCCGTTCCATTCTTCAAGTTCGGTGCACCGTCGCTGCTCGAGTCGATGGGTGCCCAAGGGTGGATCGCCCGACTCGAAGATCTCGACGTACTCCTGCCATCCTTCGTGGTGGGCTTCGTCGTCGCCATCCTCGTAAGCTCCCTGGACGGGAAAGGCCGTTCCCGCCTGGAGGGCGTTGCAGACGAGCTCCAGGAGGCGCGCTCGTAGGCGGCTCTGCCACCACCCCGGCACGACTCCAGCCCCGCTTTCTTCACAAGTCCCTTGGCGTTGGGATCGGCCTCCGAATGGACCATTCGTGGTCAGCCCTCCCCCAGGAACTCCCGCCACAAGGAAGGCTCGCCGCTGAAATCGACGCTTGCTTTCGGATCAGATGGCCCAATAGCCCTGGGCTGGTCGCGCCGGGTACGGAAAGGTTGTCAGCTCCTGTTGGGTCGAAAACGAACGTCAGCTCGCAATGGCTTGTGAGTTGCCTGAATCGAGTGTGGTTTTTTTCTCGCACCGCGGCCCCCGATTCCACGCCTCTCCTTAGGGTTGAAGGAGACCATCATCACTGGCGTTGCCTGCCGACTTCCCCTGCGCGCAACCGCGGCGGACCAACCAATCCCATGACAAGCACGCTTCTCCCTAAAAGCTCGTTGCTCCCCTTGTTGGCCTTCTGCTCGTTGATGGCGAGCCCAGGTATCTGCCGAGCGGGAGGGCAGGACGGCGGGTCCGTGCGAGTCTCTCTTCAACAAGGGGTCATCGCCCGGGCTGCCGCGCCGTCTGGCGGGGTCCTTCCTCTTGGCGCGGGTGATATCTGCTCCGATCCAGTGATCCTCTCTGGCGAAGGATCGTTCGGTTTCAACAACCAAGGAGCGACGACCGGCTCCAATGGGCAGATGGAATGTGGGCCGCCCCCTGGCATCGACAATGACCTCTGGCTGGAATGGACGGCCCGGGAAAGTGGCCTGTTGGTCGTCGATGCATGCAACAGCACAACCAACCTAGCTCTCAAGCTGGCGGCCTACCCTGGCGGAGGATGCCCGCAGGACGGGACTTCGCTGGCATGCAATGACGATGGCGCCTGCGGGGGTGATGGGGCCTACATCTTCTTTCGAGTCAAGGCCGGCGCGAGCTACTTGATCCAGATTGGCAACACACCAGGCTCTTCCCCAGGGTCGGGCATCCTTTCTATCGAGCTTTTGACAGACGACTGCTACGCCTACGACGATGGCTCCTCCGAGGGAGCCTTCGGTCTAAGCGGTGGTGGCGGCCTCATGTGGTTGGCCGGTCACGAGGCATCTGGTGGAAGTGACGTTCTCACTGCGGCCTCCGTCGTTTTCGGAACGGGCCAGGGCTTGTCAGCGAATCAGCCGGGCTTCGTGGTTGTCTACGACGACCCCAGCAACGACTTTGACCCGACCGATGCCAACCTGTTGTATTCGTCACCAATCGTCACCTCCAAGGAAGATACGGGGCAGCGTGTTGCTTTCGACCTCCCCCGGGTGCCCGTGAATGGAGTCTTCTTCGTTGGCTTCCTCGTCAACAACCTGGACCTCGAGTTCCCGGTCTCCCGAGACACCAGCCAGCCCTCCGGCGGACGCGCTTGGCTGGTAGGAAACGCAAACAGCGATGGCGGCCTCAGCGCTTTCAATCTTCAAGACCTAGCGCAGAACGGTCTGCCTCCACTGAACCCCGATTCGGTCAGCGGCGGATCGGTCTTCCTCCTACGGGCGGATGGATTGGGCTGTGGCCTGGGAAGCAACTACTGCTCGGGCGCCCCCAATTCAATCTCCCCCCTCGGGTCCACCATGGTTGCCGACGGCAGCCCCAGCCTTGGAGACATGAACCTGAACCTGCGTGCTGACAACGCGCCCAGTCAACCCGCCATCTTCTTCTTTGGTCCGAATCAAGTCGACTTGCCCCTCAGTGATGGACGGCTATGCGTGGGGGGCGGAATCGTTCGCATGCCTGTTGTCATGGGCCAATCCGGATACTTCGAGTACCAGATCGACTTCGCGACTTACGGGGCGGCTCTCACCGCTTTGCCCAGCACGAACTTTCAGTGCTGGTATCGCGATCCGGCTGCGGGCGGGTCAGGCTCCAACCTCTCCGATGCTGTCGAGGTTGTGTTGACCCCCTGATTGGAGACTCGCCTGGTCGTTGATGGACGCGGCTCCATGCTGGGGTGGGCTCGACAGGGAAAAGGGCTTGGCATGGCGCCGCTCGGCGCTGCAGCGATACCGCCTACCAGCATGAGAGCGCTGTCAGCGGCGAGCCTGGGACGGACCGGACGCCCCTTGTCGCCGGACGGAACCGCAGCCTGAATTTCACCACGCCCGAGGAAATGTCCGAAGCCGGCGAAGATGTCGCCCCGTCGAGACGGGCCGCGACTTCGCGCCGGCCGGGGGTCTTGTCATCGATGCCAGCGGGGGTACACCCTGTCATCGAAGCCACTCTTCGGGAAATGACGACGGAGCTTGGATGCCACCTTTGCCTCGCGAATGCCGGCTCGGGAACAAGGGGCTGATGGTGGATGCCGACTAGTGTCCTGAGTCAGAAGTTCTGAGGCAGAAACGTCGAACGGAGTCGAGGATC
>CAYWNK010000270.1:0-8470 GCA_964459495.1 uncultured Planctomycetaceae bacterium
ACCGCACTCAGCTCGATTGAGCCATGGCGCTGGAGCAGGCCACAGAGCTCCTGGCCCGCGTAGCCGCTAGCTCCGACGACAGCTGCTCGGAAGGGGGCGCTCACGGCAGGAGCTCCGTGAGTCGGGCGGAGAGTGCTTTCGCTTTGCTTGCATCAGGCGTGATCACAAGCACCGTGTCATCGCCGGCGATGGTCCCCAGGAGCCCGGTCGGCCGGGCGGCGTCCAGGGCGTAGGCCAGGGGCTGGGCGCCGCTGGGCGGGGTGCGCAGCACCAGCAGCTGCTGGGCCTGGTCAAGGCCCTTGCACCACTGGCCCAGGGCCACCCGCAGGCGCGCGAGGGATGAGCTCGGGTCGGGCCCCTCGGATCCCGGCAGCACGTAGCCCTCGGGGCCCTTGCGGGCGCCAATCGCGCGCAGGTCGCGGGACAGGGTAGCCTGGTTGACGTCGTGCCCTGCCGCCGCGAGGGCAGCGGACAGGGCGCCCTGGCTGGGCATGGGGCGTGCCTGCAGTAGGTCCATGATGGCAGCCCGGCGGGCTTCGCGTTGGGAGGTGGTCGGCATTGGTTTATGCGTGGCGTGCGCATAAATATGCACACGGAGGGCCTGGCCCGCAAGCCCCCTGGCTGGGGAAATCCAGGCCTGCCCAAGCAGCTGGGACCGGCCGGGTGGGATGGGCCCGGTAGGGGCGGCCACCGGAGGCCTTGCGGCTAGCGCTGTCGGGAGGGCGCGGGAGGAAGGCGGAGGATTTGGCCGTCGTCGCTCAGGCGGGCCCTCAAGCGTTCGTAGTCCACACCCTGGACTGTTGTGTCGCCATCGATGGCCAGGCCTGCAGCCGTGGCCGCGGACTGCCCTAAGACCATGAACACGGGCTCCATTCGGATGGAGCCGAAGGCCATGTGGCTCGCGGATAGGCAGACGGGGACCAGCAGGTTGCTGCACTCGCTCGCCTTCGGGAGCAGGGACCGAAAGCTGATCGGGTAGGGGGGGAATCCACCGACCTCCACATCTCCCTCGTTGCGTACGTGGCCGTCCCGGTCCACGTAGCGCTGCACATGGTGCGAGTCCATCGTGTAGGCCCCCATGCCGATGGGGTCCTCGACGCTTGCCTCTTGCTGGCAGTGTTTCTGGGTCATGACGAAGTCGCCGACCATGCGCCGGGCCTCGCGGACGTAGAGCTGGTCCTGCCAGCCGGAACCCTCGGGAAACTCATCCTTGCAGACGCCCCACTGCGCGATTTGGCTGCGAATCGGCTCCGGCATGCGCGGGTGGTTGGCGAGCGTCCACATGAGTCCCTGTTGGTAGAGCAAGTGTCGCTGCCTGATCAGATCGCGCTCGTCGTAGCTCGCCTCCGGCCAGGCATAGTTCTGGCCGATGAAGTCGGTGGAAAACCCAAGCCGATTGTTCGTGTCGGTCTTGCGATTGGGCATGGCCGAGTTGATCCAGGGGAGTCCCGTTTCGCCTGCCTCATAGTTGCGCAGCAAGAGCTCGTACCAGTCAGCGGAGTATCCTTCGGGTTTCTGGAAGGGAATGCGGTTGTCGGGATGGTCGGTGAGACACATGCGAAAGCAGTAGGCCTGCACGCGCGTGTCGGCTGCTCCCTCGGATCCCGGACCATCCGGTTCGATGAAGGGCAACAATCCGCTTTCGGGGTCTCCGGGGACCACATAGGGATCAACCCCATCCACGAACTGGTGGTACTTCGCCTGCGCCGTCTGGATCCCGTTCAGGTCCTCGCCATACTGCGCAGCGCTCTCCCGTCCGACGGTGTAGCTCACGCCGGCAGCGGCCATGAGGTCGCCCTCATAGGTGCAGTCGAGAAAGACCGTCCCGTGGAAGGTGCGCCCGGACTCCATGGCGATCGCGGAGATCCGTCCATCGTCCATCGTGACCCCTGAGGGGCGGTTCAGTCGCTCTCCTCTGACCAGCTCAAGGCCGGCCTCGGCGCTCCATTTCCGAAAGACCGAGAGGGCAGCGCTGGGCTCGAAGGTCCACATCGTCTTTTCGCCATCCGCCGTTCGGGTCTGTCCCCCGTCTCGGTAGTCCTCGGATTCCTGCCATGTCCACACGTCTGGCTCAGCGTAGTGGTCCGCGATGCGACCGTAGAACTCCCGTGCTAGACCACCGATCGCTCCCTTGTTGCCGATATCGGTTTGCCCCAAGCCACCTGTGGTGAGCCCACCCTCGCGCTGGCTTGGCTCGATGACCACCACCGTCTTGCCCAGTCGCAGGGCCTGGAGGCCGGCGATGATCCCCGCGCTAGTCCCTCCGTAGATGACGAGGTCATGGTGGGAGCCGTCGACTGCGGGGGCTGCCGGAAGGCAGAGAACCAGTGAACCGATTCCACGCAGGACCCAACGGATGAGGAGCGGGGCAGGTGGCTGAGAATTCATGTGGTGGAGTCACTCCGCGGTGTGCGCGGACAGGATGGAATTGGGTAGACCCTTTGCGGCCTCCTGGGCTTTGCCCATCCTAGAGGCCCGGCCGAAAACCCCGCGCAGGCGAGGCACGGCTGATTCGACCCGACTCTGCGTTGCCAGAATCCGCGAATGGAGCCGACCATGCACGGATTCCGGCGCCTTGATTCGAGTCGAATCGCCCGCACCTCGCCCGCGCGGTGTTTTCGGCCGGACCCCTAGGCCGCAACGTTCGCCCTGCCCCCGGTTCCGACAATTCCAATCCGCATGTTCGCATTCGCCGTAGCTCTCAGCCTCTGCCAGTCCGCAGCGGTAGCCGGTCAGTCTGCGCAGGAGCCGGTGGCTCTTCAGGACGTCTACGTGTCCGGTGAAGACGGCTACCACACCTACCGCATCCCAAGCATCGTGCGGGGCAAGGGTGGAGAACTGCTTGCCTTTGCCGAGGGGCGCAAGGGCTCAGGTTCCGACACTGGCGACATCGACCTCTTGCTCAAGCGTTCTCTCGACGGTGGCGCCAGCTGGTCCGGGGCGCAGGTGATTTGGGATGACGGAGCCAACGTTTGCGGGAATCCATGCGCGGTGGTCGACCGCGTGACCGGAAGCGTGTGGCTGCTCGCCACCTGGAACGCAGGTTCGATCCACGAGTCGAATATCGCGCCGGGGCATGGCCGCGATTCGCGCCGCGTCTTCGTGACGTCCTCGACCGATGGGGGAGCAAGCTGGACGCCGATGACGGAGATCACAGCCGAGGTCAAGGACACGGCATGGTCTTGGTACGCCACCGGCCCCGGGGCTGGAATTCAGCTGGGTGAGGGCGAGCACGCAGGCCGGCTTGTGATCCCTTGCGACCATAAGCAGCCTGGCTCCAAGGGCACGCACTACTACAGCCACGTCGTGGTCTCCGATGACCACGGCCAGACCTGGCGCCTCGGAGGTCGATCCCCGGGGCCCCAGGTGAACGAGTGCGAGGTCGTGGAGCTGCACGGCGGCCGGCTGCTGCTCAACATGCGCAGCAGCCGGCCGCAAGCAGCGAGTGCGCCAGGTGTGCTTCTCCGACGACGGTGGCGAGTCCTGGTCGGGCCAACGCCACGAGCCAGCGCTGCCGGATCCCATCTGCCAGGCAAGCCTGCGCCGTCTCCGGCTGCCAGCGGACGACGAGCCGGGAGTGCTGGTTTTTAGCAACGCTGCGTCGGAATCCAAGCGCGAGCGGATGACCCTGCGCGTGAGCTTCGACGAGGGGCTTACCTGGCCCGAAGCCCGCCTGCTCTACGCAGGCAGCAGCGCCTATTCGTGCCTGGTTGCGCTCGGTCCGAATACGGTTGGTTGCCTATTCGAAGCGGACGGCTACGGGCGCATCGTCTTTGGCCGGGCGGCCTGGTGAACACGGGAACTGACCGCATCAACCCGAAAGCCGGCAGAAGTCGATCGGTAGGGCGGATATCCTTGGGCCCCCATTTACCCCGCACGCCCCTGGGGGCATCCCATGTCCGTCAGCTCTACTCACCGCGTTCTCCCCGTTTTTCAAGCGCTCGGCCTGGCCCTCGTGGCTGCCGCGCTGAGCGCGTGTGTGAGCAACCGTCCAGCACTCGGTGTTGAAGTCGAGGCCTACCCCGCAGGCATCATTCCCGGCTTGCACGGCCAGTGGGAAATCGACGACCGCTCAGCCCTGACGGCGCGCGTAGCCGGCAACTTCACCGATCGCCAGGACTTTGGGGAGCACGATGACGAGAGCGGAGGCGGCTTCGGGGGCGGTGTGGGCTACCGCAGCTACCTGGGGCCGTCCCGGGAGGGCTGGCTGTGGGGCGCGCGCGTGGACCTATGGAGCCTGGACATCGACTGGGTGGATGATCCGGGGACGGCGTCTCGACGCTCGGGCTCGACGGACATCACAGTCTTGCAGCCCTCCTTCGAACTCGGGTACGGCATGCGGCTAGGCAAATCGGATTGGCGCGTGGAGTGGATCCTCGGGCTAGGCGCGGAAATCAATGTCGACACCGACGGCGAGGATGTGGGGGAGGGAGCGATCCTGCTGTTCGGTGCGACCCTGGTTCGCTCGTTTTGACGGGGCGGACTCAGCGCTGCGAGTGTCGAGGCTAGCCGTGCGGGACTTGAGGACGGCAAACGGGGCGTGAGTCCCTAGAACTGAACCTCGAGAGCGTCGGTGCAGTTGGAGACGGTCCCTGCTGAAGTAGGCCGTGCCGAAGCTGCGGAGCGTGAGGAGGTCGACGGAACCGCCCGGATCGAAGGGCAGGACCTTGGTGTCTAGCAGGGTGAGTGGGAATTCATCGTGCAGCAGGAACAACGGGCAAGGTGAATCCGCTCGCTACGGGGATCTCCGGACCGAGGGCTCCGCTCGGAGTGCCGAACCAGGCGCTGACAGAGATTCCGCCCCGGCTCGTGACCAACACGTCGCGCAGGCCGTCGGAGTCGATGTCTGCGGCGTGCAGGCTGTTCGGTATGGAAGGGAGCAGGGGCAGCGCGGGGAGCTCAATTCCCTTGTCCTGGTGACTTCCAGGCCCTGGCGATGTTCGGGGTTTTCTGTACGGGCGCGTGGATGGGCCTTCGCTCCCCAAAAAAAAAACAGCGTCCCCGGCGCTGGCCGGGGACGCTGCGGAGGAACGGGGGTCGTTCCTGTTCGACCTACGGCATGAAGGTAATCTCGATGCCGTCGGACAGGTTGAAGGTGTCGCCGCAGGCGCCGCTGTTGGCGGGGTCGCGGTACCAGCACTGGAAGTTCACGGTGCCGAGGGTGGCGAAGTCGGTGCCGGAGACGCCGAAGTCCACGTCGAAGCTGTAGGTGCCCGCGTTCTCGAACACGACGGGTAGGCGCACGAGGCTACCACCGATGCAGATCTGGCCGCAGCCAAGGGGGGCGTTGACCTGGTTCGGACCGTAGAAAAACAGTCCCGGCTGTCCGGCGGGGGCGTTCGATGCGTTGAGGGTCAGGTCCATCACGGCGAGGGAGTCGGAGCCGGCAAGCGACATGATGGAGCCGGAGGCGCTGACCGAGTTGCCGTTCGCCGTGCAGTAGTTCTGCCCAAGCGGGCCGCAGCTGGTGCCCTCTGCCTGAAGCATCCATGCCCCGGGGAAGCCGATGGCGCCAAGGTCGAGGGGAGGAACGTCGTTTGCCGTCAGGTTCGTGAGATCGAGCGTGTCGGGGCCGAGCGTGCTGCCGACCACCCAGGTTTGACCGACAGCGGCCGAGTCCAGGTCCAGCGGGGCCGGGAACTCACCCGCTGCGCCGTTGATCGAAACCCCGATGAAGAACACGCCGCTGACAGCGACGCTGGGGATCGCGTAGGCGTTGAAGGTGTCGGAGTTCTCATTCGCGCTGACGCCGGCGACGCTGAACACAAGGACCGCGTCCGTCGGGTCCATGTCGTTGGTCGGATCATCCCAGATGGCGATCTCGACGGGCTGGTTGGCCGGGACCGTCGCCCCGGCCGTGCTGCCGAAGGTGGTCGAGATCTCGGTGATCACATCGCTTCCGCCGTTGGCGTTGAAGCCGGTCATCCAGGCCAGTTCACCGCCGGCCACAAGGCCGATGGAATCGTTGGAAAGGCCATCATCGATGTCGTAGCAACCGGCTCCGGCCAAAGCGCTGCTCTGGGGGCTTTGTACCTGGGACGCGGGCTGGCCGCCCAGGACGGACGTGGCAAGGGCCCAGGATTGGGCGGTTTGATCAGCGTTGGCGGCGGTGGTTTGGCCGGCGGCGGATGTGGCAAGCGCGGCGGCGAGAATGGCAATCCTCATAGGAGCGTTCTAGGTGTTGAGCAGGTGTGGGGCGGTTGGCAGGGCTGGATCCTTGGTCACCAGCAGTTCCTGTTGAGATCCTGCATCCTATACGAGGCGGCTGGTTTCAGCGCCAGAAGCGCCTGATCTGCACTGCCGACTGCAACTCCATGGCCCCGCTGGCCGGCCCAGCATCCGTGGGCTGCGAGAACCCGCGAGTTGGAGCAGCGGCAGGGGCACCAGCGTGCGTTCGCTCGGGGAGTCGATCCTCACCAGAGGAACGACACCCCAAGAATGGTCCGGATCTGCTGGGAAAGATCCCGCTGGTTACTGGCCTTCCGCCAGCGCTACGTCGCACTGGTGGATCAGTTCGTATGTGCGCTGAATGTCGGGGTGATCGAAGGGATCTTCCGACAGCTTGAGGAAGCGCTCAAGCGCACTCTTCGCCCGTTCATAGCGGCCCATTTCGAAGAGCAGCTGCCCACGGCGCGAGTGCAGGTCCTTGATGTCCGGCTCGAGCCCGTAGGCGATGTCGAGTTCTTCAAGGGCCTCTTGGTCACGGCCTTGGCTCTTCAGGATCTCAGCGATCTCAAGTCGGATCCAGACCTCGAGCTCCTGGTTGTCGAGCAGCGTGCGACGTGTGTCGACCGTCGATTCGCCCTTGGCTTCCTGCTCCTCTTCCTGGGTCCGGAAGAGCCTGTTGGAGGTCCGGATGGATTCGATCAAGGCGCGCGCATGTTCGAGGGCCAGGTCGTTCTGACCGAGGAAGCGGGTGACACGCATCTGGCCGTTGAGGGCTTCGAAGCCGCCGGAGTAGTACTCCGCGGCGAGGGCGTAGTGCTCGGCGGATTCCTCCCAGGCTTCGATCGCGCGTTCAGCGAGGTCGTCGGCGCGCGCTTCGGGGTCCTTGGCCGGCGTGTAGCGATCGCCCGAGCGAATCTCACGACCCGAGACGTCGAAGAGGACGCCCTTGCGCTCAAGGGCTCCGGCCAATCCAAGCTGAATGCGGTAATCGTCCTGCGCGGGGTGCTCGCGGAAGAGCGTCTCGGCGATCGCGATGTCGTCGGAGGTGCCGCGGATCTGGTGACAGCGACCCTTCATCAGCAGGAAGCGCTCGTTGTCGGGGTCGATCTCTAGGCCGCGCGTGACCTGATCGAGACAGCGGTTGACCTCACCTAACTCGTAGTAGCGGCCGGCGTTCTCCATGTAGAAGTCCAGCTTCTGCTTCTTGGTGAGCTCCCCCGGGGGGGTAGAGCTGCAGGCGCTGAACAGGGACAGAGCGAGCATGCCGCAGGCGGTCCGGAGGGCGATCATGGGTGCAGGGTAAAGCAAGCGGGCTTCAAGAGGGGGGGGCACCGGGCAGGTCGGAGCGGCCCCGGGCAGCGCGCACTAGTTCTTCAGCGCGCGCGTGTTGCATGCGAACTTCGAGGATTCGGCCCCCCGAGAGGGTGACCAGGCCAGCCTTGGCTCCGCGGGGCTTGTGGACGCACTTGCGCGGTGCCACGTGGACGGTGGTGCGGACCGATTCCTTGAGGGGCGAAAAGTGGATCGCCAGGAAAGCGGCCTCGAGGATGGCCTCCTGGGGGGGGTCCTGGTGCTTCTCCTTGCGCAGGATCACGTGGCTACCGGGGCTTTCGGCCGTGTGCAGCCAGATGTCGTTTCCGCGGGCGTGGCGAAAGGTGAGATCGTCGTTGTCCTTGGCGGTGCGGCCCACCCGGACCTCGTAGCCGCCGGCTACCTCGAAGACGCGATAGGGGAGGCGCGGAGCCGGGGCCTTGCGCTTGCGCTGATCGGCCTGTTGCCGGGGGTCCAGCAGTCCCTGTTGCACCGCAGCTGCGTCGAGGGCGGCTGGGTCATCGGCTTCTTCGGCACTCGCCAGTACCTCCTGCAGGGCCGCCACCTTGGCCTCGGCGCGGGCGAGTTCTTCGGCCACGCTGGCCCGCGAGCGCTCGAGTTTGTGGAAGCGATCGAAGTACTTCTGAACGTTCTCCTGGGGGCTGCGGCGCGGGTCGAGGGTGATGCGCCGGGGGGCGGCGTCCTCGGCGAACCAGTCCTGCAGCTCAATCGACTCCATACCGCGCTTGAGCTGGCCCATGGCGGCCTTCAGGAGTTCTCCATCCTGGCGCACACGCTCGGAGGTGGCGCCGGCCGCCGCGCGCTGGACGAGGCCTGCGACAAGACCCTTGGCCCGGCCGAGTTTGCGCTTCGCGCGGCTGATCAGCTGTCGGCGGGCGTCGTCGGCCTGGGCCGCCTGGGCCTGGGGCTCGAGTGCGCGCTCGACCCGCCAAGAGAGCGGTGCGCGGTCGGGAACGGGGCCGTGGGGAGG